>JBMLQF010000245.1:0-6601 GCA_049241705.1 Fluviicola sp. | reverse complement strand
CACTTCCAAGTGCATTCATGGAAAGACCAAACCAATAATTAACCGATTTTTTATTCGGAAAGGCATCGTGACAGGCATCGTGCATGATATTAAACCCTACTAAGGCTTGTACAAACCCCAATAATGCCGCGGAAACAAGTTTAAGAGGTGTTGCTATTGGAGCAAACATCCCGACATAGAATAAAATATATAAAGCTATAAGCGTAGCAGCTTTGGAATACAATTGAAAATTTCCAGTTGGTTCAAGCTGGTTTTTCGCGAAATAATCGTCGACAGCTTGTCGTAAACTACTAAAGAATGCTCCTTTTGGTTGAGAAAACTGAACTGTTGCCACGTGATTTTTCTTTGGGCAAATTTACGAACAAAATGTGGAACTACAGTTTGATGCATACTGCATTCCGCGAAGAGGCTGGGTTCTAATTCAATGGCTTGACAATTCTTTTTAAACTTGTGTAAGAATTTCCGATTCTTATTTCTCTTTTCTACCTTTGCAAGATCAGGGGTGATTTCTCTCCCGCGGTCTGTAAATGAGGAAAGGATGGTTGTTCTCCGTGACGAACAAGTAGCAAGCACGATAAATTTTTTGAAAAATGGAAACAATGGAAAAATTGTCATCAGAAGCATTAATGCAATTGGAGGATCGTTACGGAGCACACAATTATCATCCACTACCTGTAGTTCTATCGAAAGGAGAAGGTGTCTATGTTTGGGACGTTGAAGGAAAACGTTATTTCGACTTCTTGTCGGCGTATTCCGCAGTGAACCAAGGTCACTGCCATCCCAAGATCATTCACGCATTGACAGAACAGGCACAAACATTAACCTTGACATCTCGCGCATTTTACAATGATGTGCTGGGAGTGTATGAGAAATACGTGACAGAATATTTTGGTTTTGACAAAGTCTTGCCAATGAATACCGGGGCTGAGGCTGTTGAAACGGCTATCAAATTGGCTAGAAAATGGGGTTACGAGAAAAAAGGAGTCGCTGAAAACCAGGCACAGATCATTGTGTGTGAGCAGAATTTCCACGGAAGAACAACTACAATTGTTTCTTTCTCTTCAGATCCGGATGCCAATAAGAATTTCGGTCCTTTTACTCCGGGCTTTATTAAAATCCCATATAACGATCTAGGTGCATTAGAAAGTGCATTGAAGCAGCCGAATGTTGTTGGTTTCTTGGTTGAGCCAATTCAAGGTGAGGCAGGAGTATATGTTCCGGACGCAGGTTATTTATCTGGCGCAAAGCAATTGTGTGAACAGGCCCATGTGCTATTCATGGCTGACGAAGTTCAAACGGGAATTGCGCGAACTGGTAAATTGTTAGCTGTTGACCATGAAAATGTGAAGCCGGATATTTTGATTCTGGGTAAAGCGATTTCAGGTGGCGTATATCCTGTTTCTGCAGTATTGGCGAATGATGAGGTTATGATGGTGATCAAGCCGGGCCAGCATGGGTCAACTTTTGGTGGGAATCCATTGGCAGCAAAAGTAGCGATTGCAGCATTGGAAGTGGTTAAAGACGAAGCCTTAGCTCAAAATGCAGCGCGTTTAGGAGAACTATTTCGTGCTGAAATGAACCGAATTATCGAAAAAACGGATCTTGTATTGAAGGTTCGTGGTAAAGGTTTGCTGAATGCTATTTTGGTGAACGATACTCCTGATAGCTCCACGGCTTGGAATTTGTGTTTAGCTATGAAAGAAAATGGCTTATTAGCAAAGCCAACGCACGGGAACATCATTCGTTTTGCTCCACCTTTGGTTATGAAAGAGGAGCAATTATTAGAGTGTGTTGCGATTATTGAAAAAACCTTGTTGAACTTCAAAAAATAAATTTAGGATTTCAAATTTAGCCCCGGTCTTAGTCGGGGTTTTTTTGTTTAGATTTCGCGGTCTAAAAATTATTTAGGTATATTGTAGTATGAATAGCCAATCACATTCAACTGAAGAATTACAGAAAGAGAATGCTTTGCTCAAAGCAGAGTTAGAGGCTTTGAAGTGTCAGATGTTTCCAAAGTCTGGTGATTGCGTGGACGTTCCGGATGAGATTTTACCGTTGTTTGAAAAGGCGCAAGAGGCTGTTTCATCCTATTTTTCTTTGATGCGGAGAGATCCAAGTGAGGGAGAAATTGAGATCAATGGAGAGCGTTATCTGCTGGTGAGAAGTGCATCCTTATCCTATGATTTCTTATCGATCTTTGCTGAAATGTATGGACATTCATCCTATGAACAAGGGTTGACAATCGGGAAGAACATGCTTTTTGACACCGCACACGTTTTAGGAAAAAAAGACGCACGCTCGTTTCACAAAAAGATGCATCTAAAGGATCCCATGGAGAAGTTATCGGCAGGACCAGTACATTTTGCATTTACGGGATGGGCGAAAGTGGAAATTAAACCAGACAGTAATCCTGTTCCTAATGCCAATTTCTTCTTGCATTACGCGCACCATAATTCCTTTGAGGCAAGTTCCTGGATAGAAGCAAAAAAAGCCAGTGATACTCCGGTATGTATTATGAATTCGGGGTATGCATCCGGTTGGTGTTCTGAAAGCTTTGGTTTGTCACTTACAGCTGTAGAACTGACATGTAAAGCAAAAGGCGATGATGCATGTACGTTCATTATGGCACCGGTAAATCGTATTGAATCGTATTTAAAAAGCAGTCCGCTCGTTCGTAAAATGGAAGAGCTTCGCATCCCTGAATTCTTGGAAAGGAAAAAAATTGAAGAGCAATTAAAGACTTCTTTGGAACAAAAAGAGGTGCTTTTACAAGAGGTGCACCATCGGGTGAAAAACAACTTGCAGATCATCACCAGTTTGGTACGTTTGCAGCGGGATGAAAACCTAGATTGCACCCAACTGAATCTATTGTTAGATCGTATTACGGCACTATCGAATATCCATCAGTATGTGTATCGGGATCCAAACATGACTGCTTTAAATCTGGTCCAGTATATCCAACGGATCTTGAATGATGGGATGCAACACATGCGCAATAACGGAGCGCAAACTGATTTTCAAATTAATGCAGATTCGAGCGCTGCAGAAATATCCATTGATAAAGCGATTCCATTGGGAATGCTCATGAATGAGTTGTTGATGGATGCACGTCAGTCTAGTAGTTCACAAATACAATTGGTTTGTAATGTGGTATTGAACCGTAATAAGTTCTCTTTTGAACTGAAGTTTGTTTTAGATAGACTCTATCAATCCGCTCAAAATGAAGGGGTACATATTATGGATGCCTTGAGCGCACAATTGGATTCCAAGCTAAATCGAAGTAGTAAAGAGAACCAGGTTTCCTGGCGCCTGGAAATTGAAATTTAATCGTAAAAAATGACGATTTGAATGCGTACGAAAAGTATGCTGGCTGGTGTATTTAGCTATATTTGCACGAAATAAAAACACAAAACTATTGGCAACAAAGATCAAATTTGGAACAGATGGTTGGAGAGCGATCATCGCGGACGAATTCACGGTTGAAAACGTAGCACGTGTGGCATACGCCACAGCAAAGTGGTTGAAGCAGTCAGGCTGGAAAACGCGTGTCGCACTGGGACACGATTGTCGTTTCGCGGGAGAATTATTCGCTGAGACGGTTGCTAAAGTGCTTTTGCATGAAGGAATCGACGTGAAGATGAGTCGGGGATTTGTTTCAACTCCTATGATCTCTTTGGCTGCCAATCAACTTGATTGTGGACTTGGTGTTATTCTTACAGCATCACACAATCCACCGTCTTACAACGGTTATAAATTGAAGGCGCATTACGGTGGACCATTGACTCCTGACAAAGTTCAAGAGATAGAAGATATTATTCCGGATTCAGTTCCGTTTGAATATGCCAAGGTTGATTTGCGTGATTATGAGATCAGCGGTGAATTAGAGATTGTTGATTTTGAAACCCGCTACGTGAAGCACATTGAAGCAAATTTCGACCTGGAAGCAATTCGTAAATCTGGTTTGAACCTCGTATATGATGCCATGTATGGAGCTGGACAAAATGTGATCCGAAGAATTTTACCGGATGTTCAATTGTTGCATTGTGACCATAACCCATCTTTCAAAGGTCAAGCACCGGAACCGATTCAAAAGAATTTACAGGAACTGGAAACCTACATCAAGGCCAAAGGCGACATTCATTGTGCGCTTGCCACAGATGGAGATGCAGATAGAATTGGATTGTATAATGGTAAAGGTGAGTTTGTAGATTCGCACCACATCATTTTGTTGTTGATGCACTATTTGGTGAAATACAAAGGAATGACCGGGAAAGCGGTTACTGCATTTTCAACTACTCCACGAGTAGGTGTTATGGCCAAACATTACGGATTGGATTTCGATGTGGTGAAGATTGGCTTCAAGTACATTGCCGGTATCATGGTAGAAGAAGATGTGTTGATCGGTGGAGAAGAATCTGGAGGAATTGCTGTTAAGGGTCACATTCCGGAGCGCGATGGGATCTGGATGGGATTGATCATTTGGGAATTCATGGCGAAATCTGGGAAAACACTAGATGAATTGATCCAGGAAGTTTATGAGATCGTGGGGTCTTTCAAATTCGAACGCAATGACTTGCACATTACGGAAGATCTGAAACAAGACATCGTTGCTAAACGTGAGGCGAATGCTTACAAACAATTTGGGAAGTATACGGTAGATCATGTAGGCACTATCGACGGATGGAAGTTCTTTTTTGATGCCGACCGTTGGTTGATGATCCGTGCATCAGGAACAGAGCCTGTTTTGCGCACCTATGCTGAGGCTCCAACACTTGAAGAAGTGCGTGAGATTCTCAAAATAACAGAAGAAACAATTTGTAACTAAATAGAAGGCGATCGAAAGGTCGCCTTTTTTGTTGCAAATAGGATTTCAAAAAAAATATAGAACAAGCGCTTGAAATAACTGTTATTAGTGGTAACTTAATGCCGCTAAAACTTAAAACGAGCAAATGAAACAGCTATTTCTCTCCATGGCTATGATCCTGATATTTTCGGTGGTCTACAGCCAAAAAACTCCTCATTACGATCAGAAACCTTACGTTGATGGGGAATTCCTTATCCAATTGAATGCAGGAACTTCAGCAAAAGAAGTTCTACAAAAACTTCCTCCATCATATGGAGTGCAGCTGGTGAAAGAACTTTCCAAACCGATGCGTATTTGGAAGATCACTTTTGATCCGAACGCGGTTAGTGCATCCGAATTGCAACGTCAGTTGTTGTTGCTGCCACAGATCAGTGAAGCGGATTATAATTACCATATTCAAATGCGATCAACCTTACCGTCCGATCCAAGCATTAGTCAACAATGGCATCATAATAATACGGGACAAACAGGAGGTACGAGTGATGCCGATATTGATTCAGATCTGGCTTGGGATATTACCACAGGTGGATCTACTGCAACGAACGATGATATTGTTATCGCATTGATCGAAAGTGGAAATTTGGATCACCAAGACCTTACCGGAAATCGCTGGTTCAATCCTGATGAAATTGAGAACAACAACATCGATGACGACGGAAATGGTTACATCGATGATTATCATGGATGGAATCCTATTCAGAATAATGATAATTACGGAACAGGGTCTCACGGAACAAACTGTCTGGGAATGATGGGAGCCAAAGGAAACAACAATTTGAATGTTGTTGGAGCAAATTGGAATGTCAAATTGATGGTGATCGGCGATTACAGTATTTCCACTCAAGCTGATGCAATCGAAGCTTATACCTATCCACTGATCATGCGTCAAAGATGGAATAATTCTAACGGAACAGAAGGCGCTTTCGTAGTTGCTACCAGTTCTTCTTGGGGAATCGATGGTGCGAACCCGAATAATTATCCGTTGTGGTGTGCTTTTTACGATACACTGGGTAAATATGGAATCATCAATGTAGGAGCAACCACAAACTCTAATTTAGATGTGGATGTGCAAGGAGATATGCCAACAGCTTGTAATTCTCCATACATGCTAGGTGTTGGACGTACAGACCATAACGATAACACTGCAGGTGGTTTTGGTGATCAAACTATTGAGTTTGGAGCGCCGGGGATCAATGTGGTTACCACAAGTGGAACAACTGGAATTACGACCACTACAGGTACATCCTTCTCTTGTCCTTTAACTGCTGGTGTGGTCGCCTTGGCTTACTCCATTCCATGTACAGATTTCATGACTATTGTCAAAAACGACCCACAACAAGGTGCAGATCTCGTGTTGGATGCATTGATGAACGGAACGGATCCAAAGGCACAATTGGCGACAAAATTCATTTCAGGTGGACGTCTGAATGCGCGTAATACACTCGATGAATTGATGGGTGTTGCATGTACAGGTGCTCCACTTTGCTTGACACCATCTGCTTTGGCAACGGGATCATTGACTGATACTTCAGGTACAGTTTCGTTTACGGCATATAGCAGTGCAACAGCAAGTTTGTTATATTATCGCGAAGTTGGCAGCACTCAATTTACTTTTGCTGGAGCGGTTTCTGCGCCATACGTATTGGATGGGTTAACAGATTGTACAGAGTACGAAATCATGATGCGCTCTGTTTGTGGAACCGATACAAGTGGTAATACGGGTGTAATAACGTTTAG
>JBMLQF010000244.1:0-3502 GCA_049241705.1 Fluviicola sp. | reverse complement strand
TAGTGTTTTACATCCCGATGTTTGGTTGTAATTTTATACCATGGTATTAGTAACGGGTGCAACAGGACTCCTTGGTTCACATGTAGTGGTAGATCTTCTGGCAAGTGGCTACAAGGTGAAGGCAATGTATCGCGCAGAAGCTCGAAAGGAGGTTGTTCACCGTTTGTTGCGTTACTATTTTCCAGATACTTGTGAGGAATTGGCAAAAGGCATCAGCTGGTTTCAAGGAGAAATTGAAGATATTGTAGATGTGGAGGATGCCTTAGTAGGTGTAGAAAAAGTAGTGCATTGTGCTGCCTTGGTTTCCTTTCATCGACGTGACTTCTGGAAGTTGTTTCATGTGAATCGAAGAGGGACAGCTATCATGCTTGATTTTGCCCTTGCTGCCGGAGTAAAACAGTTTGTACACGTTTCATCCACTGCCGCAATCGGTTCTATCGGTTCAGCTGACGGCGTGCGCCGGGAGTCGGACCAATGGAATGCAGGTGAACGTTCATCCGGTTATGCGCTTTCGAAATACAGTGCCGAAAAGGAGGTGTGGCGCGCTCAGGAGGAGGGTCTTCCTGTTTCAATAGTGAATCCAAGTTTGATGTTTGGTCCTGGAAACTGGGATGAAAGCTCTTTAAAGATCTTGCGCACATTGAAGAATGGCTTGCGATTTTACACAAAAGGAGCAAATGCATTTGTAGATGTGCGGGATGTAAGCAAAGCAATTTGCATCTTGCTTAACGAGGAACTTACAGGTGAACGATTTTTACTTGCCGGACATAACGCTTCATTCAAAGAGTTCTTTGATGAAGCATCCAAACAAATGCAGGTCAAGGCACCGTCAATACTTGCCGGACCGTTCTTAACTGGATTGGCATGGCGCGTTTCAGGGGTCATTGCACGGATCTTGGGCAAACGTCCAACGATAACCAAGGAGTCGGCAGCCAGCTCTCAAAAAACGACAGTGTATTCTTCCGATAAATGGCTACAGCGATTTCCTGATTTTAAATTCACAGCGATTCCTGAGATGCTGGAGAATACCATTAAAGGAAGAATGGGTTAATTGGCTTCCTTGATGGCTTGATTGATCTGGTCGATGTAATTCAATAACTTTTCTCGTCCGAATTTTGACTCGCTAGAAGTAGTGAATAATGGTGGTAAAGACTCCCAATGTTTCAACATTTCCTTTTTATACGCAGCTAAGTTTTTTTGCAAGGCGGAACTGGAAAGTTTGTCGATTTTCGTGAAAACCATGGAAAAAGGCAATTGTTCTTCAGCACACCAGGTCATGAACTCTAGGTCAATCTTTTGAGGTTCCAGGCGTGAATCCAACAAAACAAAAATGTTGATCAGCGTTTCTCGTTTTGTCAGATAATCGGCGATAAAACGTTCCCAGGTGCTGCGGCTCGATTTAGAGGCCTTTGCATATCCATATCCGGGTAGATCGACGAGGTACCATTCGTTGTTGATCAAAAAGTGATTGATCAATTGTGTTTTCCCGGGTCTTCCGGACGTTTTAGCGAGGTCTTTTTTATCAACCAACATGTTGATCAGAGACGATTTACCTACGTTTGATCTTCCGATAAAGGCGTATTCCGGCAAGCCGTCTTTCGGACATTGATCGATATCGGTATTACTAATGATGAAACGCGCGTCTTTGATGACCATGATCTGAATTTTCTGCAAATCTAATCATTATCATACGTAAATTCGGCACATGATTCCGGTGGTATACGAAGATGACTATTGTTTGGTAGTGAACAAACCTTCAAATCGCTTGGTGCATCACTCTCACTTTGCACGCAATATTGATGAAGAGTCGGTGATGGAATGGGTGAAACGCGAATTTGCCTTAAACGCCGCGCCGGTACATCGCTTGGACCGAAAAACTTCCGGATTGCTTTTAATCGTAAAGGACAAGGAGAATGTGGCTCGGTTTCAAGAGTTATTCGAATCTGACTCCATTCAAAAAGTGTATTGGGCATTGGTTCGCGGTCATGTTTCCGATGAGGCTTTCTTGGTTGATTCGCCTGTTAAGAACGAACGCAGAAATTATCGAGAGGCACAAACGTGGGTGCGTTGTTTGGAGAAATTTGAAAGGCCCTATGATGTTCCGCCTTACCCAACACAGCGTTACAGTTTGATCGAGATGAAGCCCTTGACTGGTCGCTACCACCAACTCCGTTTGCATGCTAACAAGATCGCACACCCGATCATCAATGACCCGAAACACGGTAACCGCCATCACAACCATTATTTTGAAGAGAAATTGGGCGTTTCTGAATTGTTCTTACATGCACGTTCTCTGGAGTTCACCCATCCGATCACTGGAGTGAAAATCGTTCTAGATGCTGATCTTCCAGATTTTTGGAGGGTTTTCCTACAGGACTCTTACAAATAAAAAAGCGCCAATCAAATCGACCGACGCCTTTATTGTGTAACTCAAACTTAGCCTATGTTGATGCTTCGTTTTGGTTGGTTGGTGTCTCCTTGTTGTTTGGGAATACTGATCTTCAATATTCCATCTGTATAATTGGCTGAGATTCGCTCCTCAACTGCGTTTTCCGGCATGGAAAAATTTCTCGAAAAGCTGGAATAGCTATACTCTCTGCGTGTTACACGTTCTCCTTCTTTTTCTTCTTTATCCATCTTAGAGCTCGATTGGATGGTCATGATGCCATTTTCAACATCCACTTGAATGTCTTCGCGTTTTAATCCAGGCAAAGCGACCTCAAGCAGATACTCACCATCCGTTTCTTTGATGTTTACAGCCGGCATGCTTGTACCTAACTCAAAACGCTTTTTGAAAAAATCATTTCCTAAGAAATCGTCCCACAATGCATCAAATGAAGGGAACAAACCTTTTTCATTTCGTTTTACCAGTGACATACTTTTTCAGTTTTTGTTAAACATTTTCTACACTACGAAGGTCAGGATTGCTTCCTCGAAAGAGAATGATTTTGATCAGGAAAAAGAATGATTTTGTTCAAGTTGAAAAGTGTAATTTTTCCACAATTATTCAAAAGTTACCACTTTTTACCACTCTTATTTTTTATTTGTAAAATTCAATAAAATCAATACTTTTGATGTGTGATGTGTAACCTTGTTAATACGTCTTACGTTAGAAGTTATTAACAAAGTGTAACTTGGTGGTAAAAAGTGGGTTATTCTCGCTATTTTTACCCATTATTTAAGCTATGGCTGGACTTGTAGGAGAATTTGAAGTGAAATTGGACGGGAAAGGGAGGTTCCTCTTTCCTGCTGGTTTGCGCAAGCAACTTTCTCCCAATGCCCAGGAGCAATTCATGTTGAACAAAGGCTTTGAGGATTGTTTGACGCTCTACCCAATGAATGAATGGGAAAAGCTTTCGGCAAAACTGGCAAAACTGAATTTGTTCAAACCGAAGAATCGTATGTTTTACCGTTTGTTCCATCAGGGAGCAAAACTGATCGCGCTGGATAATGCAGGGCGAATCTTGATCCCGGTAATGCATATGGAACGAGTAGGGTTGGA
>JBMLQF010000243.1:0-17726 GCA_049241705.1 Fluviicola sp. | reverse complement strand
GTCCAATTGGAAGCTCAGGCAAAACGCTTCCAAACAGATATTCGTTCAGGGTTTATTTCGAAAGTTGATTTCACTGGACCTGTTCACAAATGTTGGACAGAGGACGGGCATGAGATCCATGCGGATACTGTCATTATTTCAACAGGTGCTTCTGCAAAATATTTGGGTCTACCTTCAGAGCAACATTATCTATCAATTGGTGGTGGAGTTTCTGCATGTGCCGTATGTGACGGATTCTTTTACCGCGGTCAAGAAACCATTATCGTTGGTGCTGGTGACTCAGCTTGTGAGGAAGCACATTACCTTTCTAAATTGTGTACAAAAGTTACCATGTTGGTGCGTACTGAGAAGTTCCGTGCATCAAAGATCATGGAAGAACGCGTGCGTAACACACCAAACATTACTATTCTTCACAATACTGAAACAGTGGAGGTATTAGGAGATGGAAATGGTGTGACAGGTGCTCGTGTTAAGAATAACGCAACTGGAGAAGAAGCCGTGATTCCTGCTACTGGATTCTTTGTTGCGATCGGTCATAAACCAAACACGGATATTTTCAAGGATTATATTAATTTGGACGAAACTGGTTATATCAAATACGAGAAGCCTGGAACATCTTTAACCAATGTACCCGGTGTTTTTGTAGCTGGTGATGCTGCTGATAAAAATTACCGTCAAGCAATTACTGCTGCCGGAACAGGATGTATGGCTGCTTTAGATGCAGAACGTTACTTGGCAGCTTTAGGACATTAAGCAAATTAATTTTTGATACGGAAGCCTGTTGCATTGTCGACAGGCTTTTTTGTTACCTCACCGTTTTTTCCAACATCGGCACGAAACTGAAATTTCCGAATACCTCTTCTTTATATTCTGTATCAGAAATCTTTGTGATTCGATGCATCTCCTGCACGTCACCATCGCCTACCGGAATGACCATGATGCCGCCCACTTTCAATTGTTCCATCAGTTTTTGTGGAATGAATGGAGCACCACAGGTAACCAAGGTTCGGTCGAACGGTGCAAATGTAGCTTTTCCTTCATACCCGTCGCCGTAAAATAATTTGGGCGTGAAACCTAATCGATCGATCAGAGGTTTTGCTTTAATGAACAATTCCTTCTGACGCTCAATAGAGAAGACTTTCATGCCTAAAGCACATAATATGCAAGTCTGAAATCCGGATCCTGTGCCAATTTCCAAAACCTTCATCCCTTTTTCCAATTGCAATAACGCTGTTTGAAAAGCAACTGTGTAAGGATGAGAAATGGTTTGTCCTGCACCAATTTGAAAGGCTACATTCGAATAGGCTTGTTTCTCAAAAGCAAGATCTAAAAAGAAATGGCGTGGAACCTGATCAAAGGCCGTTAAAATGCGTTCGTCAGTAATTCCTTTTGATCGCAATTCGTCGATCAACTGTTTGCGCATTCCCTTGTGTTTGTACGTATCTTGCATGGGACAAAAATACAGGCATTTCAAGCAATATTTAGGTAGGGTGATCAAATATCTTTCTACAGTGAATTGTGTATATTTGGAACGCTATTAAACGAATTAACATGGCTATTGATCCAAAAGAACTGGAATTCAACAAGAACGAAGACGAAATGCGCCTGAAGATCTCCAAAATGGAGCAGGAATTAGCAAAAATCTACAAAGGAGGTGGCGAAAAGCGAATCGCTGCTTTGCACGAAAAAGGTAAAATGACCGCTCGCGAACGCATCGAAATGCTTTTGGATCCGAACACCCCACGATTCGAAGTTGGTGCTTTTGCTGGTTACGGTATGTACAAAGAACACGGCGGCTGTCCTTCAGGAGGCGTTGTGGTGATGATTGGATACGTTTCCAAAAAGCAATGTATTGTTGTTGCAAATGATGCGACCGTTAAAGCGGGAGCTTGGTTTCCGATCACAGGAAAAAAGAACTTGAGAGCGCAAGAAATTGCGATGGAAAATAAATTGCCGATCATCTATTTGGTGGATTCAGCAGGAGTTTATTTGCCAATGCAAGATGAAATTTTCCCGGATAAAGAACATTTCGGTCGTATTTTCAGAAACAATGCGATTATGAGTTCGATGGGGATCACCCAAATTGCAGCTGTAATGGGAAGCTGTGTTGCCGGAGGCGCATACTTGCCGATCATGTCCGACGAAAGTTTAATCGTTGATAAAACAGGAACGATCTTCTTGGCCGGGTCTTATTTGGTGAAGGCAGCAATCGGAGAAACGATCGATAACGAAACCTTGGGCGGAGCAACGACGCATACGGAAATTTCCGGAGTATGTGATTATAAAGTGGCTGACGATAAGGAATGCTTGCAAACGATCCGCAAAATGATGGGCCAGATCGGTGCTATGGAGACAGCTGGATTTGACCGTATCGAATCTGTTGAACCGAAAAGATCCTTGAAAGAAGTTTATGGTATTTTGCCGGCTGACCGCGCGAAGCCTTATTCTATGCGTGATTTGTTGGATTGTATCGTGGATCAAGATAGCATGACGGAATATAAAGCTGACTACGGGAAAACAATGATCTGTGCTTATGCGCGAATTGATGGTTGGAGCGTTGGAATTGTTGCTAACAATCGTGAATTAAGTAAGAACGCAAAAGGTGAAATGCAATTTGGAGGCGTGATATACAATGACTCTGCTGACAAAGCAGCGCGTTTTATCATGAATTGCAATCAAAAGAATATTCCTTTGGTATTCTTCCACGATGTTTCAGGATTCATGGTGGGTTCTAAGTCCGAGCATGCCGGGATCATTAAAGATGGAGCCAAATTGGTGAATGCCATGTCGAACAGTGTGGTTCCAAAATTCTCTGTGGTTGTTGGTAATTCCTACGGTGCCGGAAACTACGCAATGTGTGGAAAAGCTTACGACCCGCGATTGATCGTTGGTTGGCCAACTGCAGAAGTGGCTGTAATGTCTGGAGCTTCTGCAGCAAAAACCTTGTTACAGATCGAAGTCGCTTCTTTGAAAGCTCGTGGTGAAGAGATCACGCCGGAGCGCGAAGCGGAGTTGTTCAATACGATCAAGGCACGATATGATGAGCAAATTTCACCATACTATGCTGCTTCTCGTTTGTGGCTGGACGCGATCATTGATCCTGCAAAAACACGCGAATTCTTGTCGCAAGGAATTTCCATGGCAAACCATAAAAAGGCTGAAAAAGCTTACAATGTGGGTGTTATTCAAACATGATAAATTGAATCAAGTACGAATAGGACGTTTCTACTTTTCAATTTTCAACTATAAATTTTCAATTAAATATTATGCATTTAGACTGGCAATTTAAACCATACAAAGAACTTTCCTTAAATGAGTTTCATGATATAATCGCTTTGAGGCTGAAGGCTTTCGTTGTAGAGCAAAATTGCTCGTATTTGGATCTTGACGGAAAAGACAAGAAAGCGTATCATTTAATTTTGCGTGATGGTAAAGGCGATGTGATCGCAACTGCGCGTATCCTCCACCCTGGTTTGGCTTACGACGAAGTTGCTATTGGCCGTGTGGTTTTGGACCCTGCTTTTCGTGGTACAGGAGTCGGTCTGGAGTTGATGGATCGTTGCATCAAGTTTGTTTATGAAGAATTTGGTGTAGTTCCGATCAAGATCTCAGCACAAAAACACCTGGAATCTTTTTACAATAAGAATGGATTTGTTTCTACAGGAAAGGAGTATTTCGAAGATGAAATTCCACATGTAGAGATGATAAAAATACCAGCATAATGACTAAGAACATTTTATACGTGAGTTTGTCAGCATTGGTGCTGACGGCTTGTAAACCAGCCGTAACGCCGGATGTTTCTGCTAGCTCTGACAACAAGAACCCAGGACTTTCTTCCATTAGTGTGGATTACATGGATCAATCTGTGCGTCCACAAGATGACTTCTTCCAATTTGCGAACGGTACCTGGTGTAAGAATAATCCGGTTCCTGATGTTGAGTCACGTTGGGGATCGTTCAATGAGTTGGACAAACGAAACAAAGAGATCTTATTGGAATTGTTGAAAACCAGTTCTATGAAGAACGGTGCTGCAGGCAGTCAGGATCAAATCCTGGGCGATTTCTTCACATCGTTTACGGATATGGAGACGCGCAATTCAAAAGGTAACGAGCCGCTTAAAATAAAATTGGCAGCTCTGGACCAATTGAAGTCGCGTGATGATATCGCCAGAACGTTAGCTGAACAACATAAAGTTGGTATGCGCGCTTTGTTTGGTTTTGGAGTTGGTCAAGACTTGAAGCAGGTTGATCGCAACACGGTATACATCGGTCAAGGAGGCTTGGGATTGCCGAACAGAGATTATTATTATAAGGAAAACAAAGCGGATATTCGAAAGGCTTACCAATCGTATATCGAACGGATGTATGCCTTGTTGGGAAATACGACGGAAGCATCTGCGGATTTTGCAAAAATGGTTTACGAATTCGAATTGCGTTTAGCAAGTTCGATGATGCCCCCGGAAGAAGCGCGTTTGCCAGAAAGAACTTACAATAAGAAGACTTACACGGAAGTACGACAGTTGTTTCCTAGTTTTGATTTTGAGAGTTATTTGATCACTTTGGGTTCTCAGGCGTTTGACACGATCATTGTTTCGCAGCCAGATCATTTGGTGAACATCAATGATATGATGAAAGAACTTCCCATGGAGAACTGGATCGCTTACTTCAAGTGGAAAACGATCAATCACTATGCGCCCGCATTGAATGAGGATTTTGTTGGTACACACTTCAAGTTTTATGGAGGTGTATTGAGTGGTAAAAAAGAAATGAAACCCATTACAGATCGTGCGATAGATGAGATTACCGGACAACCGATCGGTGAGTTGTTAGGAAAAGCTTTCGTGGAGCGCACTTATTCTCAGAATGCTCACAAACGTGTGAATGAAATGGTCGACAACCTGTTGAAGGCTTTTCAGGAACGCATCAATGGATTGGATTGGATGTCACCGGATACGAAGGCTGAAGCATTGACCAAATTGAATGCGATCGGTCGTAAGTTAGGTTATCCTGAGGAATGGCGCGATTTCTCCAAATTGCAGATCAAAAAGGATGATTATTTAGCAAACCTTGATAATTTGGCAAAATTCGAAACAGCCGAGGAATTGGGTAAATTGTACAAACCGGTAAACCGCAAAGAATGGGGAATGCCTGCACACATGGTGAATGCATACTATCACCCCTTGTTGAACGAGATTGCGTTCCCTGCGGGTATTATGCAACCTCCGTTTTTTGACGAGAATGCTGAAGATGCCGTGAATTACGGGCGTATCGGCATGGTGATCGGACACGAATTCACACATGGTTTTGATGACAATGGATCGAAGTTCGCAGCAGATGGTTCTTTCACGAACTGGTGGAAGGAATCGGATCGTAAACTATTTGAAGAGCGAACAAAAACTTTGGGTGAAACTTATTCTAATTTTTGTCCTCTTTCAGATCATTGTGTGAATGCAGATTTGACCATGGGTGAAAATATTGCAGATTTGGGTGGTTTGACAATGGCGTTCTATGCGTACAAGATGACTGATGAGTATAAGAGCGGAAAATTGGTGAATGGCTATACTCCTGCTCAACGTTTCTTCATTGCCTACGCCCAATTGTGGAAGATCAACTATACAGAACAAGAGTTGAAAAATCGAATTGCTACGGATTCACATTCGCCTGGAATGTATCGTGTAAATGGTCCATTGAAGAACTGTCCGGAGTTTTTCGAGGCTTTCGGAATCAAGGAAGGTGATCCAATGCGCAATCCGAGTTCAAAAGTTGCTAAGATCTGGTAAACGGACTTTAAAGAATAAAAGAAGGCTGCTCCATTTGGGCAGCCTTTTTGTTAGTTCAAATTAACAAGCACTCGCTTGTGTTTCAATTTTTTTACCTCCAGGGATTTACTGTAATTTAACAGTTGGTTAATGACTGCAGCTGAGGGATTTACTGAGGCATTGTTTTCTTCCTGTTGCATGTTGTTAAAGTATTTTTTTACCATAGGCTTAAATAACGTCGTTTTCGATAATAACGCCCCAGTATTTAAAATAGTATGTAAAAAGAAAAATAAAATGTATTTCAATAATAACAGGCTCTTTTTGTAGATTTAGAAAAAAATAGATGCGATGAATATAGATTACTTGATCTATGCCGGAATTGGCTTAGTATTAGTTGTTTTTAGTTTTGTAACGGTACAACAAGGAACGATTGCCGTAGTAACGATGTTTGGTAAATATCGTCGAATTTTACAACCGGGACTGAATGTGCGTATTCCATTTTTGGAGCGCGTAAATAACCGCGTTTCCATTCAGAACCGTGCTATTGAAATGGAATTCCAAGCAATCACACAGGATCAGGCGAATGTTTATTTCAAAGCCATGTTGGTTTATTCTGTTCTTGATTCTCAAGAGGAAACAATCAAGAATGTTGCCTTTAAGTTTGTTGATCAACGTAGCTTTATTCAAGCTTTGGTAAGAACAATTGAAGGATCTGTCAGAGGGTTTGTAGCGACTAAAAAGCAAGCTGAGATCTTGTTGTTGCGTCGTGAGATCGTAGATGACGTAAAGGAATCTTTGGACAATACTTTAGAAAGCTGGGGATTCCATTTGATCGATTTGCAATTGAATGATATTACGTTTGATGCAGAGATTACTACTTCTATGGCGAAAGTGGTTGCGTCGAATAACTTAAAAGCTGCAGCAGAAAATGAAGGCCAGGCCTTGTTGATCACCAAAACAAAAGCGGCCGAAGCTGAAGGAAATGCGATCAAGATTGCTGCTCAAGCTGAAAAGGAAGCTTTGCAATTGAAAGGACAAGGTGTGGCTTTATTCCGCGAAGAAGTGGCAAAAGGTATGAGCGAAGCGGCAGAGCAAATGAAAGCAGCGAACTTGGATACTTCATTGATCTTATTTTCGATGTGGACGGAAGCTGTGAAGGAGTTTGCTGAAAAAGGTCAAGGAAATGTCATCTTCTTGGATGGATCCGTTGAAGGAATGGATAAATCCGTCAAACAGATGATGGCAAATGATATGTTGAAAAAATAATGAATGGCTCCTTAGGGAGCCTTTTTTGTCTTTATTAATAACCTCCCCAGAATCTACGCAAGAACCACTCAGCAGAGAACAACAAGATCAATAACGCAAATAACCATTTCCAATCGATCATAGCTGTGTACCCCATGTCGGCGAATTGTAGTGTGGCGATATCTTTTCGTTTTTCCAATTCTTTGATCAACGAACGATAAGTGCTTATTGGATAAAACGAACCGTTGGATTGTTTCGTTAATTGTGTTAAGACACCGAAGTCAGCGCGTGTTTCCAACATTTCTAATGCAACGTCTTCCACCACAAACATTCCTGTTTTCTTATAGGTTTTTCCTTTGTGTTTAGCTATTGCAATCCAGGTGTATGAACCCGTTTCCAATTGTCCGATATTGTTTAAATAGAAATTGGAGTTTGGTGAGAATTCAGAAGTGAAGCGCTCCCCTCCTTTTTTCTGATAACTGAAATTGATCTCTGGTGTAGTGATCAGTTCCATGGCATCGTTGTAGAATTCCGCTTTTATATCAATTGTTTCTGTTGTCAGAAAGCGTTTTGGCAGGGTGATGCGGAATGGCTCATTGCTCCCTTTTACAGTAAGGTATTGCACCGTTTTTTGTACAAATTCTCGGAAACCATTGATGGATTGTTTGGCTACGAATTCTTTCATTTTCCAACGCCAAATTCCTTCGCCTAGTAGGACTCCTGTTCGAATTTGCTGCTTTTCGGAAAAGTACATCAACGGATCCTTTTTCTGGATGTTTCCAATGCGCTGTGTTAGCACAACGGAAGCATTCCCAGGCAACTGAATTGCTCCAAAACGACAACGCAACGGCGGGTATATTTTCGTTGCATCTGTAAATTCTTTGGTAAATTCAAAAGCGTTGAATCCTTCATTTGCAGTTGGATAGATGTCTTCCTGTTGGGCGTTTTGAGCGATCTTGAATCCCAAGTTGTAGTTTGTAATTACGGATGGTTGCGTAGTTGGTCCTGAGATAAACCAAATCGGGATCTTTCTTCTTTGAATTTCATTGAACAAGGCAGGATTGGGCTTCAAACCGTTCTCATACCAAACGATCAGGTTTGGTGTCTTCTTAGAAAGAGTAAAACTACTTGTTAGCGCAGATTCAACCGTAGCTTGCTCATCCTCTTCTAAAATTGAACGGATAGCTGCTATATCCGGGTGTGGACCGGATGATAAACACAAAATGTATTGTTTGTTGTCAACGATCTCTACGTATCCCGTTTGCTGATTGTTCTTAGTGGTAAATTCATTCGCGAGTGCTTTGGCCGAAACGGTGTAACGGTGAAATCCTTTGTTTTTTGCGGTTACAGAAAAGGTAACCACATGCTGATCGCTTGCGCCACTGCCGTTTTGAATGCTCTTTTGTTGGATCACTTTTCCATCTTCTAACAACTGAATGGAGATCTGTTTTCCTGGCAGTCGATTACTTTCTATGGTCGCTTCAATTGGGAACTGATTATTTACAAAAGCAACTTCATTTGTCTGGATCGATCGAACGATCACATCGCGTTGTGTGGTTGTGTCTCCTGTGCCTAGACAAAAGATAGGCGTCATTTCGATACGTTCTGCCTCATACATCGGGTGATTCCCTTTGTTGTAGATTCCGTCTGAAATCAACACTACTCCACCGATATTGCGGTTGAAGTAAAGTTCATTGATTGTTTTAAAGCCTGCAGAAAGATCTGATTCTTTTTCTGTAAATAAGAGCTTATTAAAAAGCGCTGGTTGCTCTCCGATTTTCCAGTCTACGAATTCAAAGCGATCCTCGTAAGCTTCCTTCAATTCATTTTGAAATGAAGTGATTTGTTGTTTTAGACGGACTGAATCGGTCCCGTTTTTCATTGATCCAGATTGGTCAATAAGCGTTACGAAAAGCGGTTTCTCTTTCCGATAATTCGTGGTTTCCCAAACAAGACCTAATAGCAATAAGAACAATATGAACAGACCACAGCCACGTAAAATGGTTAATAGCAGTAATTGTTTTCCTTCCCACAATGCATTCGTCTTTGTTTTATAGTAATACCAATAAGCCAATACTGCACAAAGTATAGCTATCGGCAACAGCCACCACAAAGAAGCATCTGCGAAATAGTTCATGTGTTAAAAATACGCTTTTAGATCTTCTTGTTCGTTAATGTATACGAAATACCTAATCCCAATACCGATTTAAATTGCGTGCGCGGTCCACTTCCACCTTTGACGTCGCGAATCACAATATCGTCGTCGTAGATCATGTTCCATTGCAAAGAAGCGGAAAACCATTTATTTACCTTAAATGCAAAGATATTCTCCAAGTTTACATCGATATTTTGCGGATTGTTCATGTAGTTCGAGAACAATTCCAAACGGGTTTTCATTTCAATGTTCTTCATGATCTCTTTCTGGAAATTCATTCGGAAGTATGCCCCGATCTCACTGCGATAATGTTTGCCCGGTGTTAAGACGGTTCCATCCGCATTATACACTGCTTTTTGAACCCCGAAAGCACCCGCATTCGATAATACTTCGTCATTTACAATCGTAAATTTGCAGGCAATTAGAGATAAATAGGCATTGAAAAATGGTTTTGGTGCAAATTCGATCCCGAGAGACAAATTGATATAACCGGGAGCCATGAACTTCGAGATCCGTAACGAATCATTTGGGAAATTGAATCCATCAAGTGATTGGGTTTTAAAGGTGCCGATTGTTGTAACAAACCATTTCTTTTTGAACTCATAACCAAAGGCAGATGCAATATCAATGCGGTCATCTGTTTTTTGAAGGCCTTGTTTTCTTCCAGTAGAGTCCATGAAAAGTTGTCCGCCCAATGCTAATTTGATGTCGTTATTCCATTTCAGGTTTTTCTTTTGGTATACAGCGGAAAAATCGACCAAGCCTATCGCCGTGATGTTGTTTCTACCGCCTGCTGCCCAATTTACAAATGAAGTTTGCGAGCCATTCAATCCAAAAATACTTTTGACAGTCCAATTTGATACTTTTAATGAATCCGGAAGATCTGCTTGTTTCAACAGGTCTTCACGCAATACGGCATATCCATCCTGGGCCAACAGATTAAGTCCAATTAAAAAGGTAATTAAGGTGTTCAGCAGTTTCATTTCAAAGCAATTTGTGCAAAATTAATAAAAAGCTGTGCGTTTTCCGGTCAAATACCCTGTTTCATGTCACCATTCAATCCGTAAAAAAGCGTAAATTCGCCGTGAATTAATTCGAAAATTATGTCAAAAGAGGTTTATATTATTGCAGCGGTTCGTACCCCAATGGGTGGATTTATGGGAGGTTTATCTTCTGTTTCTGCTACACAACTTGGAGCTACTGCGATCAAAGGTGCTTTGGATAAAAGCGGAATGGATGCTGCATTGGTGGATGAAGTATTCATGGGTAATGTTTTGCAGGCAGGAGTAGGTCAAGCTCCGGCTCGTCAGGCTGCTTTGGGAGCTGGACTAGGGCAGAATGTTCCTTGTACAACTGTGAATAAAGTATGTGCTTCAGGTATGAAAGCAATCATGTTGGGTGCACAAACAATTTTGGCTGGTGACAATCATATTGTTGTTGCAGGAGGAATGGAAAACATGAGCCAAACACCTCATTATGTGGATGGACGCAACGGTACTAAGTTTGGTAACATCACTATGTTGGATGGAATTACTAAAGATGGATTGTTGGATGTTTACAGCAAAGTGCCTATGGGTAATTGTGCAGAGCTTTGCGCTAAAGAGCATAACATTACACGTGAAGATCAAGATGATTTCGCGATCACTTCATACAAGCGTGCTGCGGCAGCATGGCAAGCAGGTAAATTCAATGACGAGATCGTTCCTGTTGCCGTTCCTCAACGCAAAGGAGATCCAATCATGGTTTCTGAAGATGAAGAATATAAGAATGTATTCCTAGATAAGATCCCAGGATTGCGTCCCGCTTTCGATAAAGAAGGTACGATCACAGCAGCGAATGCATCTACTTTAAACGATGGTGCTTCTGCATTGATCTTGGCATCTAAAGAAGCTTTAGATAAATACGGATTGAAGCCGATCGCAAAAATCGTGAGTTATGCAGATGCTGCTCAAGCACCTGAATGGTTCACTACTGCACCTTCGTTGGCAGTTCCAAAAGCGTTGGATAAAGCGGGTTTGTCTGTAAATGACGTTGATTACTGGGAGTTGAACCAGGCATTTTCTGTTGTTGGTATCGCAAATACAAAGATCCTGGGATTAAATCCTGAGAAAGTGGATGTGAATGGTGGAGCAGTTGCTTTGGGTCACCCACTTGGAAATTCTGGTTCTCGTATTATCGTAACTTTGATCAATGTATTGAAACAAAATGGCGGTAAAATCGGTGGTGCTGGTATCTGCAACGGTGGTGGTGGTGCATCAGCGATGATCATCGAAAATATGTGATTTCGTAGTTAAATAAATAACATAAAAAGGCCGTCCAATATGGGCGGCTTTTTTTATTTGATCAAATATCTATGCGTGCATAGTATTAGTATGTGAAATTATTCATGTTGGTCGAAATTATTTTTAAAAATCAAACATAGTTCGTAAATTCTAAGGACACGATCCAAAACTACGCGCTATGAAAACACGAAACTACACTCGCGCCTGGATGATTACCTTCTTATTGATTGTAACTGTCGATCAGGTAATGATTGCTCAATCAGCTTGTCCGAATGCAAATTTCTCTAATCAAGATTTTAGCTCATGGCAAGGGGCCACTGGAGACTACAACCTCCCAAACGGTGTAAATGGAATTATGCCGGGCCGTCACACTGTTTTTACTGCACCTGCTTTAGACGCCAATACCTGTGGTGGTCTGAATGTGATTCCTCCCGGTGAGGTTGCCTCTGCCCGCTTAGGAAATGCTGGAACCGGCGCAGAAGCGGAACAACTATTTTATGGAATGGTAGTTGACCCTCAAAATGCCCTTTTTATTTATAAGTATGCCGTTGTTCTGGAAAACCCTGCGGGACATTTACCAACTGAGCAACCTGAATTTGCGGTGCGTGTTCTTGATCAATTCGGAAATCAGATTGGCGGTAACTGCGGAACATATACTGTTTATGGTGGTCAGCCTGGACAAAATTTCCAAACTTGTGGAGGTGTTACTTGGTTACCATGGACAACAGTGGGAATTGATTTGACCCCATTCATGGGGCAACAGGTTTTCATTGAGTTCACTACTAAAGATTGTGCGCTTGGTGGTCATTTCGGTTATGCTTACATCTGTGCAGGTTGTTCTCCCCTAGCCTTAACTTTGGATTCTTGTCAAGGTGATACGGATATCACCATGGTAGCTCCAAATGGTTTTCAGCAATATGACTGGAATCCGGGTGCTTTGAATGGTCAAACCATCACTGTTCCAACACCAGCAATAGGAACCGTTTTCACCTGTACAATGACAACCTTCTCAAATCAGGGGAACTGCTCTGTAGATGTGCAAGTGACTGTAACGCCTACAATTGTTCAAGCAGAATTTTTAGGTGATACCGTTTGTCATGGACTTGCAAATAACTTTCTGGATGGATCAACTGTCAATAATGGTATGGTTACTTCCTGGCAATGGAATTTTGGTGACGGAACTTTGGGGAACACATCTGCGCCTGCACATGTATATGCACAACCCGGACAATATAATGTGACGTTAATTGCAACTTCAGATCAAGGATGTAGTGATACTATCAGTAATCCAATTATTGTACACGCAACACCAACTGCAGCATTCTTGGTTGATGGTTCCTGTACCAATGACCTCGTAACATTTTTGAATCAGTCCGCCGGTCTGGCTCCCCTTGCTTCAAATTGGAATTTTGGGGATGGGGCAACATCTTTCGTTCAATCACCAACACATCAATACTTAAATGCGAATGCTTACACAACGACTTTAATAGTAACTGACGGAAATGATTGTTCCGATACAGCCATTCAGCAAAATACGATTTTCAATCCACCTGCAGTAGATGCTGGTCCGGATCAATTCATCTGTCCGGGTCAAACTACAACTGTAAATGCAAGTGGAGCTCTGAATTACTCCTGGAATCAAGGATTGCAGAATAATGTGCCTTTTCTTTTGACACAGCCTTCTTATTGTGTTGTGACCGGATGGGATGCGAATGGTTGTATGAATACCGACTCACTATTTGTGGATTATTACCCGGTTTCGAGCGTAGACGCAGGTGTTGATCAGACAGTCTGTGAAGGCGATTCCGTTTCATTACTTGCAAGCGGATCGGTTTCTTATTCCTGGTCTAATGGCCAACAAAACGGCGACCCTTTTGTGCCAATGGTTGGCAACAGTGTTTTCGAGGTCATCGGAACAGATGTTCATGGCTGTTCGGATACAGATCAAGTAACCGTGATCACAAATCCACTTCCTCCAGTAAATGCAGGTCCGGATGCTGTTGTCTGCAGGGAGACACCAATCCTGTTACAAGCTTCTGGTGCCGTTAGTTATGTATGGTCAAATGGCAGCGCGAATAACACAACATTTATTCCAAATGGACCAACAACGCTTGCTGTAACAGGAACATCAGCCGCAGGTTGTTCGGCTACGGACAGTGTTTCGTTTACCTTTGACACCTATCCGGTCATTTTACCAGCTTTCTCGGTAAATTCAGGATGCGTGCCTTTACAAACGGATCTTTCTGTTGGTTTGCCTGGATACCATGTGCATTGGAATTTTGGTGATGGCAACGCATCAACGGGTTCTCCTGTTTCACATACGTATCAGACTGATGGTTGCTTTGACGTAACTGTTGAAGTAGTTTCACCGATCGGATGCACATACGACACAGTTCTTATGACTGCGATCTGTGTCTTTCCAAATCCACATGCGTTATTTCAGCCAAGTCCGTACATTATGAGTGAGCTAGATCCAACCACAACGATGCAAAACGCTTCAATCGGTGCGACTAGTTATTCTTGGGATTTTGGAGATGGTTCTTTTTCAAATCTGACAGATCCTTCTCATACATATTCTGAAACTCCGGGATCCTATGAGATCATACTAACTGCAATTTCAGATCATGGCTGTACAGACACCGCTATGGCTACGGTACTTGTAGAGGAAGAGCTTATCTATTATGTTCCGAATACCTTTACTCCGGACGGTGACAAACACAACCAGATCTTTTTACCGGTTATCGAATCAGGTTTTGATCCAGATTCCTACCGTTTCTTCATATTTAATAGATGGGGACAATTGGTCTTTGAGTCTAAGGATATCTTAGTGGGCTGGGATGGAACATTTGATGGATTCCAAGCTCAGGATGGCACTTATACTTGGAAGATCGAGTTTAAATCCACATTACGTAGACAAGTTGATAATGTGATAACCGGTCATGTCAACGTTTTAAGATGATCTAATTGCTAAAAAGCCGTTCTTACTGAACGGCTTTTTCTGTTTTTGTAAGTACCTTTTCATAGAGATCGAGGTACATTGGTAATATCTTTTCTAAAGAAAACTCTTTTGCTCTGTTGAGGGCCTTTCGTCTAAATTGTTGCAATTGATCCTCGGTTTTTAAAATGGTTATTGCATTATTGGCCATGTCTTTAACACCCCCTACATTTGATAAATAGCCAGACTCTCCGTGTACATTCACTTCCGGAATACCGCCAGTATTGGACGAAATTACCGGAACTCCTTCTGCCATAGCTTCCAAAGCTGCCAATCCAAAACTTTCTGTTTCAGAAGGTAATAAGAAACAATCAGCGATTTCAAGAATATGTCCTGTATCTCTAACTTTTCCAGTAAAGATGATTTTATTACAAACCCCTAATTCTCGTGCTAATCGCTCAGCAAATGGACGTTCCGGACCGTCGCCTGCCATGATCAACTTACACGGAATTTCTTTTTGAACGAGATGAAAAATACGCACCACATCTTCGATGCGTTTAACAGGTCTGAAATTCGAAATGTGACACAATATACGTTCATGGTCGCAGGCATAATGTCGGCGTTTTTCCCAATTCGTTTCAGGTAAGTTTTCTTTTGCTTGAATGAAGTTTGGGATGACGTGTATCTCGCGATCTGTTTCGAAATGAGTATAAGTGTCTTTTTTGAGACTTTCAGAAACAGCGGTTACGGCATCACTGGCATTGATACAAAAGGTAATTACTGGCTCAAAAGATGGATCCTTTCCTACAAGTGTTATATCTGTTCCGTGCAAGGTCGTAATAAATGGAATGTTGATGCCTTTCGAACGCAAGATCTGTTGCGCCATATATGCAGCCGAAGCATGAGGAATGGCATAATGCACATGAAGCAGGTCCAATTTTTCATACTTCACTACATCTACCATTTTACTGGCTAATTCCGTTTCGTAAGGCTGGTATTCAAAAAGTGGATAATCACTTACTGCTACCTCGTGGTAAAAAATGTTCTCGCGAAAACTTCCAAGGCGAACCGGCTGTGAATAGGTAATGAAATGGATTTCGTGTCCTTTTTGAGCAAGGGCCTTGCCCAATTCAGTGGCTACTACTCCACTTCCTCCAAATGTTGGGTACAATACGATGCCGATCTTCATGTTTTAAGTTCTCTTGTGTTTGAATTATTTGCGATTTGCCAATGCCTTATAAATGACGTCTTGAATTTTTGTACGGATACTCATGCTAATGATCTTCTTGTTTCCGGCATCCGGATAAACTCTATTTGATAGAAACACATAATTGACACCGTTTGTTGGATCTGCCCAAGTAATTGTTCCTGTAAATCCGGAATGACCGAATGTTTCTGGCGAAACCATTTCACTGGTAGGACCTTCTTTTCTGCTTACGGTTGGTTTGTCGAAACCGAGTCCTCTTCTATTGCCTGGGCAATACTGACAACGTGTGAATTGCGCGACAACATCTTTCTTGATCAAGGTATAATCACCAATTTGACCACCATTCATCAAACATTGCATCAATGCAGCAAGATCGGTAGCATTAGAGAACAATCCGGCATGTCCAGCTACGCCTCCCATCATAGCCGCTCCTGGATCGTGCACATACCCCTGAATAACTTGTTTGCGGAATTCCTGATCATTTTCAGTTGGTACAATGCGTTTCAACGGAAAACGGTTTAATGGTATATATCCCATAGTTTGCAATCCAAGTGGTTTGTAGATCTCGTCATTGACATAGTCGTTTTGCGATTTACCACTAACTCGTTCAATAAAAGCTCGGAAGAAATAGTAGGAAAGATCCGAATATTCGTATTTCTTTTCACCTGAAAGTGGTGTTTCTACGATCGTTTTTAGAATGGTTTTCCAATAATCGTCTTTGATCCAAATATCTTTCGCAACCGGTTTACTGAATCCTTGTTTCTTCGTGTTTGAATAAATCGATTCGTCCAATTCGCCATTCTTCAGTGTCTTTTTGTAAAACGGAATGAACGGTGTAAGTCCTGCTTGATGTGTCAAAAGATCAGTCGCTTTCAGCTTGGCATACGGGGTTCCTTCAACCAATTCTGGAGTTAGTTGACCTAGATTATCTTGCACGTCGAATTTACCTTCGGAACGTAATTTCATCAAAGCCATCGTAGACGAAGCGATTTTAGTAATGGATGCCAGGTCGTAAATGTGATCGTTGGTAACGGAGTCACCTTTTTCATACATGGTGGTTCCATAAGCCTTTTGCAAGATCACTTTTCCTTCAATTGCCACAACGATCTGGCAGCCAGGAAGCGCTTTCGTTTGTATCGCGTTCGCTACGATCTCATCGATTTCTGATAATTCGCTGCGGTTAATACCCACTTCTTCCGGAACGGTATACTTCAATCGGCCGTTACCCTTTACTGCGATTCCCGCTCCCCTTTTCCAGGTGTCATTGATCGGTGCTTCCAATTTACCATTTACGTCAAACGCACCCATAATGAACTGAGCAACGCGGTCTTGCATGAAGTAATGATTTTCATAGGCCAGAATGCAAGCGTCAACTGTTTTGGGAAGTTGTGGTGTGTTTTCCAAGGTAAGTGCATTGCCAAAGAAGCTAACGATAACGTCATTTTCTTCAGGTAACAATTCCAGTAGTTTTTCCCAGTTACCAAAGCCGTAATTGTTTCTAACTCGTTGATTTTGTCCGTGAAGGTCAACGATAAGCAAGGCGTTCTTCGGGAATTTTTTCGTTTCTATACGCTCGATCGCTTCGGAAATGGTGAAATAGCGCAAGTGTTGAACCGGCGCATAGTCATTCAGTCTTTCTTGAAAATCATAAGCGTATGGACCAACTCCAATGCGGATGATCGTTCTGTCTAAATTATCTATTGGAAGTACCTGCTTATCATTTTTAATGACAGTAATGGCTTTTTCAAAGACCTGATTCGTGATGAGATTGCGTTCAATTGACGGGTCCTTGCGTTTGATTTTAGGTTTAGCGATGATCGCACGGTATTTTGCTTCTAAAACGCGCTTGCAACGCGCATTCACTTCTGCCAAATTCAATTCTCCTTTGTCAATTTTTTGTTTGATCAAGGCAATCGCTTCTTTGGTGCTTTCTGGATAAAGTAAAATATCGCATCCGGCAATATAAGCCATCGCTACAACTTCCGCTTTGCCGTATCTATCTGAAACGGCTTTCATGTTCAGGGCGTCCGAGATTACCAATCCTTTAAAACCTAATTCTTGACGCAAATAATGTTGTATGATCTTTTTTGAAAGTGAGCTTGGTAAGCCGCTCGGGTCTAATTTAGGTACTTGTAAATGAGCCA
>JBMLQF010000242.1:0-5709 GCA_049241705.1 Fluviicola sp. | reverse complement strand
ATCGTCCGGCATGATCCACTGCTCCGCCTCTGCCGCAGTAATTCTACCGCGATTTCCGCGCAGCAAGCGCACAGATGCACCCGAATTCTTGGCAATTCCACCACCTTCATATTTGTAGATGTGAGCATCTTCGTGGCAGATCACTTCGCCGCCTGGTTTTACATGCACATTGATCGCGATCTGATTGGTTTGTGTTCCGGAACTACAAAATAGTGCCGCTTCCTTACCAAAATAGGCAGCCACGGTTTCCTGTAAACGGTTTACTGTTGGATCTTCCCCAAAAACATCATCTCCAACAGGTGCTTGCAACATCGCATGTCGCATGGCATCTGACGGAACAGTCACTGTATCTGAACGCAAATCAACGATCATCATTTCGATTTTTAATAACAGTGGCAAAACTACCAAAAAAGCGCACTCCATGGATGGCAAATTCGGTGAACGGTTGTAGGTTTTCGGTCAACGGTAAACAAAAAAACCACCTCCTGATTGGGAGATGGTTCTATGCATTCAGTAATAATTACTGGAATTAACGCTTGTGGAATGGTTCGTCAGAAACTGTCAATTTCTTACGTCCTTTACGACGACGTGCAGCCAATACTTTACGTCCGTTCTTAGTGGCCATGCGGCTACGGAAACCGTGTTTGTTTCTTCTCTTTCTTACAGACGGTTGAAACGTTCTTTTCATGATCTATTTCTTTAATCCTATTTTCAATTTAGCCGCTGATAATTTGCTACTTTAAACATTGCTATCATCAGACAGGGGTGCAAAGATAGGTACATTTTCCAATTATTCAATATTTCTTTGAAAATTATCTAAAAAAAGTACTTAAATCGTTGTTGTACATTGTACTTTTGCACCACGAAATTACTCATTATATATGTTGCGACCAAAACAAGCAAAGAAAGAAAAGGTTACTCTTACACGCGACAGCTACAAAAAAGCACAACGACTATTCGTTTATATGAAGCCTTATCGCGGACAGTATTTGCTCGGTTGGCTTTTCTTGGTAATTTCTACTTCTATCGGTTTGATCTTCCCTATTTTATTGGGACAATTGTTGGGAACGGGAAATGGATCTTCGACCACGATGTCGGAAGCCATTCAAGCGATTGACCTGACCAATATCAATACAGTAGCCTTTGCACTTTTTGCACTCTTCGGCATTCAAGCTGTAACGAGTTATTTCCGTGTTGTACTCTTTACAAATGTTACGGAGAATTCCCTACGGGATCTGCGAAATGATGTGTTTTCCAAACTACTTCACTTGCCAATGGATTTCTTCAACCGCAATACGGTAGGAGAACTAACCAGTCGTTTGAGTAGTGATGTCACCCAAATTCAAGAAACACTCAGAACTACAATTGCTGAATTTTTTCGTCAGATCATCATGGTTGTTGGGGGAATTTTTATTCTAACCTTCATTTCCTGGAAATTGGCCTTGATCATGTTGGCGACCGTTCCTGTAATTGCAATCATTGCTGTTGCATTCGGTCGTTTCATTCGACGCCTTTCAAAAGAAGCACAAGATCAAACTGCCGCAGCAAACAAAACAGCTGAAGAAGCACTGACAGGAATTGGCAATATCAAAGCATTTACGAATGAAGTTTTGAGCTTTCAACGTTTCAATACAGCAGTGAACGAGATCCGTCGTTTGAATGTGAAAAGTGGCTTGTGGCGTGGCTTGTTTGTTTCTTTTATTGTTTTTGCCATGTTCGGTGCAATCGTTTTCATCATTTGGCAAGGACTATTGATGACCGAAGGAGCGCACCCAACCTTGGCAAAAGGAGATCTGTATTCCTTCTTGATGGTTACCTTATTAATGGCAGCAAGTATTGGGTCGCTTCCTGATTTCTATGCTTCGATCCAAAAATCGATTGGGGCAACGGAAAAATTAATGGACTTGATCAATGAAGTAAGTGAGCAAGAATTATTCACCGGAACAGAACAACCAAAAATTTCCGGAGCTGTTAGATTTGAGAACGTGCGTTTTTCCTATCCGCAACGAAAAGATGTGGAAGTTTTGAAAGGTGTTTCCTTCTCAGTAGAATCGAATAAAACACTGGCTTTGGTTGGCGCATCAGGCGGAGGTAAATCTACCATCGCGTCACTGATCTTGCGTTACTACCCCATTCAGGAAGGAACAATCGCCTTTGATGGAACGGATGGTGCTAAGATCGATCTAAAACACTTGCGTAAACACATCGCAGTAGTTCCACAAGAAGTATTGTTGTTCGCCGGTTCGATCAAGGAAAATATTGCCTTCGGAAAACCCGGTGCAAGTGACGAAGAAATTGAATTAGCGGCAAAGCAAGCGAATGCCCTAGACTTTATTGAAAGCTTTCCGGATAAGTTCGAAACGCAAGTTGGAGATCGCGGTATTCAGCTTTCTGGTGGACAAAAACAACGTATTGCCATTGCCCGTGCCATCTTGAAAAATCCAACCATTCTGATCTTGGATGAGGCTACTTCTGCACTGGATTCAGAATCAGAACGTGTAGTTCAGGATGCACTTGACAAATTGATGAAAGGGCGAACATCCATCGTGATCGCACACCGTTTGAGTACAATTCGCAACGCAGACCAGATCTTGGTGCTTCAACATGGTGAGATCGCCGAAAGTGGTTCACACGATGAGCTCATGAGTCGTTCTGGTGTCTATGCAGACTTGGTGAACATGCAAGGGAATTTTTCACGCTAAGCCAATTTCATTACAAAATTTCCATTGGAACAACGTAACTTTGATCAGGGAGCCGAAGTGAAAACCTTGAAGCAATGTGCTGAAACCATTTCGTCTCCAATCGAAAGTGGTTTATGTTCAAATTCATTGTTTCATTATTCGTTGTAGTGTTTTGCTCCAGTGCCGTAACGGGACAAAATTTGATCATCAATGAAATTTCTCAGGGACCATCTGGTGCTAAAGAATATGTGGAATTGGTTGTGAATGGAACCCCCACTTGTCAAACCCCGGTTCCTTGCGTTGATCTGCGCGGACGGGTACTCGATGACAACAATGGTTACTTCTCGTCAGGAGCAGGTGCAGGAATTGCTACAGGGGCCATCCGTTTTTCAAATGATATTTTTTGGTCCTGTGTTCCGCAGGGTACAATCATACTAATTTACAATCACGAAGATCTAAACGCTTCAATCCCATCTGATGATGCAAGTCTAACAGATGGAAATTGCCTTTTGGTGCTTCCAGTGAACTCAAACTTATTAGAAGGAACAAGCATTGGACCTTCTTTGGCAGATGCGAATTATCCGGTTACTTCCAATTGGACTGTTGGGAGCGGAAGTTGGTCATTTATAGGAATGGCAAATAGCGGCGATTCCTTTCAAATCAGGAGTTCCATCACGGACCCACTACCCGATCATTCAGTTTCTTGGGGAAACAACACCTCCAATTCCGTCATTTACTTTCCAGGTGCAGCCGGATTGGTGTTTTCGTTCATGAATACAACAAACAACAGTCCCGTAGTTCAAGGAAATTGGTCGAGTGCGTCTGCAAGCACGAATCAAACTCCCGGATTAGCAAATAGCACTGAAAATGCAGCATGGATCAGTAGCTTAAATCCGTATTGTGGCAACGCCACTTCATTTCAAGCAAACTTGTCAATTGTATCATCTACATGTGCCTTGAATTGCATTGGAAGCATTCAATGTACGGTTAGCGGCGGCACACCACCCTATTCTTATTCCTGGTCAAATGGCGACAACACTTCAACAATTAGCAATTTATGCCCCGGAACGTATACGGTTACAGTTACGGACGCCGGTGGATGCACCGTAACTGAACAACTCGTTCTTCCCAATGGAACAGTTAATGTACAAGGCCTACAGAGTAATGAAAGTTGCGAAAATGGTTGCGATGCCGATATTTTGATCGCCGTTTCGGGAGGAACTGGGCCTTATACCTACTCGTGGTCTGACGGATTTGCAGGTGCCAGTCACATGGACATTTGCGCCGGAGATTACACCTTACTGGTTACAGATATTAACGGCTGTGTTGGAAACTTGAGCGCAACCATCTATCCCGGACCACCTATTACACCTGCCAATGCAACGAGTATTGGTCCCTTGACAACGGTTAGCGGAAATCAACAATTAACAGGAACACCCGCTGGTGGTACCTGGGCTGCGAATTGCGGTTCGTGCGTTTCTTCCAATGGGATCTTTAATCCCGCTATTTCCGGAGAAGGAGTTTTTTCTGCTTGTTATACTGTAGGTACAGGAGGTTGCGCCACAACAGATTGCATCACAATAGTTGTGACAGAGGGATGTATCGGTGATTCATTACAACTTCAAGAAAGCATTTGTCCGGGAGATAGCCTATTATTCGAAGGAACTTTCATTTCAACTCCCGGCAATTACGCAGCTATTGTGACCGATCAAAATGGTTGTGACAGCATTATCTCCTTACAGCTTAGTTTTTTCCAGTTAAGTACTGATCCTTTCGTTTACGAAATCTGTGCAGGTGATTCCTTATTTGTGGCTAATCAATGGATCCTTTCAGACACCGTTTTCACAATGCAACAGACAGATCAGAATGGCTGCGAGTACAATGCCGACTTTGTAGTTTCCACAACAGATTGTTGGTATGGAAACTGGTATTTTTCAGCGCCAAATGTTTTCACTCCAAATGGCGACGAAATAAATGATGTGTTCGAATTTACACTCGTTGACGTAGCACTTGTCAACGCCACAATACTCAATCGCTGGGGAGGAATTATTTTTGAATTAAACCCGGAAAATCCTAGTTGGAATGGTCTGGACGTTCATGGCAATGCAGTTTCGGAAGGAAATTACACGTACTTGTGCACCTATCAGTTACCAACCGGTGAGCAGAAAAAGGCCCATGGTGTTGTAACTCTCGTTCGTTAAGTTGAAGGCATTCGAAAAAAGTGTATTTTGGTCAAAACCAAAGCACCATGCAACAACGCTATTTCACATTAGTTTTTGCTTCCATTGCGCTGTCAGCTGCAGTAATCGTGGCTTGCACAGGCGAGTCGGCAAGTAAAGTTGATACTTCCAAAAGAACGATCACCTTACCGGTTGAACCGGGAGAGGACACTACTGCAAGAGAGCTCGGATTCTTCGATAGAAAAAAATCACCATATACCAATGCGAATAAAACAGCTTATTTGGCTTTGACCAAAAAAGTGAAGCGTGTTAATTATTTCGCTCCGACCCCCGATGGCACTTTCTTTCTGGCAGTTAACAAAGAGGAACTATTCAAAACACGTAAAGATTATACGGCCTACTTTGACAAGACTGTCCGATTTTCCTTGTACAATGAAAAAGGCGAAAAGTTGTTGGAAAATCTGGAACATGTCGGAAACCCAGGTTTTGTTGCAGATGAATTCATGGAGGTAAAACAAGATGGAAAATTCGGATTGTATAATTACGTTTCCAAAAAGTTGATTACCCCTGAATACGATGCCATTTTCCCGAGTGCGATCATGGAGTATGTGGCTATTGGTCGCAAGAATGGTCAACTCTACAAAATTTATCCTGATGGAAAATCTAAGGCTGTTCCGAAAAAACAAGCAGCACCCGATTTGCGCAGTTTGATCACCAAATTCCCATTAAACTTAAAAAGCGACTTCTTTGGTATGTGGTATCATGCCAACGACCTACCTGAATATGCCGGCAAAAAATCAAATGAGATCTATTCGCAAGGGATGATCATGGCTCCATCGTACATTGTG
>JBMLQF010000241.1:0-2605 GCA_049241705.1 Fluviicola sp. | reverse complement strand
TTTCTTACGAGCCATTCAAACTTTGTGGCGCGAACATGCACAGCGATCAGCATACGTGCAGCAGATCTTTGCGGCACACGTGGGTGCAGCTGAAAAGGTGCTTGCAGCTCTTGATAACAAATAACTAAAAAAGCTACCCATTCGAGGTAGCTTTTTCCGCTTTTAGAAATTCGGACTTAGGTCGTGTGTTTTGTAGAAGTCTTCAATGAACTTCACCGCCTCATCTGCCGTATCAACAACCGTCAAATACTTCATATCTTCCGGTGAGATGTTGTGTTCTTTTTCCAACATGATCTTACGTACCCAATCAACCAGTCCATCCCAGTAATCGTGGCCGATCAATACAACTGGGCGTTTCGTGATCTTCTTAGTTTGAATCAGTGTGATTGCCTCAAACAATTCGTCCATGGTGCCAAATCCACCCGGCATCACCACAAATCCCTGAGAATATTTTACAAAAACCACCTTGCGTACAAAGAAGTAATCAAAATTCAGGTTGTGATCCCGATCAATGTATTTGTTGTGGAATTGCTCGAAAGGCAAATCAATATTGAGTCCAACGCTTTTTCCACCGGCAAGATGTGCACCTTTATTTCCAGCTTCCATGATACCCGGTCCGCCTCCTGTGATTACACCATATCCTGCTTGGGCTAATTTTTGACCAATTTCTACTGCCAATTGGTAGTAAACATTCTCATCTTTCGTGCGGGCAGATCCGAAAATGGAGATACACGGACCGATGCGCGCCATACGTTCGTATCCTTCAACAAATTCGGACATGATTTTAAAGATTGCCCAACTATCATTGGTTTTTATCTGATTCCAGTCTTTTTGATGCGCGTGCATAGTGCCTTCTTACATGTTATGAGTTAAAGATAATGTCAATTGATCGATTGATTCAAGGAATAAGCTGAACTTGTAAACGACTGTTCGTTCAAAACAAGTATTCTATCCAATCAGTTACTGATTTTCAGTCGTTCAATACCTGTGTAGGTGTTTTTCTATTACAGTTTTTGTCGTTTCCGGATCGATTGGTTTTGTTAGAAAGTCATCCATGCCGGCAGCCAGACATTTTTCCATCTCTTCTTTCAATGCACCAGCTGTAAGGGCAATGATTGGAACGTGGTGTTTCGTTTCTTGTTCAATTTTCCGGATTCTTTCAGTTGCTTCCATGCCATCAATGATAGGCATTTGTATATCCATAAGGATTAGATCGGGTAAATCTCTTTGATAGATTTCGATGGCTTGCAGTCCATTCATTGCTTCAACGATTTGAATGTTTTTTACCAATTGAGGAATTAAGGCTTTGATAAGAATCATATTCATTGGAGTATCCTCTACTACCAAAATTCTATAACGATTTTCCTCAATTAATGGGGACGCTGCTGGCGGTTTAATCGATACAAGTTCCTCAATGAATGCGCGGTTGAGTTTGGTGAGACAACTGAATAAATCCGTTCGCTTTAGAGGCTTGATCAACCGAAGATGGATTCCCATTTCATCGCAATATTCTTGAATCTCGTTGTTTTCATTGGCTGAATGCAATAAAATTACAGGTAAATCTACATTACTCAAATTCAATGCCTTTCGAATGGTGCGAATTGTTTCAATACCATTTAGACCGGGCATTTCGTAATCACACAACACCAAGTCATAATCGGAGTCGACCTCTAATTTCTTTATCGCCTCTAAGCCACTGGAACTGGTATCTGATTCAATGTTCAAGTTACGCAGAATTTGTTGAATAATATCTCTGCTATGTTTGTTGTCATCAATGATTAAACAACGTTTTAGTTTATCGATATCAGAAAGGTTGATGTTATCACTTGATTCAGTTTCCAAAACTAATTCAAATGAAAACTTGGTTTCGATTCCAGGCGTGCTTTCCACTTGAATTGTTCCATTCATTTTTTGAGCTATCTTATCGGAAATGAACAGACCCAAACCAGTACCGCCAAACTGGCGTGTAGTAGAACTATCCGCTTGAGAAAATGCTTTGAATAATTTATCCAGTTTATCCTTGTCGATGCCAATTCCGGTGTCACGAACTACAAACGAAATTTTACCTTTTTTGTTTGACTTAGCTTGATAATCAACCTTTAATTCCACTTCTCCATGATCGGTGAACTTAACAGCATTATCAACCAAGTTCGATAAAATTTGCTTCAGTCTTACAGGATCTACGCGGGCATATCGAGGTAGATTTGAATCAATATTTAGTAAGACTTCCAAGTTTTTCTTTCCGGCAGAGAATTTAACCAGGTCGACACAATTTTCAAGTAATTCGATGAGATCCGTTTTCACTGGATCGAGTTCCAACATACCCGCTTCAATTTTTGAAAAATCTAGGATGTCGTTTATGATTCCTAAAAGTGTTAATCCAGCTACATTCGCATTGTTTACATATTGACTTTGAATATCATTTAAAGGAGTAGTCTTTAAAAGATCAGTGAAGCCAATTACGCCATTCAATGGGGTTCGGATTTCATGACTCATATTTGCCAAAAATTCCGATTTTGCTTTACTTGCAGATTCTGCTTCTTGTATTGCAAGAATCAATCTATCTTGAGCTGTACGTCGGTTTTCAACATTAACTAACATTTGA
>JBMLQF010000240.1:17266-18294 GCA_049241705.1 Fluviicola sp. | reverse complement strand
GTTTGCTCGAAAGGATGTAATGAAAGGGATCATTGATCTGAAAATAGCGCTGACTTGTGTCAAAGCCAATAGGCAGACCCAGTAGCAATTCTTCAATATTCGTGTAATTGAAGTCGACTCCAAAAGATTCTCTGATGTAAGACAAGTCGGTTCGTACAAAACAATTTTCACGTTTGTTGGACACAATGATGGAATCTGGTCTTACAAGAGCACCAACAACAGGAATAGCTGCATACGTGATGAGCGTATTTACCAAACTGTCTTTGATTAAACGTATGGATGCTTTGAAATTGACTGTGCGATTCGTGTCTGAGAATGAACATTTTATCTTTGAGTAAAACGTTTCGGGACGCAAACCCGAGATACTGTCCATCGCTGCGATCAATTGTTTCTCTTTTACTTTCGGTAAACGTTCTGGCTTGTCGTCGCCGTTCAATTCCCGGTTAGCACAAGATTGTGTGATGCCGGTAATGAACAGGATGATTACGATATGGTTAATATACCGGTGCCACATAGGTTTTTGTTTGTATTTTTTTGTCAAGCGACTTGTTTTTTGATCCCAATTGTTGCGCTTTCTTCCAAAGTTCAAGGGCTTTTGTTGCGTCTCCTAACTTGAAATAAACGTCTCCAAGGTGTTCAACGTAATTTTTCTCATTGGGTTGCAGTTCATTCGCCTTTTCGAAGCACTTTTTCGCACCTGAATAATCACCGGACATAAAAAGTACGACGCCTTTGGTATCAATGAACGGAGCTTGGTCGGGCGCCAATTGATTGACTTCTTCGATCATCGTGATGGCTTTACCCAAATTGTAATTCGCGATTGCCATGCGCATGCAGTAATTGTTCTTTGTAAGGAGGTTTGATCGATCCAATTGTATGGCTTTCTCGTAACTGTTTTCACCTTCTTTGAATTGGTTCAAACGGAAGTAGGCATCGCCGCGTTGTGCATAGAACTCTGCTTCGGTCTGCGGGTCATTAACAACCAACTCTTGGCCAATATCTGCTGCATCGATGGCTTCTTGATAACG
>JBMLQF010000240.1:0-17256 GCA_049241705.1 Fluviicola sp. | reverse complement strand
CTGCACACATGCGATCGTATACAACAATTGCACATTTACCATATTGGGGAACAATGCTGCTCCGGCTCGTGCATCCGTGTACAAGTCTTCAAATCGCCGCAATTCGTACTCCAATAATAAAACCTGACTCCAGATCGGAAACTTAGAATCATCCAGTTTAAGAGCTGATCGATAACTTTCCAGAGCCTCCTGTTTTTTTCCATTCTGAAGCAGCAGATCTCCGTTTATCGAAAAAGATTTGGCATCATCGGGATGCTTTTCGATCATTTTTTGCGCCAAGCCAAACACTTCAGCTTCAATAACTGGTTGTTGTTCCATAAGGGAAAGCAACAATTGCATCTTGGTGTCAACATCAACACCGACACCTTCAAATGCCATCCCAAAATGGTAGTAAGCTTTTTCCTTGTTATATTGACGTAGATACAAATCACCTAAAGCCAGATGTGCTCGCCCGTTCGTTGGATCGTTTTTCACAAATTCCACCAACATCGCTTGTGCCTTATCCACTTCTCGTCTGGAAAAATAGTGATCGACTAAGGTGCCTATCAAATTCAGGTCATCGGGATATACCTTACGCGCTTCCTCCAATTCTTTTAGCGCTTTTTCCTCTTGTTTTGCGGAAATGTACAGTTCGTATTTTTGGATCGAAATGTCTGGAATCACACCCAATTGATCTTCCATCTTATCCAATGTTTTGACAGCTTCCAAGGGCTGATTCAACCTGCGCTGGATGTCAGCATAACCAAAAAGCCAATCTATATTCTTTGGCTCTTTCGCAATCATTTTTTGGAAACATTTTCCAGCTTCTTCGAACTTGCCTTGATTGTAATACATGTAGGCTAATTCCTGTGTATACCAAATATTTTTGGGATCGAGTTTCGCTGCGATCTCGGTATACGTTGCTGCATTTGCGCGATCGTTGATCAACAGATAACACTGTGCCAAGCCAAATGCCGCCGCATCGTCAGTCGGTCGCGCACGGAAACAGCTGTCAAATGACTGAATGGCTTCTTTGAGTTGTCCTTTCACTTTATACCGAACGGCACTGTGAAACGTTCGAATATACGGGTAATCAGCAGCTGTTAATGTACGCGATTCGCTTACCTTTTGACTTGGTTTACAGCTGGTTAGGATTACCAGCCCAAGTGATATTATGTAAATGAAACGCATCAACTGATGATGGAATAATCGCTTAAACTCAAATCCCTTGCCAAGCCTTTGTACTTCGAGTGTGAACCAAGCATGGAATCTTTCAAATTGGCATCCACAATGATTGAATGTTGCTGCAAGATACTATTCTTGATAATGGAATTGGTCACCATGGAACCTTTGCCTAAAGAAACGTGAGGACCGACAACTGAATTTTCAAGGATTACGTCCTTACCGATGAAACAAGGCGGAATGATCACGGAGTTAAGCACTTTCGCACTTGGATCCACCAAATCAAGGCCCTTTTCCTGGTCGTATTCCAACACGCGTTGATTGGTGATAACGGTTACTTCTTTATTCCCGCAGTCCAACCATTCATCTACTTGACCTGGCTTGAAACGCTTACCTTTTTCAGTCAGTCTGCGCAAGGCATCCGGAAGTTGGTATTCACCACTTTTGATAATTCCGTTCTCCACCAGATAGTTCAATTCTTTTGCCAGTGCTTCTCCTTCTTTGAAGTAGTAGATACCGATCATCGCCAAGTCGGAAACGAATTCTTTCGGTTTTTCTACAAAGTCGATGATCTCTCCGGCCTCATTCATCTTAATGACACCAAAGGCACTTGGATCTTCGATTTGTTTTACCCAAAGTATACCGTCTGCATCTGCATCGATCTTGAAATTTGCACGGAACAAAGTGTCAGCAAATGCCACTACAACCGGGCCGGTCAACAATTTTTCAGCACACAAAACGGCATGGGCAGTTCCAAGGGGTTTGTCTTGGTAGAAAATACTTCCTTTTGCACCTAGTTTTTCTGCAACCTTGATCAGTTCTTGTTCGATCTCGGGTCCGAAATCACCAATTACGAAACCGATCTCGTCGATAGGTTCGCTGCAAACTGCCGCAATATCTTCAACTAAACGGTGAACGATCGGTTTTCCACCAACCGGAACCAAAGGTTTAGGAACAGTCAACGTATGAGGACGTAAACGACTTCCGCGACCTGCCATTGGAACGATAACTTTCATGTGCTATTATTTTTTGCCTGTACTTCCAAAGCCCCCCGATCCGCGATCGGTTGCTGAAAGCTCAGTAGTTTCAATTAATTCTGCTTGTGTGTAAGAGGCCACCACCATTTGAGCAATGCGCTCTCCGTGTTGGATCTCAAAAGGTTCATTCGATAGGTTAACTAAAAGTACCCCTACCTCTCCGCGATAATCTGCATCGATCGTGCCGGGACTGTTCAAAACAGTGATCCCGTGTTTGAATGCCAAACCGCTGCGTGGTCGAATCTGCACCTCAAATCCCTCCGGAATTTCAAGGAACAACCCAGTTGGCACCAATCTGCGCTCAAGCGGCTGCAATATCAGCGATTCCGACAAATTAGCACGAATGTCCATGCCTGCAGACAATGCAGTTGCATAGGCTGGCAATTCATTTGTTGAACGATTGATAACTTTAATTTCCATTATTCTGCAATTGGGTCCTTAGTTACGGTGTAGGAAATGTCCATCACCTCCTTGATCACTGTTTCAGTAATTCCCTGTTCGAACATGAACCTATATTTTCCTGCTTGTGGGAATTTACGGTGCGCAAATTGTACTTTGGTTTCAACAACAGTTCCTGATTTTTCTCCAATCCAGGACCCATCTGGATGCGCGATCTTGATCTCGATCGGCTCTTTTCCAATTTGTCCTTTTGGTGTTTTGGAATGCAGGAAGAACCATAGGTTATTATATCCATAATCCGTGGTAGTGCGCAACATGATCGTAATGGTATAGAAATTCGTTGTATCCGGAATTTCTACGTCAAAAACGGGCTTCACTTGTTGCGGCCATTCGTTATTGTTGAACGTGTAAGACTTGGTGTAAACGGGTTGTTCACTACAAGCGCCTAACGCCAAAGCCAATAGTATGCTAAGCACCAGTATTCTCATTTCCTCCTTTATTTTGGCGCGGTGGACGGCGACGATTGTTACGTCGTTTTTGACCACCTTGTTTTTGCTCATTATTAGCGGCATCTGAACCTGCTTCACTTTTTGGCGCATTAGAAACCGGCTTCGGTTTTTCTGGTCTAACCGCGGTTTGTACACGTTCTGCTTGTTCTCCTTCGGCACGTGGACCTTTACCCTTTTTCTTTTTACGTTTTTTCGATTTGAACGCACTATCGAAACGGTTCAAGGAATCCTGACCCACCACATTGTCGTAGTCTGGTTCTTTGCGAATGATCGCCTCTTCAAAATCTTTGAGATCGGCTGGTTTTTTCCCTTTCTGGTTCATTTTCGCGATCTCGCGAACACGCTCTGGAGAAAGAGCAATCAGTCCGGAACCAATTCCAGCCTCACCGTCGTACATGTACCACAATTGGCGTTTGAAAACGTCTGTCTTGATATGGAAAGCCATCCCTTTTTCCGTATACAACTTGGTGTCTGATGTGGGGAAACTCTTGATGGATTCCAGGTACATATCCAATTCATAGTTCAAACAGCACTTCAATTTACCGCACTGACCAGCTAATTTTTGCGGATTCAGAGACAATTGCTGATAGCGCGCTGCAGAAGTAGAAACAGAACGGAAATCTGTCAACCACGTTGAACAACAAAGTTCGCGACCACAAGAGCCAATTCCACCAAGTCGCTGTGCTTCCTGGCGCGAACCAATCTGACGCATTTCAATACGGATTTTGAACTTGTCGGCCATATCCTTGATCAGTTGGCGGAAATCTACACGACCTTCGGCAGTGTAAAAGAAGGTTGCTTTCGTAAGGTCACCTTGATATTCCACATCCGAGATCTTCATCTCCAAGCCAAGATTTACGGCCAAAGTGCGCGATTGGTACATCACTTCAGACTCCAACGAACGAGCTTCCACCCATTTATTGATGTCATCTTGATTTGCAATGCGCAAAATCTTCTTCACCTCACCCGCTTTTAGGTTTGGCGCTTTCTTTTTTACCTGTATTCTGGCTAATTCGCCAACAATAGATACCACCCCAATATCGTATCCGGGGCTCGCTTCAACTGCTACTACATCACCAACCTGCAAAGACAGGTTTTTGGCATTTCTGTAAAAAGCCTTTCGGCTGTTCTTGAAGCGAATTTCAAGTATATCATATGGGGCTTGACCTCCGGGCAATTGCATATTCGCCAACCAGTCAAAAACTCCAAGTTTGTTGCATCCACCAGAACTACAGGTTCCATTGTTTTTACAGCCTTTTGGCGTACCGCCTCCGGAACTGCACGAGGAACATCCCATAGTCTTTCTAATTTGCGTTAAAAATACGGATTTTATTGCTTCACAAAACGTCCTTTTTAATGGGTTGACAACACTTGATTGTGAATTAAATGTAATAAACTGGAAGTAGAATCTTCTGCTCCAATCTGCCTTATTTCAAAGAATTAACTACATTGCAGGGAATTTTAACAACTAATAACGATGAAACAACTTTTATTTGTTTGTGTCAGTGCTATGACACTTTTTCTGATGTCTTGTGGCCCGAAAGATTCGCGTCAATCATTTGATGATCCTACAAAATACAACGACTTCGTAGTAGATGCTTTGAATGAATTGGATCAAACTTACGCTAGTACCCTGGATGTAAATCAAGGTGAAGAGAAATGTTTGGCTTTGTGTGATTCTTTGGTAATAAAGGCAGAAGCAACGCTAGTAAAATTGAACAGCATTCAACCGTACGAAGGAGACAGTTCATTTACTATGGCGGCTAAAGATTTCGCGACATATATGGGTGAAATCGGGAAGAAAGACCTGCCAGATTTCGTGAAAAAAGTGTTCAATCCGGAAATGTCTGAAGCTGACAAAACTGAGATTGATCAACGTGCGACTGACCTAGATAAAACGTACGAGGCTAAAATGAATCAGATTGATGCCGTACAAAAGGCACTAGCTAAGAAATTCAACTTCATTATCCTGAAGTAATCAGGCTTTGTGAATGAAACGCATAACTTGAAAGCAAAGCTGTGTGAAAAGCAGCTTTGCAAATGCGTTTCTATCGAGGTGGTAATGGGCGTCGTTGAAAAGCTGCATGAAATCCATCGCATTATTGTTCGTGATAAAACGAGAAAAATTCTTTAAAAAGTCAGCTTCTTCTGCTGAGATCCGCGTAAGCATGTCATCCGTATAATTCTTCAACAAACTTTGACGGACCATGTGCAACGCATATTGAATAAACAACTTTTGACCTTCCTTGGACAAACCTGAAACTGCATCGGTCCAGTCCAGCATTGCGTTGACGTCCTTTTTGAAACAAACACGCATTAACTGAATAAACAGTTCCCGATTCAGATCAACTTCTTCGCGGTTTTCCAACAAATTTAATGCGTCTAAAAGGTTGCCTTCGCTCCGCGCCGCCATGCTTTCAGCTTGAGTACGAGAAGGCGTGTACTGCTCGCAAAAGCGAACCACGGTATCCATATGCAGTGCAGGAACACGAATGATCTGTGTGCGCGAAAGTATGGTCGTCAACATCCTGTCTGCCGATTCCGAAACCAAGATGATCAACGTTTTTGCCGGTGGCTCTTCCAAGATCTTCAATAACTTGTTACTACAATCTGCATTCATTGCCTCTGCCATCCAGATCAACATGACCTTATAGCCTCCCTCGTATGACTTGAGAGAAAGCTTTTTTATGATCTCGAGACTTTCTTCCGTACCGATGATTGGTTTACGTTCTTTGGAATCAATACGCTTCGTCCAGTCGTAAACATCAAAGTAGGGCTTCTCGTGTAATTGAGCACGCCAATCTTTATAGAAATGATTGGACGTTTTTGCAATTGCTTGTACGACCGGAAATGCAAAATGCACATCCGGATGCTCTAATTCGGACATACGTTTGCAGGAAACACATTGTCCGCAGCTGTCTGTCTCTTGTTTGTTGGTACAGAAAAGATACTGTACAAACGCCAATGCCAGGTGCAAAGTCCCATACCCGTTCTTACCCAAAAAGAGTTGTGCATGACTGATTTTGTCATGTTTCACTTCCTGTAGCAGGTGTGCTTTAATTTCTTCTTGACCAGGTATCTGAGCGAATTGCATGGCATAAAGTTAATGCTAATCTAAATTCTGGCAGATAATTTGTAACTTGTGAGTCCAAAATTTAAACTATGAAACATCTAATAATCATTGCTACACTGTTTTTGAGCTCCCTGACTTTTGCACAAGAGATCAAGGTAACTAACGAATCTGTAACATTCAATAACGGAAGTCACCCGGCTGTAGTGGTAACTATTCCATATGCAAAAAAGGAGTTGGTTGAAAAGGCCTTGAAAGGTGAAATGAAGGATTGGGGCGGTAAATACGACAATAGCAAAGGAGAATATATGGCTATGCAAACTTCTATGAAAGCAATGGGAGATAAGTATTTTGATGGATATGCTAAGATCATCGAAAACGGTTCGGAGATCCGCGTTGCTTTTGCGGTTGATTTAGGTGGGGCTTATATGGATAGCCGCGAGCACAGTGCTCAATGGAAAGTGATCGAAGAACGCGCGAAGAAATTTGCAACAGAAACAGCAATGGAAAGCATCGAGGATGATATCAATGCTGAAGCTAAGATCTTGAAAGAGATGGAAAAGCAACAATCTGAAATGGAAAGCGATATCGAAAGTTCTAAAAAAGACATCGAGGATTATAAAAAGCGCATTGCTGAAGAAGAGCAACAGATCAAGGATAATGAGTCCAACATCGCAAAGAAAAAAGAAGAGATCGCTGCTCAATCCAAAATATTGGAAGAAGTAGAGAAGAAGAAGAAAAGTATCAAGTGAACTAAGAATACTCGTCGTAAAAAACGATAATGAAAAGCCGGTGTGATCATCGGCTTTTTTGTTTTTGTACTTTTACTCCCGTGAAGATCTTAGTGGTTCGTTTTAGTTCGATAGGAGATGTGATACTCACCACTCCGGTTGTGCGCTGCATAAAACAACAGCTCGCGCAGGTCGAGGTCCATTTTCTGACAAAATCGAATTTTGCAGGACTATTAGAGAATAATCCTTACATAGATCACGTACATACTATTCAGCGTTCCATTGATGAGGTCATAACTCAATTACAAGCCGAAAAGTTTGATTTCGTGGTGGATCTGCATAACAATGTGCGTACTCTGTCTTTGAAGCGTAAATTAGGTGTTCGGTCTGCTGCATTTCCAAAAAAGAATATTTCGAAGTTCTTACTGACAAAGTTTAAGATCGATAAAATGCCGGATCAGCATGTGGTCGACCGTTATTTCGAGGCGGTGAAACCATTAGGTGTTGTTTCAGATGGTTTACCAGGAGATTTTTTCTTGAATCAAGCCGACGTGCCCGAACAGCTGCCGTTCGATGTAGCACAACCATTTCTTGCTGTGGCCATGGGAGCGCAATTTGCCACCAAGCAATTACCAATTGATTTATTGGAAAGATCGTTTGCTACTATTGAAGTACCCATTGTCTTGTTGGGCGGCGCTATGGATACGGATAGAAGTACAGCCTTGACAAATCGACTTTCTGGCAAAAATGTTTATGATCTTTGTGGTAAATTATCGCTTCGACAAAGTGCTTGGGTGTTGAGTAAAGCGAAAACGTTATTGACTGGAGATACGGGGTTGATGCACATTGCTGCTTGTTTTGAGGTGCCGGTAGTCAGCGTTTGGGGAAATACAGTCCCAGCTTTTGGTATGTATCCCTATTTTCCGCAAAACAAAGACTTGTTCAGCATCCATGAAGTCAAAGGATTATCCTGCAGACCTTGCTCTAAGATTGGTTACCAATCTTGTCCAAAGAAACATTTCCGGTGTATGATAGATCAGGATGCCAGCCAAATTTCTCCTGATCTCTCAAAGCGTTTGAGTTAATACTTAGGCGTCTCCAAGGAACAATTTTTTCAATTCAGTGGCATTCGTCGGATCTAATTTCCCTGCCAGGATCAGCGCCAATTGTTTTCTTCTCAATGCCCCATTAAAGCGTTCGATCTCTTCTTCTGTTTCAGGGATGAGTTCAGGTACTTGGATAGGACCACCGTGTTGGTCTACAGCAACGAAGGTGAAAATGGCTTCATTCGAACGGATGCGTTTCCCGGTGACATTATCTTCTACGTAAACATCCACGAACACTTCCATCGATGAATTAAAAGCTCGTGAAACCTTAGCCTCAAGCGTTACGATAGATGCATGATTGATTGGCGAATTAAAGCTTACATTGTTCACACTTGCCGTAACTACTACGCGTCGGCTGTGTCGGTGTGCAGAAACACTTGCGATCATATCCATCCAAGCCATCAATTGTCCACCGAATAGATTACCTAGCGTGTTGGTGTCGTTTGGAAGAATAACTTTTGTAGTTACAGCAAGGGTTTCAGAGGCTTTTTTCGCTTTCATCGCATTTTTTTACAAAGGTACCAAAATAGCGCTTGTGAAGCTGAAATTTTCTCCCATGTTGGAGGTAACTAATTTTTGTAACCTCCGTACACGGTTGAATTTGGTATATTTACCGCAGTTATTCAAATCTATGGAGAAGTTAATCGCAGCATTTCCCGAAAATATTACAGAAGCGTTAACCATTGCTCGTTCGGTTCAATTGCAACTAACAAGTCGACCAATACACAATGTTGTTGTATGTGGAATGGGCGGTTCCGGAATTGGTGGAAAGATCGTTGCTCAATGGCTTCAAGATGAATGCCCGGTTCCAATTTTGTCCTGTCAGGATTATGAACTTCCTGCATATGTTGGTGAAAACACGCTGGTTATTGGATCGTCTTATTCTGGAAATACGGAAGAGACCTTGTATGCGCTAAGTGCAGCTCACGCAAGAGGAGCGTTCATTGTTGGTATTGCATCAGGAGGTGAATTGAAGCGATTTTGTTTGGAGAACAATTACGATGTGATAACAGTTCCAGGTGGAAATCCGCCCAGAACGGCTTTAGCGTTTTCATTGGTGCAGTTGTTGGCAATTTTCCAACAATTGGATTTGGTAAAATCAAATTACTTGGCTCAGATGGAATCTGGTGCGGCTTTGTTGATTGCCGAGAAGGAAACCATTCTTGAAGAAGCAAATCGCGTTACGGATCACTTGAAAAATAAAGTCATTGTCACCTATGCTGGGGCGGAATATGAGGCCGTAACTATTCGTGCAAAACAACAGATCAACGAAAACTCGAAGGAGTTGTGTTGGCAACACGTGATACCAGAAATGAACCACAACGAATTAGTTGGATGGGGCGGAGGCGATCAGCGCTATGCTGCTTGGTTCTTACAAACCGGAGATCTTTCTGCGCGTAATCAAAAACGTTTCGAGATTTCAATGGACATCGTGAAGAAACACACCGATCAGGTAGTGTTGACTTACGCCAAAGGTTCAGGAAAAATTGAGCGCAGCTTGTACCTGATTCACTTGATAGACTGGGTTTCATTGTTCTTAAGTAACCGCAAGAATGGTGATCCGATTGAGATTGATAACATCGATTTCTTGAAGGACGCATTGTCGAAGATGTAAATACGAAAAAGGGGACCAATCGGTCCCCTTTCTTTTTCTTATTTCTTAAAACTTCCGCCGGTATAAACCTGGTATTCTAAACCTTGGTCTTCCTCTACCACAAAAGTTACTTTCAACGGTTTTCCCAGATGCGTTTCCGGTTTGTTCATCAGTGCGGACAATAATCCATCTTTGAAGTCACATTTCAATGAACTGGTAAATCCACTCTCCTTGTTTTCTCCAACGATGAGGTAGGTAAGCGCTTCCTGATAAGCAAAGCCTTGAAACGTGGTTTCAAATTCTTTTTCTGCATTCAGTGCACGCATGGCACGATCAATACTTACCGCATTAGCTTTAACTGGTTTGTAGGCCATGTTCTCAGTGATGTCCTGGAAATCGGCTCTTCGCTCCTTGGTCTTGATCACCTTCCCTTTTGCATCGTAATAGGAAACACGATCCAGGAACTGACGGTTGTCGCTACCGGTTACAGGAACATCCAGCAATTCACGTGTAATAAAAGGTTTGCCATTATTCATATAGTAAATGATGGACCCAAGTTGCTGAGTTGCTACATCCGTGAAAACTTCTTCAATTTTCAAGATCTCATTGTCTTTGCTCAAGTATGCCAAAACTTTGATCGATGTCCCATCCTCTTTCATATAATTCAAAGATGTGGCGTATTTATCGTTTTGGCCAATCAAGGCGTCGATCTCAACCATGCGGTTATTCATTTCTACTTCATTTTCGAAAGAAACAACCACGGATTTATCGGATTTGTCCGCATTGGATTGATCCTTTGTTTCACCGGAACATGCGGTGAGCACAAGCAAACTGAATGGAATAATGTATCTCAACATAGCGCCTTTGTTTTCTACTTAATGTAAGCGTACGTAAAAGTAACAGGATTATAACAAATGGGCATCGTGACATCGTCTAAATTTGTGGCGAACCTTGGATGGGGTCAATTGTTAAGTAGTTATGAAAACAATCGTTGTAGTCGGTGGCACCGGTCTGATCGGAAATCGTTTGGTCAAGTTGTGGAGAGATCAAGGGCATGAAGTCCGTATTTTGTCTCGAGGGAAAACTCGTGCTGCCGAAGGGGTGTTCCATTGGGACCCGGTAAAAAAGGTAATAGATCTCCTCGCAATTGACGGAGCCCAAGTACTTGTGAATTTAACAGGTGCAGGAATTGCCGACAAACGATGGACGGATGGGCGCGTTCGAGAATTGTACACGTCTCGTGTAGATACAACACTGTTTTTATTGGAACAATTTGAAAAAGTTCCAACTCTGGAACATTATATCAGTGCTTCGGGAGCAGTTTGTTATGGATTTGAACAGCCGGAAAAGGAGCATGCTGAGTCTGATCCTTTTGGAACAGATGTGCTTTCGGATGTTACCATGAAATGGGAAGCAGCAGCGCAGCGATTTGAATCCGTTTGTGCGGTGACGTGCATTCGTATCCCGGTTGTATTGGCGGCAGACGGCGGTGCTTTACCTACTATGTTAGGACCTGTGAAATGGGGAATAGGCTCTCCTTTGGGAAATGGAAGACAAGGAATTCCGTGGGTGCATGTAGATGACCTAATTCAGTTGTTCGATTACTGCTTGAAGCAACAGCTAGCGGGAATTTATAACGCGAATGCGGGAAATACAACGAATAAAGAACTCCTTAAAACAGCAGCACAGATCTTAAAAAAACCTTTCTTTTTCCCGCCTGTTCCAGGTTTTGCATTAAAGATGGTCTTGGGTAAAATGGCAACAGTTGTCCTGGACGGATTGAAAACTTCGAATGAATTGATCCGATCTAAAGGATTCACATTCAAATTTGACGACTTAAATGCGGCGTTACGAAATCTGCTAAAAAAATAAAATCCCCTGAAAATCAGAGGATTTTAGCTATTAATCGAAAAAACAAGAGCACCCCTACTCCTGTTACTCAAAAGAGTACATAATCCAAATGTGCTCAAGAAACGAACACGATGCGAAGGTGGGACAAATGTTTCTACTTGAAAAAATAAACTTTTGTATTTTTACGATAGCCAAAGCAAATTGATTGTTGTATAAAGCTTTGTAAATCAGTGGTTAACTCGATATTATAACACAAAAAATTACAATGTCCACAGGTACAACAGATAGTCTTGTTCGTTTGATTCACTCGCTTTCGAAAGCCGAGAAACGGAGTTTTAAACTGTACGCGAACCGAAATTCGTCCAATCCGGATGAGTTGAAATTTTTGCAGCTATTTGATTTCATTGAAAAATCAGAAGTCTATTCCGATGAATTGGCCGTGAGCAAGATTAAAGGCATTAAGAAAGCACAACTTTCTAATATCAAAGCGCATTTGTACAAGCAGCTGCTCACGAGTCTGCGTTTGCAACACGCGGCACATTTGCCTTCAATTGAGATCCGTGAGACTCTGGACCACGCATTGATCCTGTACCACAAAGGTTTTTACATGCAGGCTTTGCGCCTCTTGGAGAAAGCCAAGCAACATGCCGTGCGCTTAGAATCCGGATTGCTGCACCTCGAGATCATTGAATTTGAAAAGGTCATCGAGTCTCAATACATCACACGCAGTATGTCTACGCGGGCAGAAGAATTGACGCGTGAAAGCAAGGACTTAGAATTGCGTGTGAGTGGTGCCGTTGATTTTTCGAATCTGTCGTTGCAGCTTTATGCCTTGTATGTAAAGGTGGGATTTGTGCGCGATGAAAAAGATTACAATTTCGTCAAAGAATTTTTTGCCAATCGCTTACCAACTCACCGAATTCCGGAACTTGGTTTTGAGGAGAAAATGCATCTCTACAATGCATACGTGTGGTACCATTACATCACGCAGGACTTTTTGATGTGTTTCAAGTACGCCAAGTTGTGGGTAGATCTGTTTGAGGAAAACCCGGTGCGTCGCGAATACAATAAGGAGATGTACCTCAAGGGGTTGTATCACCTTCAAAATGCCCTCTTCAATTTGCGCAACCACGAGCGTTTGGCAGATTCGATCTTGCAGTTGGACCAAGTCGATCTCGGATCTCGCGAAAACGAAAACGTCGCTTTGCTGCGCGATCTGTACTTGCTTTTAGCAAAGATCAACGAATGTTATTTGAGTGGAACCTTTACGGAAGGTCTGGATTTGGTGCCTAAAGTGGAAGGATTTATTGAAGATAACGAAGACCGTTTGGACAATCATCGGATTATGATCTTATATTATAAGGTAGCTTGTTTATATTTCGGAAGTGGTGATAATAAAGCAACGATCCGTTATCTGAACAAGATCATCCAAATGAAGGATATTTCGCTTCGAGAGGACATCCAGTGTTTTGCGCGTATCTTGAATCTGATTGCACATTTTGAATTGGGGAATGATGATCTGGTAGATTATCAGATCAAATCGGTTTACCGTTTCCTGAGCAATATGGGTGACTTGCACGGGGTGCAGCGTGAGATCCTGAACTTTTTGCGCCAATTGCCATTTACGGATGATAAAGCCCTGCTCCGTGGGTTCCGCGTTTTGCACGCCAAATTGGTGAAGTTGTCGCAATTGCCTTACGAAAAACGCCCGTTTTTGTATCTGGATATCATTTCCTGGCTGGAATGTAAGATCGCGAACAAACCTGTTCAATCGGTAATCCGTGAAAAGTATTTGGTTGAGAAGGAAACGGGCACACGCGTGTATTTCCCTTGATAATCAAAGGGCTACTTGTTTCTGATTTCCATTTTCTGATAGAAACAAACAGCATAAGACAACAACATTTTTTTCATTGAATTGTTGTTTGATTAAAATCAAATCGTATATTTGATTAATAATTCGTCAAAAAACTGTTTAAAATTTCATCAGATGACATCATTGAAAGTAGGAGACAAGGCTCCGGCCTTTGAAGCAAAAGATCAACAAGGAAACGTTCACCGACTGGCGGATTATGCAGGCAAGAAATTGGCTGTGTATTTTTATCCGAAGGACAATACTCCGGGATGCACACAACAAGCATGCAGCATTCGCGATCATTATTCAGAATTACAACAAAAAGGATTCGCGATCCTTGGAGTGAGCATGGACAGTGCAAGTTCGCACGAGAAATTCATTTCCAAGTTCGAATTGCCATTCCCATTATTGGTGGATGATGAGCGCAAAGTAATTGATGCGTTCGGTGTATGGGGACCTAAAAAGTTCATGGGTAAAACCTACGACGGGATTCACCGCACCACCTTTGTCATTGATGAGTCTGGAGTGATCCAACACATCTTCGACAAACCTAAAACGAAAGAGCACGGGACAGAAATTTTGTCTTTGTGATTTTTCTCGAGTAGAACGTAAGTAGTTTACGATCTACCCCCTTTACCTTTGCAGAAACGATAACACAAAATAAAAACGGTATGGCAGTAAAAGAAATCAATCCGGAAAAACTGAAGGCGCTTCAGTTGACAATGGAAAAACTAGACAAGACCTTTGGAAAAGGTACTGTAATGAAATTAGGCGATGATGCGGTGGAGCAAGTCGAAGTGATTCCAAGTGGATCGTTGACGCTTGACTTGGCCTTGGGTGTAAACGGATACCCGAAAGGACGTATCATTGAGATCTATGGTCCGGAATCATCCGGTAAAACAACGTTGGCTATCCATGCCATTGCAGAGGTGCAAAAACAAGGGGGAATCGCTGCGATCGTGGATGCAGAGCACGCATTTGATCAGTTCTATGCACAAAAGTTGGGGGTAGATATCGAGAACTTATTGATCTCTCAACCGGATAACGGGGAGCAGGCTTTGGAGATCGCAGATAACTTGATCCGTTCTGGTGCGATTGATCTGATCGTGATCGACTCGGTAGCAGCATTGACTCCAAAAGCTGAGATCGAAGGAGAAATGGGAGATTCACAGATGGGCTTGCAAGCGCGCTTGATGTCGAAAGCATTGCGTAAATTGACCGGTTCGATCAACAAGGCAAAGTGCTGTTGTATTTTCATCAACCAGTTGCGCGATAAGATCGGTGTGATGTTTGGAAACCCAGAAACAACAACCGGTGGTAATGCCTTGAAATTCTACGCGTCACAACGTATTGATATCCGTAAATCAAGTCAGATCAAAGAGGGGGAAGATGTGATCGGAAACCGCGTAAAGGTGAAAGTGGTAAAGAATAAAGTCGCTCCACCATTCCGTAAGGCTGAATTTGACATCATGTACGGCGAAGGAATCTCGAAAGTAGGTGAGATCATCGACTTAGGTGTTGAATTGAATATCTTGAAGAAAAGCGGATCTTGGTTCTCTTACGGAGAGACACGTTTGGGACAAGGTCGTGACGCTGTAAAGGCAATGATTGCTGACAATCCGGAATTGATGGATGAATTGGAAGCAAAGATCAAAGAAGCTCTTAGCTCGGGTACACCCGTAGTGTTGGCCGACTAAGACATACTGCATATCGTTTCCAAAAAGTCCCGCATCGCTTGCGGTGCGGGACACTTTGGGAGATGCGACTAATCAACCTTCATCGCTGGAACCAACCGAGACTTCACCCTAATCCCCGCATTTATCGCTACTTTTCTGTACTTTTGCCCAAAGTACAAAGCATGGTAGTATCAATGACCGGATACGGAAAAGCATCCGGGACCTTCGCAGGAAAGAAAATAGTAGTTGAATTGCGTTCGTTGAACAGCAAAAGTTTGGATCTGAACTTGCGTTTGATCCCAATCTACCGTGAAAAAGAATTGGAACTGCGTGCATTGATCGGAGAACTACTGGATCGCGGAAAGATTGAGGCTTCAATCTCTTTGGAAAACACGAGTGATAACAAGAATTATACGATCAACAAGGAACTGGCAAAGTCTTATTACGAAGATTTGTTAGCCCTGAGTCAAACATTGGGTGTGGAACCACAAGATCCCTTATCCATGGTATTGCGCATGCCGGAGATCTACTCCAATGAAAAAGAGAATCTTTCGGAAGATGAGTCGGTTTTTGTGATGCACCTGATGCGTGAAGCTTGTCACCAATTGAATGCATTCCGCGCACAAGAAGGGGAACAGCTACGCGCAGACTTTGAAATGAATATTGGACGCATCTCTGAATTACTGCAAGAGGTTCCAAAATACGAACAAGAACGCATTCAAATTGTACGTGAACGCATGCGTGCAGGATTGGAGAAATTGAGCAATCAAGCGATCGATGAGAACCGCTTCGAGCAAGAATTGATCTTCTACATTGAGAAGATGGATGTTTCTGAAGAGAAAATGCGTTTGGCAAATCACCTGAACTATTTCCTAGAAACAATGTTATTACCATCATGCGGTAAGAAATTGGGCTTCATCACGCAAGAGATCGGTCGTGAGATCAATACTTTGGGGAGCAAGTCTTACCATGTGGAAATGCAAAAATTGGTGGTTGAAATGAAAGACCATCTCGAAAAGATCAAGGAACAAGTATTAAACACACTTTAATATGCAGGAACCTACCGGTAAATGTGTGATCTTCTCGGCTCCTTCCGGAGCGGGTAAAACCACAATTGTGCGCCATTTGTTGGAGCATATCGTGGAATTGGAGTTTTCCATTTCAGCGTGTAGCCGCGACCCAAGACCAAATGAAGAACATGGAAGGGATTACTACTTTTTAGGTGTTGATGGATTCAAAGCGCATATCGAATCGGATGCCTTTGTTGAGTGGGAGGAGGTTTACACCAATAATTACTACGGAACTTTGCGCAGCGAATTGACCCGCATTTGGGAGGCTGGAAAAACAGTGATCTTTGATGTGGATGTGATAGGCGGGTTGAATTTGAAATCGTTTTTTGGTGAGCAAGCCCTCGCGGTATTTGTGCAACCACCGAGTTATGATGTCTTGGAAGAGCGCCTACGTGCTCGAAGCACTGAGACCGATGAAAAGATCGCTATGCGCTTGGCTAAAGCAAAAGAAGAATTGTCACACGCTCCACGATTCGATCACATTCTTGTTAACGATGATTTGGATAAAGCATGTCATGATGCACGAAGTTTGGTAAGTCATTTTATTCATCACGCATGAAAATAGGCTTGTACTTCGGCACCTTTAACCCGATTCATGTGGGGCATTTGGTGATTGCCAATTACATGGCTGAATATACCGATCTCGATCAGGTGTGGTTGGTGGTAACGCCCCAAAATCCCTTGAAACAAAAATCTTCCTTACTACCGGATTACCATCGTTTGGCGCTAGTGAAAGTCGCCATCGACGACAATCCGAAATTGCGCGCTTCAGACATTGAGTTTCATTTACCGCAACCCAATTATACCGCAACTACGCTAGCTTATTTGAAGGAAAAATATCCGAATGATACCTTCAGTTTGATCATGGGCGAAGATAATTTGCGGACTTTCCACAAATGGTATAACCACGAATCCTTGTTGGATTCATATCACTTCTACGTTTATCCGCGCACACTGACCATTCAGGAAGAAGATGATCTGGTAAAAGAAGGATCTAATTTGAATAATACCTTCGGGCAGCACCCGAACGTGCATTTGTGCCTGGATGCACCAGTAATGAAGGTGTCGTCCAGTTTTATTCGCACAGCAATTAAAGAAGGCAAAGATGTTCGTTACTTGTTGACCGATCCGGTGCACAAGTACTTGGATGAAATGAATTTTTACCGTTAACCGGCCTTTTTATCGTTCTTGAAGTAGCCA
>JBMLQF010000239.1:0-8252 GCA_049241705.1 Fluviicola sp. | reverse complement strand
CTTCTCACCTCAGTATTCATGCCGGAGGAATCGTGATATCAGAAAAACCCATTTCGTGGTATTCAGGAACATTTCTTCCTCCGAAAGGATATCCAACCACTCAATTCTCGATGCTGGAAGCAGAGGACGTTGGGTTGTACAAATTCGACATTCTCTCGCAGCGGGGTTTGGGAAAGATCGTGGAGGCCATAGAGATCATTCACTACAATCAACCGGAAAATCTGCCGCACGACATTCACGATGTAAAGCAATTCAAAACCGACGACAACATCAATCGTTTGTTGCGCGAAGCCAAAGCACTGGGATGCTTCTATGTGGAATCTCCGGCCATGCGCATGTTGATGATCAAGCTGCATACGAATTCCTACCTCGAATTAGTGGCTGCCAGTTCCATTATTCGACCGGGAGTTTCCAGTTCGGGTATGATGCGTCAGTACATTCTGAGGCACCGTGAACCGGAAAAACATTTATCGGACGCACATCCGGTGATGCTGGAGATCATGCCCGAAACATACGGTGTGATGGTCTATCAGGAAGATGTGATCAAAGTAGCACATTACTTTGGCGGATTGAGTTTGGCAGAGTCGGATGTTTTGAGACGGGGAATGTCTGGAAAATTCCGATCGCGGGATGAGTTCCAACGGGTGAAAGAACAATTCTTCCTCAACTGTAAGCGCAAAGGATATTCAGATTCCGATGTGGCAGATATTTGGCGACAGATCGAAAGTTTCGCTGGTTATGCTTTTGCTAAAGGACACTCTGCCTCCTATGCTGTTGAAAGTTATCAGAGTTTATACCTGAAAGCTTATTATCCGCTGGAGTACATGGTGGCCACGATCAACAACTTCGGAGGTTACTACCGCACAGAGATTTACGTACACGAAGCGCGCAAATTGGGCGGTGACATTCAGGCACCGTGTATCAATCGCGGCACATACCAAACCCTTATCTCCGGAAAGGCGATCTACCTGGGTTTTCAGCACGTAGCCGGAATAGAAGGAAAACTCATTGCTGAGATCATGCGTGACCGTGAAATGCGCGGTGAGTTCCAGTCGTTCGATCAATTGCTGCGTCGGGTACACATCCCCTTGGAACAGTTGCTTTTGCTTATCCGTGTAGGCGGTTTGCGCTCCTTGGGAATTCCGAAAAAAGAACTGCTTTGGAAAGCACACTTATTCCATAACAAAGCCCCCAAACGAACAACACAACCGGAATTGTTCGAACAAGAGAGTAAAGATTATGCGCTTCCTCCGTTATCAGAAAGCAGGCGTGAAGAAGCATTCGAGCACATGGAGCTGCTGGATTTTCCATTGTGCGATCCTTTTGAACTCATAGATGAGCAACTGGAAGCACACATCCTCGCGAAAGACATGCATCGTTTTGTGCAACATCATATCCGTACTTACGGTTATTTAGTCACGGTAAAACGCACAAAAACGGTGAATGGCGATCAGATGTTGTTTGGCACTTTACTCGATCCGGAAGGCGAGCAATTGGATACGGTTCATTTTCCGCAGGTGGCTGGATTGTTTCCTTTTCGTGGAAAGGGGATCTACGAAATATGTGGAAAGGTTGTGAACGAATTCGACTTTCTATCCATTGAGATCAGCACGGTACGTAAAATACCTTTTTGCGACGATCCCCGGTATCAAGATCAATAAACGTTCACAACCTTTAAAGTCGTTTTTATTTCGGTTCTACTACGATCACCAATTTATTGAAATCGGCTGCAGCATTCATCACTCGCTCGTATTGCTTGTACTCTTCAACAGTATAGCTCACACGCGTGTAAAATTCGCGAATTGTAACCACCAATTCACCATTCTCGAATGTATAGCTCGATTCAAATCCGGAACTCTTATCGTCCGTGTACTCATTCATCACCAAAGCGTTCAAATTCTCCAAGCGAACATTGTCAGGAACCTTCACTTTCAATACGCGTTGGTACTCTCTGTTGAACTCTGTCATCACCGGCATCGTGCGCTCTTCTTCGTGATACAATTCCGCTTGCGGTCCGATCAAGGCACCGATCTTCAACAAAGTTTTATCTCCAGCCTTCTCCAAAAAGCTATGAGAAACAAAGGTTCCTTTTACTTTCAATGGCAAAACACCCGCTACATCGCTGTTGTCATTCGTATAAGAGATCTCTTCGATCACCGCATCTTCATCGATGTATTGGATCACGTCCTTTTTGGCTTCTTCACGTTGTTTTTCATCCATGAAATTCAGAACGAATTGCGGGAAAATAGCCTTGTAACCAGAAACACTGCGTTCGATCACGATCTTCGGCTCACTCAAGGAAGCCGTGAAGTCTACAACAGCCTCGATGCCATCAACTGATTTTTTAGAATCAGCCGCTTTGATATCTTTCAATTTCGTAATCGGAACTTTCATGTCGCCCAAAGACTTCTCAGAAACAAACAAACCTTTCGTCTGAGTCAATTCGTACGGAGGGAAGCCCAAACGTGAGAACAAACCGGCATCCAAGTACATATCCAAATCATTTACATAGATCAGGTATTCGTTCAAGAAATTGTAACCCTCAAACTCAGGTACAAAGGCCAACTCATCGCGATCAGTCGTTAAAACCAATTCAAACTTAACTCCCATTTCACGCAAGATCTGCATCATTACCAGGATCATTCCTTGCTCCGAAGCCAATTTATTCTTGAAGATCAAATCTGTATTATTCAATTCAGGCGAGTTGAAATCAACGATATTGATTTCTTTCTTCAGTTTGTTTTCAAGGTATCGCACTTTCGATTCCAGATTCGATCCACCATTCGCATTCACATCTTTGATCATGGTATTGTAGATCTTCAGCGACTTCTTGGAGGGCGCACCAAAGTTGTTATCGAAAACGATCTTTCCAGCTTCATTAAACGTGTAGAAGTTCCCTTTTCCAGAATCGAAGTTCTTTTGCAACTTGTAGAAGAACTTCATGGCAACAGCTCCCGCAGGCGCTGCATACTCACTTTTCTGCCCTTTCACATTGTCGCAATGCGCGAATTTTCTGCGGATATCAGTGGTTGAATTCGTATCCAACTCCAATTGCGGCATTCCATTTACGGAGTGAACGAAAAAGTCCAGGTGAGCAGGGCTAATTATATCCACATCCACCGATCGTTTCAACACTTCGCCTTGAATAGTCAATGATCTCCCCGAAAGATCTGCCTCTTTTTTGAAGTAGTGTAAATACTCAACAACACTTCCTTTTTCAAGTCCTTCTAAGGCAAAATAGCGATACTCCACTTCTCCCTCTTCGTTCTTGAATTCGCGAATATCTGCTTCTTTCAGTTCCAAAATGGTTCCATCCGGTTTGATCACACGCGCTTTTTGCACCAATACTTCCAATGCATCATTGCTGATGTACACTTTATTGTTGCGCTCAATTCCGACGTTTGTGTTCAATACCCGAACCACGTGATACAAGCTAAACTGATTGAATTGATCGTTGATCCGTGCATATTCTTCACTTCGCTTTTCATAAACGATCACCTCGTCTTCCTTTTGCTCTGCCTCCGTCAAAACATACTTTTCGGGAGTCTCTTTCCAATCATAGGAAGCGTAATAAAGGGATTGAGCATTGGTTGTGAAGATGTTCAATCCCAACAATAAGATGGCTAGTTTTTTCATTTTAATTCTTTTGTAATACTAGGGTTTCAGAAAATGCTTGTTTGCTAATAGTCAATAGTTTCGCCCATTGCTGCACATTTACAGTATCCAATAAAATAAAGTTCGTTTTCAAATGAAGCGCAGAGGTCACTGTCGTCTTCTCTTGTTTGTAGGTAACAGAAAACTCAAAGAATTCTGTTTTCAATTCCACATTTTTCGGAACAGATTTAACCACGTACCCTTCCGGAATTTCAAAAATGGTAACGCTTTGATCGTCAAAGGCAAATGGGAACTCCATCGGTGCAACACGGTCTGGCTTCAGATCGAAGTACTGAATGTAATTCTTGTCCAACAATAAATTCACATACACTTCATTGTTGTAAGTCGTGGCATAATTTGAAGCTTTCCAATCACAGGTCATGTAGGCCGGCTTTTCACGCTCCAACACATCTTTCATGGTTGAATTAGTAGCCAAAAATGAATTGTTGCAACGCTGATAGATAGAAGTGCTGAATTTGTCAAGCTCGTTTTTAGGCATATCACGCAACACATCCGTGATCAATGAATGATAATATCCAGAATGCCAACTATGAATGTACCCGGTCATGTTCTTTCCATCCAATTTTGCCCAAGTGCTGTCAATTCGCTGTGTAAAACCAGATGGGATCACTGGAACATTGGCGATTTCAAACTGATCTTTCCCCAAGTGAACAAAAGCTTCTTTTCCCTGGATAAAAGACGACGGCATTTCAATGGACAAGAAAGAATCTGTTGCATCGAGGAAGTATATTTTTCCATTCTTCTTGTAGGAGGCGATCATGTGGTTGTCACAGAAAGACGACGGGAATTCCGTATACTTTGTAGGTAGTTCACGACTTCCGATCCATGTCAGGTATGTTGGAATCCCAATTGCTTTGGTCATCGAGTAGATCAAGGAAGCCATGTCTTTACAATCACCATAACGCTTGTGCAAAACTGCAGAAGGTTGTCTTGGTACAAAACCTTCCATTCCTGCTTCAATTGCAATGTACTTGATGTGATCCTGAACCCAATAATAAATGGCTTTCACCTTGTCGAACTCATCACTGTACGGTCGAGCAATCGAGTCGGCGATGCCTAGCAATTCAGGATCAGGAATCTCATTCTCCACTTGTTCCACATTCTGCTGATAATTCGCATGTAGATCACCAATAGATTGTCCTAAGGATACATTTCCTGCCTTGGTGGTATAATAACCGATCTGAGCAAGTAAATGTGGTGCATAATAACGTGGTTCCGGTGCAACATCTTCGTTATCAATGATCATTGCTTTATCCGAAAACCAAGAATAAATGCGCTTATTTTTCACGAGGTTTTCCGTGTACTTGATCGCAAGTCGGTCGCCATGAAACAAGCGATGATTGATATGTACTGAACTATCTACTTCAATAGTAACCTTGTTACTTTCCACCGGAATAGACGCAAAGAAATTGTAACTAAATGGGAAGGTGTTATCTGTCATGATGAATGAATATGACAAATGCACCAAGGCACCCGGAGCCAAGCCCGGAAAGAAGATCACCTTTTCTTTGTTGTCGTCATGAAACACAGAACCAGATGTTTCTGCGTCTCGGGTGTCGATGCGCTTTACAGGCAATTTTTTGGAACCTTTTTCCGTTGGTACCATGGTATAAGCCTCAATCTCCCCCATTTGCTGAAAAGACGAATAACCGATACGTTGTTCAGCCAAGGACAAACTTCCATTGTTATCCAAGACCAAGTATTCCAGGCTGTATTGGTGTTCAACTACAGGGACGTTTTTCTCCATGCGCACCACGATCTTCATTTCATCCTTCAGTTGAACCAAGTGGTGTTTCGGATACTTCAACCGATAGGCATCCAGCACTTCTTTTGTTTGTCCCCAAGCAACCTGAAATTGAGTTGCCAGGAGTATTGAAAACAGAATTACACTTCTCATATTAACGAATTGATAGCGGATCACCATCGTAGTAATTTACTACTCGCAACACTTTGCCATCCGGAGCATAATAAATCACATCTCCATATAGATTTCCTTCTGTGTACATTGCTTTTTTCTTCACCTTTCCGGAGGTATAATAAATGGTCTCCGGACCTTCACGATATCCTTTTTCGTATACACGTTCTTCCAGTTTAACCCCAGTTTCAGAGTACACTTCAAATTTCCCTTGTTCTTCACCGAATTTGTAAATGCTCTTTTCTGCAATCTGACCATTCGGATGATACTCAATATAATCACCTTCTAGTAAACCATTTTTGCGGTATCCTTGAACCGATTTTTTACCATTCTTGTAATAACAAGTTACTTTCAATTCGTTACCCTGAAGCGAAATCTTGGCAACTTCTTTACCATCCGTTCCCAAATAAGAATATCCAACCATGATACCTTTGTCGTAGTAACGGAACATCATCACTTCACCGTTAGCAGCGTATTGAGTTACTTTACCATGGCGTTTTCCTTGGTAATATTCACCTTCCATTGAAACCTTTCCGTTTTCATGGTAGAATTTGAACGGACCATTCAGGTAGCCATATTCCCAGTTGAATTCACTGTATTTATTTCCGTCTTCGTCAAAATTCAATTCCAGACCATTCTTTGCACCGTAAACGTAAGTTGATTGTTCTTTCAATTTACCATTGTAGTGGTACCATTTCCACTCACCGTGATTCTCACCCAGAACTTTATTTCCTTCAGAAATCACTAAGTTATTTGGTCCATAGAATGTTGTTTTTCCGTTTGCCAATCCATTGGTGAAGTTCCCTTTGTATTTGACAAATTTTCTGTCTGCACTAAAGATCTCTACCGGACCATTCATGATCGTTTTAAATTGATTCATGATCTCTCCAAGTGTATCTAAATAAAGTACGGAGATCTCGCGGTCACGATCGTACTCACTAACTGTACTCAACATGCCGTTTGCATCGTATTCTTTGATCAATCCAAATTTCTGTCCGTTAACAAAGAATCCTTCTTCTTCCACTCGACCGTTGTTGTAGTAGGTGAAATATTGTCCGTCTTGTTCGCCATCTGTATAAACAGCTTCCCAAGTAAGATCTCCAAATTTGTTGTATTCCAGATACAAACCATTGGTTTCACCATCTTTCACATAGTATTTCTTCGACATTTGTCCATTTTCATGGAATTCTACTACTGAATCTGTTTGAATACCTTTCTTGTAGATAACTGTAGATTCCAAGTTTCCGTAGAAGTCAAAGTAATCCCATTTTCCATCTTTTTCACCGTCTACGTATGCTCCAACTACTTTTTTGCTTCCAGTTGGAAAACAGTAGATGTATTCAATTCGTTTTCCTTTTTTCTCAGCCAATTCTTTTGCAGCTCCGGATTTATCGAAGAAGGTGATCTTCACCATATCTCCTTTGTTGTATTCGAACTCGTGGTATTTTACACCATCCAGGTCATACATGATTGTTTTTCCACTTTCTTTACCGTTCTCGTCCAAAGTAGTTGAGGATTCAATCTTCCCGTTGGCATAGTATGTTTCCATCAAACCAACAGATTTACCTTTTTTGTAATTTGATTTCTTCTTCAACTTACCATTCATATAGTACTCCAATACTTCTCCTTCGAACAAGTCATCCAAGTAATTAGAAGACTGACGCAATTGGCCATTATTGTAGTAACGCATACGAACTCCTTGAACTTTTCCGGCCTTCAAAGTGAATTTATCTTCAATTGTTCCGTCAGAGAAATAAGACAAATATTCCCCTTCTCCCAATCCGTTGATGTAGTTTACTTTGTAAGAAAGCGAACCATCAGCAAAGAATTCTTGATACAATCCTTCTTTTTGCCCATTCTTAAGCATGTATTTCTCGCGGATCACACCATTTTGATAATAGATGCGAATGGTGTCTACCACATTATCTCCATCCAAAGTGTACTCTTGCCATAGTTCACCTGAATGATAGAATTCAGATACTTTACGCTTATTACCTCCTAAGAATTCAACTGTTCTTTCGATCTTACCATCGAAATCATTTGAAATTTTCCAAGTACCTGTTGGGTTTCCTTTGGAATCGTATTGTGCAATCATTTTAGGTAAACCATTCGGGTGGAAATAGTAGTAATTACCGGTAAGTGTTTTCTTATCAGCACCTAAAATCCCCATAACGGTCAACCCGGAGTTTATAGAATAATCGGTGTTTACCAATTTATATTCTCCTTCGAAATCCATGTAATGAGCTACGTTTGCCTCAGAATAAAACTCCTTAGACATATCGTAAAATGCTTTCAACTTGCTTTGATTCTGTCCAATTTTTTGCTGTACCGACTCATTTTCCAGATTAAGCAAGGAAATCATGATCAAGTTGTCGAGTTTCTTTGCTTTCCATATCTTCTCGTAGAAACGCATATAATGTTGATTCCAAAAATCAGGATTATTGGCTTCGTACTTATTGTTTTTCAAGAAAAGGTGAAACTGTCTCGCATAATACGTTGTCAGTGTGAATTTTACTTTGTAATTATTCTGCAACGCGGTCTTGTTCACAAAGAATTCGTTGTAATCGGCGTAGTTATCCGGATTATCCTGAAACCACTTCACCGGCATTTCCTCTTTCTCATGGCTTCCTTCTGAAATGGCATCCATCAATCGAATCGCTTC
>JBMLQF010000238.1:0-6436 GCA_049241705.1 Fluviicola sp. | reverse complement strand
CGCAAAATACGGTTTGTTTATCATGATGCAAAAGTGCGAAAAACCACGCAAACTAAGCATATGGTCACCTGCTTGATTTGATTATCTTTGAGCATGCGCATTGCTTATTTGATCGGAACCGACAGTTGGGGTGGACTTGAGTTAAATCAAGCTAAGAATGCATTGTGGATGTCTGAAAGAGGTCACATCGTGTTACTCATTGGTCCAGCCAACGGAAAACTAGAGGCTTTTTGCCGTGCACATAATCTGCCTTTTGAAGCCCACAACGGTCACAAAAAATATTACGATTACAAAGCGGCTGCAAGCATCTCACGCATTTTGGTTGCGCAAAAAATGGAACACCTCATCATTCGGGATGTGCGAGACATGAGCGTTGCCGTAATTGCCAAACGCAAAGCCAACAAACAATTTCGTGTACACTACTTCATGGAAATGCAATTGGGTGTTACCAAGAAGAATTTTTTGCACACACTCCGTTTTCGCGGATTGGATACCTGGAGCTGTCCCCTGCTTTGGTTGAAAAAGCAAGTGGAGACCATGACGCACATGCCGAAAGAGCGCATTTTTCACATTCCGAGTGCTTTGGATATGGCTCCATTTTCAACAGCTCATTCCAAGGTGGAGGCCAGACAAACCCTGGAACTTCCGGAGGACAAAATCATTCTTGGTCTAGCAGGAAGATTCGATCCACAAAAAGGACAATTGTTGTTATTGGAAGCCTTGGAAAAAATCAAGGAACCCAATTTGTGCGTGCTATTCTTGGGCGAGCCAACCATGCATGAAGGACAGGCTTACAGTGACCAAATGAAGGAAAGGATGACTACAGACACTCTGAAGGATCGCGTTTTCATTCGACCGTTCAGACCGGACATTGCGGTTTTTTATAAGGCAATTGATGCCTTTGTTATGGCAAGTAAAGCAGAAACAGTTGGAATGGTAACGATTGAAGCGATGGCAAGCGGTTGTCCGGTAATTGGCTCCAATGCTGGCGGCACACCGGAAATATTACATCACGGAAAGCGTGGATATTTGTTTGAGCCTTTGCAAGCTGAAAGTTTGGCAGATCAGATCGGAACCTTCCTAAAGGACCCGATAAAATTTACTGCAAATGAACTGCGGGAAGCCGTTATACCGTTTGATCACCAGCTCGTTTTACCCGAAGTGGAACGCGTGATCAGCAGAAAATTGAATTAACCGTTTTTCTTGAATTTTTCCGAGAAGAAAACTTTATCCCGATTCACACGTGACTCCAGAGTATCTCTGAATTCCGCGAATTTACCTTCCGGTACACAGTTGGTCGGAAAATGCAATTGCAAATCCTCGATGTACTCAAAATAAATGGTCTGTTGATGCAATTCAACTCTACGCAAGCCTTGAAAATACAACACGCGCAATTCTCTGTCTGCAACCACCAATGCTTTTTGGGTAATCCCAATACGAAACCACTTCGACGCAATAGCCATGAAAAGTAACTGATCCAAACACATCAACCCGTATACAACCATCAAAGGCCATGATTCAGTGGTCAATTGCCAGCATCCGAATACAAAAGCTAGAGCAACTAAGGCTTCCAGGATCAAGTACATGCGCACTTGCTTTTGTCTTTCTGCTCCGATGGGAACACACCAAATAAAACGCTCTGGTTTGCGCGTCATGCCAACCCCTACCCAACGCTGTACAGAACGGCGCGCAATGAGTAACAACAGTAATCCTGCGATTACATAAAAGATCTCGGCCTTGTAAGGCAGCTGACTTGCCGTAGTGTGCAAGAATTCAATGGGAAGATCAAAACCCACGAAGATGCTAAATGCCATCGCAGGGAAAGAAACTACCAGTAATAAAATATTGATCGAGCGGTTCATATTAAGCTGTCAACAATTTAAGTTTTTGCTGCAGCTCTTCAATACGGCGTTTTGCAGCCATGATCTTAGATTCTACTTCTTTTCGCAACGAATCAGCACCTTTTGATTTCGCGAAGAAACCAAGGTTGTTTTCATATTGCAAGATATCACTGCGCAACTGGCTGATCTTTTCATGCAATTCAGCACGTTCTCGCGCCATCGCTTTATCCGGATTCGCACTAGAACGTAGATTGTCCAATTTCGCTTGGAACATCACACGCTCTTGCTCATCACCTTCCAGTTTCAATTTTTTATAATGTGCATCCAGAGCTTCGCGATACGCTTGATAGATCGCATCCTTCTCCTTCATTGGAACCTTTCCGATCTCTGTAAACTCAGCAGAAAAACCACGTAACATGGTCAACGCATCTCGTTTTTCAGTCGGTAGTTCGGCAGATTTTATGCGTTCGATCAAGGCTTTTTTCGATTCTAGATTTCCTTCAAGGGCTGCGTCTTGTTCAGCATAGAACGCTTGTTTCGCATCAAAGAAATGGTCGCATGCAGAACGGAAATCTTTCCATAACTTTTGCTCAAAGCGATGTCCTGCATTTCCTAGGTTCTTCCATTCTTTCTGGATGGCTAAAATGCGCATCGTTGTATCCTTCCAATCTGTAGAACCTTTCAGATCATGCACTCTTTCCACCAAAGCTTGCTTGGCTTGAGCTACATCATCGTATTTTTTTCTGATATCATCGAAGAAGGCTTTTTTCGCTTCAAAGAAAGCATCACAATTAGCACGGAATTCTTTCCAAACTTCTTCGTTTTCTTTGCGCGGACCAAAACCAATTGCTTTCCATTGTTCTTGAAGCGCCAACAATTGCTGCGTAGCAACATCCCAGTCTTTCGGAGTATTGATGGCTAATTCTTTTACCATACTGGCTGCTTTTAGCACCAATTCTTTCTTCAACTCCAAATTCTCTGTCAATTCCTTGCGGCGATCTTCGTAGAAAGCTTGAATGCGCGTGTATGCAGCACGCACGGCATCCCAATAGCGGTTTTTCAGATCTTCCCAGTCTTCATTCAATACCGGACCAATCTCTTCCCACTCATTTTGCAACAATTTCAAAGCTTGTTCAACATCCTTGATCTGCTCCATATTGCTCAGTTCCTGAACTTTTTGGATAACCGCTTCCTTCAATTGGTGGTTACGCTTAAAATCATGATCGCGCAATTCGCGGTAGATCTTGATGTGATAAAAGAAGGTTTCCAATAACTTGGAATACTCAGATTGCATGTCCTGACGTTTTTCACGCGGAATATCACCAACTCCTTTCCAAGCTTCATGGATCTCTTTATAGGCAGCCATGGCCGCTGCAATATTTTCTTCACCGGAAACCAGTTCTTTCAACTGTTCCAACAAAGATTTCTTCTTGCGCAGATTGGCTTCTTCGCTTTCTTTTTTCAAGCGTTGTTGCTCGTTTCTGCGTTCGCGGTAGGCAGTAACTAATTCATAGAATTCCTGACGGATAGGGTCTGCTTGTTTTTCAGGAACTTCTTCACCTTTTTCCTGAGCTTCTAATTGCGACACCTGGAACTGACGATCTTCCTCAAGGATCAAATCTTCAAACTGTCCACGAAGATCATTTACATCGCGGGCAACAGCCAATGCATCTTCTTGCGAAACCAAAGCTTTCAACGCTTCTAACAATCCAGCCTTATCCATATCAGTCATTTTTTATCATTCTTAGCCAACAACAGTTGACATCTCAAAATTGGTCAACTTCACAAATTCCTCTACACGACGGTCGATGTCTGCTCGAGAGATCTCCAACAAACGCTGCGTACCGAATTTCTCCACACAAAACGAAGCCAAAGCAGATCCTGCAATGATCGCACGTTTCATGTTTTCGAACGAAATATCATCAGTTGACGCAAGGAATCCGATGAAACCTCCAGCAAACGTATCCCCTGCTCCAGTTGGATCGAAGACTTCTTCCAATGGCAATGCCGGAGCGAAGAATACATTCTCATCCTGGAACAACAAAGCACCGTGTTCTCCTTTTTTAATGATCAAGGTTTTCGGTCCCATTGCACGAATCACTTTTGATGCAACCAACAATGAATACTCACCTGACAATTGTCGTGCTTCCTCGTCATTGATAATTAACACATCAACCAAACGCAATGTTTGTTTTAGATCGTCCATAGCGATGTCCATCCAGAAATTCATGGTATCCATAGCGATCAATTTCGGACGTTGCGTCAAACGCTCGATCACCATGCGCTGAACAGCTGGTGCCAAATTCCCCAACATCAAGTATTCAGCTCCCTGGTAACTTTCAGGAATGATCGGATCAAAGTTCTCCAATACATTCAACTCTGTCATCAAGGTATCGCGCGAGTTCATATCGTTGTGGTAACGTCCCGACCAGAAAAAGGTCTTTTCACCTTTTTTGATCTGCAAGCCTTCCAATGCAACACCTTTTGCCGCCAAAATATCAAGTGTCTCTTGCGGGAAGTCTTCACCCACAACCGAAACGATGCGTTGATCCTTTACAAAATTCGAAGCTGAAAGGGCAATGAAAGTTCCAGCTCCTCCTACAATTTTATCTGTCTTTCCAAATGGTGTTTCAATGGCATCGAAAGCCACGCTACCAACCGTTAATAAACTCATCCTAATAATGTCAAAATTCCCTACAAAGTTAGCCATTTTAATGCTTTGAATCCGTGAAAGCCACAAGAATCTCTCATTGTTTGTTTTTTAACACTAATATCGTTTTTTGTTTTATTTAAAACTTTATTAACAAACAGACGCATTGCGGTACGCTTCTTGCAAATTGTGGCACGACATTAAATCGAAAAACATGAGCACACTATTACGTTCATTCAGTTTGGTAGGATTGCTTTTGGCCGGAGTTGCCAACGCACAAGACGCATTCAATCGTGAATTTGAATCGATCCGCCAAGACCTAGTTAATTGGGATCCCGTTCGTGGAGAATGGTTGGCAAGCAGCATGGTTGCTATGTCGAACAACCAACCGGTTCCAGACCGTATGTTTCCGGAAAATTTCACCCCTTCCGAAATGTATTCGATGCTTCCCTCTGAAACCCGTGTTCGCGTTCGCAACGCCATTCAGCAGAACCAACGCAATGCCGATTCAACAACAGCTAATCGTTGGAACGAGGTGAATCGCTTCGCTTCACGTCCGGGCTGTAACCCAATCATGGGCCGCTCTTACGGAGATCCGCACTTGCAATCTTTTGATGGTGCCGCTTATTCATTCCAAACAGTTGGAGAATTTACTTTGGTGAAATCTCAATCCGGACACATGAATGTTCAAGTTCGTCAGCGCGCAGAAGGACAAGACTTTTCTTTGAACTCAGCTGTTGCCATGTGGGTTGCAGGAGACCGCGTTTGTTTATACGCAAATGACCGCCCTGATGGAAACACTACCACACCTTTACGCATCGAAGGTCAAGCAATTTATGTGGAAGATAGACCATTTTTCTTAGACCATGGAGGTATTATCCGTCGTGAGAAAGACGACTACATCATTACGTGGCCAACAGGAGAGCGCGTGAAGGTTGATATGCGTGGTTGGAATACAACCGGCTTCATGAATATCGCAGTAGAGGTATTCCCTTGTACTGATTCATACTTTGGTGTTCTTGGAAACGCGAATGGTCGTTCCAATGATGATTTCCAAACCGGACCAAATGGCAGAAATGCTGATATTAACGTAGGAGTTTTCGGTTCAAATGATCCAGCGGCTCAAACCGTTGAACGCGAATATTTAAATTTCTTGGCACGCGATTTTGCTCAAACATGGCGCATCACACAACCGGAATCACTTTTCGACTATGGTTGGGGACAAAGCACGCAAACTTTTACTGACCTTACATTCCCGCGCAATCATCGCACGCTTGGAGATTTGAATGATCGTGATCGCGACCGAGCTCGCAGAGATTGTGAGCGCCAAGGTTTGACAGGTGCAGAGTTGAATGCATGTATCTTTGATGGTGGATTCTTACGCATTCCTCCAACACCGAAACCAGTGATCAATGATCCAACAACTGGTACAGTGATCCGTCCTACATCACCAACGCCTAACGTAAATCCGGGCGGACGCGTAATAAAAGATCGCGCTCCAATGGAAAAACCGGCAGAACAGATCAATGGAACAGCAGATCCTATGATCAAGCAACCAGGATCGAACAATCCAGACGTGGATACGCGCAACCCTGAGAATCCTGGAACTTCCGGAACAGAAAAACCTGCTTCTAATCCAGATGTTAAAAATCCTGGCACGAATCCGGTTTCTGAACCTCAAACAAAAGAGCCTGCAGTGAATGAGCCTACAAAACCGGTTTATGGTCCACCACCAGTAGAAGAGGATAAACCTCGCAAACCGATCATTTCTTTGCCTCAGAGTAAGCCTACAAGCTCACCGAGCCCTTCCAATGGAGGGAACTCAGGAGGGAACGGAAATAGTAAACCTGTTTCCAGACCGAGCACTCCTGCACCAACTCCTGCACCAAAACAACCGGCTTCTAACCCGAAGCCGAGTAACCCCGCTCCTAAAGTGACGCCTAAA
>JBMLQF010000237.1:0-19600 GCA_049241705.1 Fluviicola sp. | reverse complement strand
CGCTGTTAAACCCGGTTCGTTTCCATTGGCGCTTATTGCGTGTAAAAAAAGACGAGATCATCGAGCCTAATGTTGCTCCCGTTGCAATTGTGATGTTCTTATCAGCAATGTGTTCAGGAATCATTTTCGTTATGTCACCCGATCTTTCCGAACACCTTAATATTCCTAATAAAGGCGCCTTCTTCATAACCTACGTTATAGCCACAATAACGGTGCGCTTGTTTACAGGTAAACTATCCGATAAGTTTGGACGAAGAAGATTGTTATTAATCGGTATGCTGTTACTGACATTATCCATGGTGATGATCGGTTTAACCGATAGCCCGGCTTATTTCATGGCTTCATCCGTAGTCTTTGGAATTGCTACGGGTGCATCGTCTCCAACAATTTTTGCATGGACAGCAGATCTATCTCCGGATCATAGACGCGGAATTGGCGCCGGTACTATGTTCATAGCCTTGGAATTAGGAATATTTTTCGGCGCAGTGATCACGAACCTGCTTTATGAAAACAACATCGAAAATCAGTTCAGAGTGTTTTTATTCGGAGCCGTAATGTCAGGAATTACCGTATTGTATTTGATCTGGCACATCTGGAAAAGACCAGAGAAACGAATTACTGTCCGGTAATCCCTCCGTAATCCAGTCGTTTCGCTTTGATAAAACGTGGAATATAGTATTTGCTGGAGTTAAACGTGTCAATCACTACTCCACGCGATGTTGATGAATGGATGAATTTAATCACACCGTCCTTCACTTCAATTACCATGGCTACGTGTCCCACAGAACTAGAATTGACATTACGTCCCTTGAAGAACATCAAGTCTCCCGGACGTATCTCAGAAAGCTTCACCGTTTTACCAAACTCAGCCATTCCTGGTGAAGAGCGAGACAATGTCAAACCAAAATTACCCATTACATAATAGATAAATCCGGAGCAGTCAAAACCCGAAGGTGATGAACCTGCATAATGGTATGGTGTTCCTAAAAACTTTTTGGCAAATTGAATGATATCTTCAACAGTTTCATTGATTGTATCTGTCTTTGCGAATGCAGAAGCTTTCCCAATTGAATCTGCAGCAGGAGCTTGTTGCGCCGGGGGTTGCGTTTGGGACCATCCAGCAGAAGAACAAAGACCAACTAGGAGAATAAAAAAGAATCTTTTTAGCATCGCTTTTGATTTCACGGGTGCAAAATTATCATTATTTTCACGGAATCAAAATCGTTCATTTTGAGCAAACTAGACGGAATAAAACTTACAAAACTGTACTACTCAATTGGGGAAGTTGCATCGATATTTGATGTAAACACCTCATTAATAAGGTTTTGGGAAAAAGAATTCGCGATTATTCAGCCCAAAAAGAACAAAAAAGGCAACCGTTTATTCACGGTTAAAGACATTGAAAATTTTAACAAGATTTATCAACTCGTTAAATTAGAGGGATATACACTCGATGGTGCCAAAAAAGCCTTGAAACAAAAGGACGGAGGCTTAGAATCAAATGGTTCTAATCTACCGAAGGATGAATTGATCGAACGACTGGAACAGATCAAATCGCAATTGATCCAATTGAAGAAAAATTAATCTCGTTTACTTGACCTGATAACAGTCTTCTAAGAACATGAGAGCTTCCATCACGTCCATTTCCTGATATTCCTGATCCCAAACCGCAGAACCTAATCCTTGAAGTAGCACACCAAGAATACGATTCCCACTGTTCTTTTTATCATTGTACATCAATTCAAGAATGCGTTTTCTTGCGCGCTCATCGATATTTACTGCTGCGAAATTCGATACAACAACAGAAATAATACGCGACAATTCTTCCGAGGTCACCCCACCTGATTTAAAAGATAAATAAGACTCTGTTAAAATTCCCAACGCTACCGCATGACCATGTGCAATTGGAGCTTCATTTTCTATAAAATACCCTTCGATTCCATGACCAATCGTATGTCCGAAATTCAATAATTTTCTAGGCCCTTTTTCTGTAGGATCCTTTTCAACGATTTCGCTCTTAATTCGAACCGAATGAGCGATCAGTTCTATCAAATTATCTTGTTCCAGTAGCAATTCTGGGCGAATTTCCTGCAGGACTGTCCAATGATCAGCATCAGCGATCAACGCATGCTTCATCATTTCAGCGAAACCATTAACGATCTCTTCACTTGTAAGGGAATGCAAGAATCGCGGATCAATGAAAATAGCTCTTGGATCAGCAAATGTTCCCAATTGATTTTTGTAAGGCCCCATATCAATACCGGTCTTACCACCAATTGACGCATCAACCATTCCTAACAATGATGTAGGAATATGGATAAAATCTACTCCACGCTTGAATACAGAAGCTATAAATCCCCCCATATCTGTGACCATTCCACCACCAAGATTAATGATGAGGTCCTTACGAGAAATCCCATATTCCGATAGGGCTTGCCATACTTGAAAGCACACTTCCATCACTTTGTTTTCCTCTCCAGCCGGAAGTAACATTACTTCCGCATCCTCTAAAGAAGTGAATGCAGTGATCACATATTCCAGGCAACAATCGTGCGTGTTTTCATCAACAATGATAACCTTTCTGGAGTTTTGATAGGTCGTTGTGATTAGCTCTTGGAAAGCAGTGTTTTCAAGATTGCCAACGGCGATTACGGAATTGTTCAATTGGAATTCAAGCACGACAACATATTTAGCGATTTAAAATCGGAAAGTGTGACCAAAAATAGCGGAATCCATTTAATTTTGTCCTATGATTTCATTCAATAATACCGAAATTGCTTTCAAGCACAAAAGCGACCGGGATCTCAATCGTGCGCACTTCCTATTCAGTGTAATAGGCAGTCCAGCAATGGTTAAAGTTGGAAAAGGCGTCACAAACTTCAGTTTACGCGTGGGACTTCCAATTAAAGGTTTGATAAAATCTACCATCTTTAAACAGTTTTGTGGTGGAGAAACAATTGATGAATGTACCGGAGCAATAGATCAGTTGTGGAAGAGCAGAGTGAGTACAATTCTCGATTACTCGGTTGAAGGCAAAACATCTGATGAAGATTTTGAAGCTACTACCAATGAGATCATTGCTACCATCGCTAAGGGTAAAAACAATCCTGCTATTCCATTCGCTGTATTCAAGGTAACAGGGATTTCGCGTTTTGCTTTATTGGAATTAGCAAACGCTGGTACAGAACAATTAGATGCAGCTATGCAACGTGACTATGATGCTGTTGTAGAACGTATCCATCGTATTTGCAAGGCTGGTTATGATGCAAATGTACCTGTATTCATCGATGCAGAAGAAACATGGATCCAGGACACCATTGATCGGATCACTCACGACATGATGCTGGAGTTCAATAAAGACCGTGCAATTGTCTATAACACGGTTCAAATTTACCGTCATGACAGACTTCAATTCTTGAAAGACAGCATTGCATGGGCCAAGGAGAACAATGTTAAATATGGTGTTAAATTAGTTCGAGGAGCATACATGGAAAAGGAAAGAGCTCGCGCTGCTGAAAAAGGATATCCTTCTCCTATTCAACCGGACAAAGAACGTTGCGATCATGATTACAACGCAGCTTTGGAATTTTTAACGGATGAAATGGATCACATGGCTTTGGTTGCTGGTTCACACAATGAATATTCAAGCGCTTACCTAGTTGAATTAATGACACAAAAAGGGATCTCTAAAGCAGATACACGTGTATTCTTTGCTCAGTTACTCGGAATGTCTGATCACATCTCCTACAATTTGGCTCACTTGGGATACAATGTAGCCAAATATGTGCCTTACGGACCCGTGAAAGAAGTAATGCCGTATTTGTTGAGACGAGCAGATGAAAACACTTCAGTGAAAGGTCAGACAGGTAGAGAACTTAGTTTGATAAAGCAAGAGCGAGAACGCCGCAAGAAACAATAAAAAAATCCCGGTTTCAAAACCGGGATTTTTTGTTTATCGAATGATTGTGATGTGACCTCCGAAAGTGTACTTCTTATCGTTCGTCAGATCTTTTGTTTCTAGTGTCCATGTGTAAGTTCCATCTTGAACGATCTTACCTAAATAGGTCCCATCCCAAGATGCTGCCGGATCATGACTTTCCCATACAATCTCTCCCCAGCGGTTGAAGATGAATAGATCGAATTGACTGATATCGATTCCATCAATATACAAGAACCATTGCTGATTGAATTCATCGCCGTCAGGAGTAAAAGTATTTGGAGCAAAGATTATCACTTCAGAAATCACCTGAACGATGCGTTCAACAGTATCCACACACCCGTATTCGTTTTCTACGATCAATGTTACCGTATAATTACCAGGAACTCCTTCCGGGAAACGGACACGTACATTCTCGGTTGAAGCTGAAGATGGCTCAGCTACAGGCATATTCCATTGGTAAGAAACAACATCTGGAGTACTGCTATTCAACAACATCACCTCCGGATTAAACATGCCTACCGGATTTGGATTGATATCAAAATATGCAGTTGGGATATCATAAACGGAAATCATGTTCGTATACACTGTATCATAGATACAACCCACATCAGAAGTCATACTGACGCTAACAGTATAAACTCCCGGATTTTCATATTCATGAGTAACTGGCTGTGTTCCATTTAAGGTAACGTTAGTTCCGTCACCAAAATCAATTGTTGTTGAAACGATGTTTCCACCCACTGCATTATTCGTAAATGTAGTTACAACAGGCATACAACCATCCACAACATCTGGAGTTAGAACTGGAGGAATGTAAGCTGGAGTTGAAACAGTCATACACGCTGTATCCGGAATTGAACCACAAGCCTCGGTTAATACAACGCAATAATTTGTCGTTTGCAAAGGAGTAACATTGAATGGTACACCTACTCCTATTGGAGCATTGTTTGCGATCCAAGTGAAAGTATATGCTGTGGATCCACCTGTACCTGTTGCCGTCAAAGCAGTTGTTTCACCAGGACATATAGTTAAATCCGGTGAAATAGAGGTTATTTGAAGTGCTGGTGGCTCAGTAATGTTGAAATTGGCAGTTGCAGAACAACCATTTCCTCCATCAACAACAATGGTATGAGCTCCAGGAGTTAAGTTTCCGACATTAAAAGGTGATCCTGCAATTGCGACTGCTGCTCCACCATCTAAGGTATACGTTGTTGCATTTGTCACCGTGACTTGAATTGATCCGTTGTTTGCCCCATGACAAGAGATATTGGTAGGTACAACGTTAACAGTAGTATTGATCTCGGTTACGGTAATAACGGCACTTGACACACATCCATTAGAATCCACTTCATAGGTATATGCCCCGGGATTCATTGTCGTTGGATTGTAAGGCATCGTTACAGGGGCTCCAGCTGGATTGGTCCAAGTACCATTCGGACTCGCATTTGGTCCTAACAATGGAAACAGATCTTGTGGTACACCTTGTACACAAATAGACACTGTATTATCATCTCCTGGATCTGCTGATGCCGACATGGTCACATTAACCTGGTCAGTAGTCGCACACAGTGGATGACCCGTAGGATAAACAGATAAGGTCATCGTCTGTGGCCCGGAAAATGTTCCGATTGGATCTGGAATATTTGGATCATTTAATGGCGCTGCAGGTGACCAAACAAATTCATAACCACCAAAGCAATCTGCAGTGAAAGTGGTTGGTGTGGTAGAAGGCGCTACAAAGTTTCCGCCATCAGCTAGAACTACGGTACCGTTTGGATCTAGAATTTCATATGAACATTCCTCAAGCCAAGCACCAGCTCCATCAAATTGAACCGTAACAGTTGTTCCATGTGCTATAGAAACAGTTGTTGAGAATGTAGTCCCTGTTCCAACAGTGTAAGTAGTGGTAACACCATTGATGGTTACCAATAGATTATTTCCATTCCAGCCATCCCCGAAAGCATCTTCCAAATTGAAGGTGTAGTCACACGGAGATCCTCCACCTCCTCCGTTAATCGTTCCATTGAATTGAACCGGTTGTCCATCGCATACTACCACATCTGGACCAGCATCTGGTGTTGGATTGGCATTAACCGTCAATGTCACGGTGGAATCGTGTTGACAACCAAAATTGTCTACAACATTGTATGTGTAACTATAAGTACCAGCTGCTGTAGGATTGATTGTGAGAACATCGCCATTTCCAGAAACGGTTGCAAAAGTGGCAGGCATAGTCCAGTAAGATGAATCGGAAGCCAAACCAATTTGCGGTTGAAAGACGGTTACCGGAGGATACAAAGCTGGATTCAAATTAATATCAAATGTAAACAAGGTACCATCATCTGCAGCCCAGTTATCGATAACGGTTAAGGTCCAGATACCATTTAGCGGACATCCAAGCAAGTTAGAAAATGGTTGAACCGGTTCATAATCTCCAGCAGGTAAAGTCCCGGCAAATCCATTGTTATTCACCCAATCAACCCAAGTTTCAGTGGCAGCTGGAGTAAAACAATAGGTAAATGGTGTTCCCTGTGTAGTTGGATCACTACAATCCACATTATCCAATTGGTTTGGAACACCTAATTGTGTTCCTCCACCACCCTGCTGATGTAAGATCTGAGTTTGACCGTTTGGACATTCCACCAATATAACTAAATCTCCCATGAATGAGTGTTCCAAATCAACACACAAACTTTGAATATCAGCAACATTTTGAAGTGTTGAGCCTGCAGCAAAACCAGTTTGCATGATCTCAATATCCTGAGATACACCTAACAAGGTATCTGGCAAACACCCATCATCGATAGTCTGCGATCCAGTAAATCCATTCCAGAGCACCTCATACGTATTTGGATCGGCCGTAAATGCCACAGATTCACCTAAACAAAGTGTTGTATCAGCCGGAAACCCAATAAAAGTTGGAATTGTTGCCACAAATACCTGAAGATCGATCAAATTGGTGTTACCACAACCGTTGTCGTCTGTTACAAAGAGCTGTACAAGATACTGACCGGGTGTATCAAACGTGTGAGTAACTTGTTGGCCCATCGCTGAGCCACCATCCATGAAGTCCCATTCAAAATCAACTAAGTTAAATCCTGGAGCCGCAAATGAACCTTGGTTTTGAAAAGTAACAGGTTCTCCTACACACACTTTAATACTATCTGCAGTTTCTCCATTCAAAATAACACCTCCTGCTGTTGGCGTAGCACAAGGAGTTTCACAGGTAGCCTGAGCGGTAAACATTCCTGTTCCGACAGTATTAGAACGGAAGCGAAGCGTGATACATCCTGTGGCATTTAATGCTGTCGCATTGATCACAACTCCTTGTAATTGAGATCCGCTGTACGTTCCCAAGGTCGGAGCTGCCGTGGAATTCCCATCGTAAACATCCATGTAATCTACATTGGTGATGTTGGGAGCTGGATTATCGTCTTGTGTGCTCAATTGGAACAAGTTAAATACAATACTCACGATCTCACCAGGAGTATCCGGACAGATCGTAATTACAATATTCTCGTTGTTACTGTAACCAGGACCACCTTGCCCACCCGAGTCAATGATGAATCCGTTACAAGTATTAAACGTTTGATTGTTGCTTGCTGGTGACATTGGGATGTTCAACTGAGCTCCCGCACTGAAGGTCACCAAACAAATAAAAAAGAATAAGAATTTCTTCATCACTTATTTCGAATTTAACGGACTTGCCGTAAATGCCTTGGTAATTTCTGCTATTTTGTAAAGGATAAGTACGTTTTCTGAGTCAACATAAAAATATTGACGAGATTCTTTAATTGGTCGGATTCCTAACTCCATATAATTAAACTCCGGAGTTCCGATTTTAGAACGCACTTTGGAAAAATCAATGCTTTTTGAAACCTGAGACAACTCCATTTCATTCAATGAAGATCTTGGCACAAGCACATACGCACTGTCTAATTCGAACAACATATAGTTGTAACTATTCATGTTGTATTTGAAAGCATCTTCTGCTTGCTTGCCCCTGTTTTTAACTAAACGCGCATCAATCACTTGTTCTTGAGCGTGGACAGAAAACGTAAAGACAAACAGAAATAAGGAGAGCACTATTCGCATATAGAAGTTTTTAGTTTTCTAATAGACTTCAGAAAATTACAAAGGTTGTGTTCACAAAGAAAAAAAGCATTGAAAAAATTCAATGCTTTCTTGTAATCCAATGTTTACTTTAATATGGAAACATGTCCGGTTATAATCTTTCTTGCATCACTACCAGATAATTTAAATGTGATCTTGTAATTGTACATTCCTTCCTTCACATATTTACCGAGATAGGTTCCATCCCAACCAACTTTTGCGTCATTTGTTTCAAAGATCACTTCACCCCAACGATTAAAGATCAACATATTGAAGTCATACGGATCAAAACCAGAAGTAAAAATTGGTTGGAACACATTATTGTATTCGTCACCATCTGGCGTGAAGGCATTTGGAATGTAGTAGATCAATTCCTCATTGATAACTACCAATTGTGTTGTTGTATCCGTACATCCGTGTTCTGAAATAGCGATCAATTCTACTTCGTGGTTTTGAACAGGAACTACCGGGAACGTATGCTCCGGATTTTCTTCATTGGAGAATGTTCCATCTTCAAATTCCCAAATGTAAGAAACGGCACCTATACTTGTATTACTCATCGTAGAAACCGGATTCAACTCGCTTATAACTCCTGGTACTGGCGTAAATACAGCTACCGGATTTGGAAACACACAAATGAAATTCGAGATTGTTGACTCCCAAACACAACCTAAGGCAGTTGTTAAAGTTAGAGTCACATCATAACATCCCGGATCGGTATAAGTGTGCGCAATATTTGTTGGAGCAGTATCCGTTGTTTGATCATCAATATCCCAGAAACAACTTGCGAAAGGTGTACCCGTCGAAGTATTTGAGAAGATAACATCAACCGGTGAACAACCTTCTCTTTTTGTCGCTTCAAAAGAAGGAACTGCTGGTGCTTCCAACGTCACTGTAACATCGTCTGAATCCTCACATCCAGCATTGGTTGTACCAGTTACCGTATAGGTAGCGGTTGCTCCCGGAACAAAGGGAACGCCATTAAACACCCCGTTATCCCAAGAATAGACATCAGCTCCACTGGCAGTTAAAACTGTCGAACTTCCAATACAAATGATTTGATCCGGACCTGCATTTACGACCGGCATGGCATTTACGACAAGTAATGCCGTATCCGTAGCTTGACAGTTATTTGCTCCCGTTCCTGTTACTACCAAGGTGTAGTTCCCTACTGCGGGAACAAATGATTGTCCGTCGGTTACATTGTTATTCCATGTATAACTATTTGCTCCACTGCCCGAAAAAGTAACAGCTGTTCCTACACAAACTTCTTGGTCCACACCCGCGTTAACCGGTGGTGTAGGGAAAAACAAGATCTCTACTGAATCGGTACTGACACAACCCGCAGCCGATGTACCTGTAAGATGATACATTTGCGAGGCCGTTGGAATAAAAGGCACTCCATCTTGAACACCATTATCCCAAGCATAAGTAGCTGCACCAGATCCACTTAATGTTACTGTCGTATTCGGGCAAACAAGAATATCTGGTCCTGCATCAACAGGTGGATCTCCATGAACAGTCACCGAGTTAATAATAAAATCAGAGCAACCCAATGAGTTCGTTGCATAAAGGACCACACTATATGTTCCTGCATTCGGATAGGTAAAGCTGACATTTGTATTGTTGACCATTGGCAGACCATTGTTCAAGTTCCAGGTGTAAGTAAGAGCCAAAGTGTCCTGAGTGGTATTCACGAAATCATTTGGTGTCCCTAAACACGCGTCCTGAAAAGTAAAGGTTGGTAATGGCTTAGGCATAACCGTTATAACTTTGGTGATTGTATCCGTACAACCGTCATCGGTGAACACTTCTAAATGTACATTGTAAGTTCCCGGATTGACATAGGTGTGGTTTGGTGTCTGCACGTTTGAAACACCTCCATCTCCAAAGTCCCAATTCCATCCTGTGATCGGACTATTTGGTGTACTCACCCAACTTGTATCTGTAAAACTCATCGGTGCATCCTCACAAACGGTAGCCCAAGTAAATCCTGGCTCTATAATCGTTGGTTGGATTTGAGTACTCACTGTAGCCGTACAGTTCCCTTGATTTGAGAAAGTTGTTAGCGTACATGAATAGGTTGCATTGATCGTTGGGTTGGTAACAGTGGTTGATTGCGTGTTTGCTCCATTCGACCAACTATACGTTTGAAATCCTGGAGGAGCAGTTAACACCACGTTATTCGACCCCTCGCAATAGGCAACATCGATAATCAATGGCATACACTCTGCAGCCACATAAGCGTATCCAAAATGCCCCGACAAACTGCAATCTTTCGTTGAAAATTCCATTTGAATGGTTTGACCAATAAATGGCTGTAAATTCACACCTACTGTCGTCCATGGCAGCCATGTAACACCACCACAGGTTTGAAAGTTTTGACCCGGTTGACCACCGTAAACAGTATACACCCCACAGTTACCTCCAATCTGTTGACCTGCCTGATTCAATATTCTCGCTTGAAATTCCGGCTGCTCGCTAGGAAGGTGACCTGAAGGATTTTCCAAAACCACTGCGTACTTATATATGAAAAGAGCATTCGAATTATCTACGGTCATTTGGTATCGAAGTCGCTCCCCTTCTCCTCCTGTGCCACTATTCCCTAATCGCGCTGAAATGGTTCCTCCGGGAGGCAACACACTCAACCCTCCACAAGAGAATGGGTCAATAGCAGGTGCATTCATGATCGTATGGCGACCATTTACAATTCCAGGCGTCTGACCAGGGTTTGTATAGGTACCCGTGAACCCCTGCCAATTACTAAAATTATTAGCACTGAAATTGGCATTTGGACAACCCTGACCGAAAGCAACTAGCTGAAAACAAAATATCAGTAAGACAGAAAATAACTTTCTCATATTGTAGTAGGCCATAATAATTTGGTTTTCGTTTACAAAAATACGTAAGCATAATCAATTGGTTGCCTACAATTTAGGTAGAATAATCCACAAAAAAAGAGGGAGATGTTAATTCTCCCTCTCTGAATGTGTAAAATCGTGATTTTACCGAATTTATCTTAACACATTGACGTGTCCAACCGCCACTTGACGGGCGTCACTCTTTGTAGTTTGGAATTCAATCTTCCAGGTGTAAATTCCTTCTTTAACGAATTTACCTAAATACGTACCATCCCATCCAAAATCGGCATTGTTCGATTCAAAAACAACTTCTCCCCAGCGGTTGAATATCAATAGATTGAAGTCATACGGATCGAATCCACTGGTAAATACCGGTTGGAATGTTTGATTGAATTCATCACCATCTGGTGTAAATGCGTTCGGTACGTAGAAGATCAATTCCTCTTGAATCAACACCGTTGCATAGGCTGTATCTGTACAACCTTCAGGAGAATAAGCGATCAATTCGATCTCATATGACCCCGGATTTTCATTCGGAAACGTATGTGTCGGATCGCTTGCAGAACTGGTTCCACCATCTCCAAAATTCCACTGAAATGTGCTTGCACCAGTTGAGTTGTTCACCATTTGAGATGTTGCATCCATTGTTGTAAGAATAGAAGGATTCGGCGTGAAATCAGCAATTGGATTCGGAACAACACAAACCATATTCTGGTTCGTTGTTGTTGCCACACAACCGATACTTGTTTCTGTAGTCAATGTTACATCATAACAGCCTACGTTCACAAATGTATGTACTACTTGACCACAGCCCGTTGTTGAACTACCATCACCAAACAACCACGTACAATCTGTACCTCCCGAGGTATTAGTAAAGGTTACAGTTAACGGCGAACAACCCGAAACAACATCAGCAGTAAATACTGGAGGCGTTGTAGGCTGAACAGTCACAAGTACTTGATCTGTTGCCTGGCAACCTGCTGCGGTAGTACCTGTAACAGTATAAGTAGTTGTAGATGCTGGAACAAATGCAACCCCATTAACTACTCCATTATCCCAAGACAGCGTTGGTGCGCCATTTGCTGTTAAAGTTACCGGATCTCCCGCACATACTGTTTGATCTGCTCCACCAACGACTGCCGGCAAGGCATTAATCGTTAAAGTATACGTATCTGAAGGAGGACAGGCAGCACCTGTTCCTGTGTAGGTGACTGTATAAGTACCCGGTGTGGAAGCACTTAAATCAATCACACCAGTACCCGCATTGATTATCAATCCGGCCGTAGAACTAAAAGTTCCTCCAGAATTCCCAACTAAACTAGGTGTCGGATCCGTTTCATCCTGACAATACGCGGTTTGAGGATAGGTCATGGTAACACTTCCACTTCCCAAAACTGTTCCGGTAGCTGTGATCGTACATCCGTTTTGATCTGCAATATCAAAAGTATACGTATCCCCAGCAACCAAGCCCGTTACGACGATCGTTCCATTGTGGCCGCAGGTGGTATTTGCAAATGAAGCAGTTGCAGGGGTCAATGTACCAGGAACCACTGTAAATACTGCGGTAGGATCAATTTCTGGAGAACCACCTTGCATGGTAACTGTTGCCTCACCTGTTGCGCAGTCTGAAACCTCGGTCCAAGTCACTTCTGGCAAGTATTGAACAGCGTATGTTGGTCCTAGATCATAACATGGAATTGTGGTATTGGTATAACTGTAATAGCCATCTGTCATACTATAAAAAGTAATCGGCACAAAGTAAACCGTATTATCTGTAAAGGTACCAGGATATGCATTGATCCAAGATAAATCATTTGGATCATTTAAAACTCCAAAGGTATAAACACCTAACAGACAAGGATCATTTTGAATATCTTCAGTCGCAGACGGCACCAATCCTACTGTAGGAGGACAAGAGAATACCAACCATCCGATTCCCGGATCATATCCAAATGGCGGCGGTGGATTCAATGCTTCTCCTGGTGGAGTATAGTCACCATTTGGAGCAATATCCAATACATCATCATAACACAACACGTAATTCACAGTACTTTGTCCACTGATATTTGGAGTATAGGTACCTGCATCTGCTGCACAACTACAATCTGATACTGCAGTGTAATTTATCGTCTGAGAACAGGACGGATCAGTACTGAAGTATACGCTTATCGTTGAAGGAGCGCCATTCGCTGGAATATTTGAAATAGAGAAATTATAAGTTTGACCGTCTGTAAATGGCGGGTTAAATGTTTGCGTGAATGTATTTGTCCCATTATCAACTTCAACGATAACCGTTCCAGCACCTGGATTATCCGTGTAGGTAAAATCTCCATCTATTGAGAACGTGTTGTTTGGATCACATGCATTGATGTTCACGTTGAAGGTGTTAATGATACACGATCCAACTGGTGGAGGGACGATGCTGCAATCTGTAGCACCTGTCGAAGCCGCTGTAGAATTCGCAAAAATATCTGTTGGCTGATTCGAAAAGTTAGTAATCAAAACCATGTAGAATTCACCTGCAATGGCATTTGGAATATTAATCTGTTCAGTGGCTGAGGTAGAGTAACTACAGTCAACCATAGTCCCGTTGCACGGAGGAAAAAACGGCAATCCACAAAATGGATCGTCTTCTGTCAGGTTTCCACATGCCGCAGCCAAACTGTTAAATGGACCCCAACAAGCAAAATCAATATCCACATTTGCAGAATTCGATAGGTCGATATCAATATTACCACTTGTCGCGATTTGCATGAAATACCAAGCCGGATTCGGCTGAGATCCTAAACATCCATATTCAGGACCTACTTCCGCAGTCGTATTTGTAGATGCTGGGAAAGCTGCCCCGTTCTCGGTACAGAAAGGAGCAGCTGTTGCACAACTTGAACCTTGACCTAAGGTGGTGAAACCGAAACCTAAAGCTATTAATATTGTAAGAAGAATTTTCATAGTAGTTGTAGAAGTAATTATTTTGAAAGCTGATTTTTTCGTCGGATCAATTCATCCCGATCGGCAACCCAAGCTGCTCTTTGTCTGGCAGTACTTTCATACCAACCGCTCGCAAGGGCTCTCTCATTTTCAATTGGATTATTTTTTACATAAGCCACTTTCGTATCAATAGCTTGAATGACACTTTCGCAATGCTCGGCTGTCATTCCAGCCAATGAATCTTGAGCCGTGTTTGGATTAGAGGATGGAGCGTTTTCAGACTTTGCCGGCTGAAGTTTTGTTACTTTAACTTCACGTGTTGGCTGCTCTTGAGCAAATAATACAGGAGAGGAAAGCACACAAAGTGCAATAATACAGTTCTTCATAAGCGTAGCTTTGTCAACGTAACGTAACTATACAAAGATGGTTGCCTCTGTTGTTCAAAAACACACAAAAATGATAAAAGGTTTAACAATCAGATAAATGGCTAAACCCATTCCTGATCACCGCGAAGAATAGCAAGTGTCTGACCTTCTTTTGAATCCGGTGAGAATTGTTTATTGTATTCCCAATTAGCCAAAGGAGGCATACTCATGAGAATGCTTTCCGTTCTTCCACCCGAAAGCAAACCGAATTTCGTGCCTCGATCGTTAACCAAGTTGAATTCTACGTAGCGACCCCGACGTAAACCCTGCCAACTTTTTTCAGCTTCACTCTCTTCGTTTTTTCTGCCAAAAGCAGCTTGTTCCTCGTAGATAAAAGGGAATGACTCTCCCAATTCAACAGCGAAAGCCAAAAGATCTTCTTTGCTATGAGCCGTGTCAGCTGAAATGTGGTCATAAAAAACTCCTCCTATCCCGCGAGTCTCTTGACGATGAGGAATATAAAAGTATTCGTCAGCCCACTTTTTAAAACGCGGGTAATAAGCTGGGTCGTATTTGTCGCAGATCGCTTTTAAGCGCTCATGAAATATCCTTGCGTTTGCCGGTATTACATAATGAGGAGTCAAGTCTATCCCGCCTCCAAACCAATGCATGCCATTATCCAATTCGAAATAGCGGACATTCATGTGGATGATCGGCACATGCACATTTCGCGGATGAAGAACAATGGAAACACCCGTAGCGTAAAATTCATTTCCATCAAGACCTAATTGTTTCTTCATGACATCCGAAACAGGACCATGAACCGCTGAAAACGCCACCCCACCCTTCTCGATTAGATCTCCATTTTGAATGGTCCGGGTAAATCCTCCACCTCCTTCAGGTCGATCCCAAGCATCTTCATTAAAATGAGCTAAGCCATCAACCCTTTCAAGTTCCTTACAAAGGAACAATTGCAATGCGCGCATGCGGTCTCCGATCTGTTCTTTATTCATGATAAATCCCGGCTCTTACCAATTCATAGTCAACATGCTTCACAATAAAGCATTGTTTATTTTCATAACCGCTTCCAGTTGCGACTTTTTCAAGATTAAAGGCATTGATCACTTGTTCTTTGACCTTTTCCTCCATCAAGAGCGTTTTCAAGAAGTAATACATGACATCAAACCCTTGTGCCCCGAATTTGTTCATATCGGCTTTGTAAGCTGTTCGATATAAATAAAGCAATTGCTTGGTTGCAGGCAGGGTATAATTCAAGTCACTTGCTGTAGACCAAGAAATCGCATACTTGGTTTTGTAATAACCGGAAATATCGTCGAATCCAGCCCAATCTTTTGTGCCCAAAATAGTGATCGTGCCATCCCCAGCCTTCGCATTGTTCTTATGAACCGCTTGCACGAATTTAATTGCAGCTCCCTTGTCACGTGTTGGCACAACAAATACTGTATTCCCGTTCTTGCGAATATAACCAGCCAAGTCTGCCACTTTGATTTCGATCAATTTCACGTTTCCTTTTTGTGGCGATAATTCCATGAAGCGATTACGGTAGGCATCGTAAAGGTCTTTGTCTTTTGCAACTCCGGTATTGACCAAAACAATTTGATCTTTAGCGAACTGATCCAAGGTGTAGACCGCTAAGGCTTTCATTTGCGTAATTTCGCTAGATACTGCTGCATAAACAAAAGGATTCCCTTTCAAGATAGCACTATTGATTGCCGCCGGGCAGATCATGCGCACTTGTTGTAGTTTACACCACTTAGCAACCTGATCAACGGATTGAGGTAAAAGTGGTCCGATTACCAAGTCTAATTTTTGCATTTCAGGTTTCTTCAAATAAGCAGCGATTGCCAAGGAATCCAAAGGAAAATCTATGAAACGAACTTCAGCAGTAACCCCTTCCTTATTCAGGGAATCAATCGCCAATTGCATTCCCATATACACTTCAGTGGCTAGCGTATTCAGCTGTGTTTGACCTTTACTATTCAGATCAAACGGCAACAAAACCGCGATCTTATAATTGGCTTTTTTCTTAAAAAGCAACTCCTCGTCCACACGTGGGGGTTCTATTTCCTGAACTTGGCGCACTTCGACTTGTTTCACATTCTCTTTTCTCAAAGGAATCTTTAATACATCGCCCTCGTTGATCTTCGTAGATTTTAAATTGTTCAACTTTTGCAATTCAGCAACCGGCACCATGAAACGCTTTGAAATCGTATATAAAGTTTCGCTTGGTTTTACCACATGAGTGACAAGTGAATCTGAGAATGTAACCGTAGTAGTTACTGTATTATTCGTGTTTGTTGTGGGATTATTGATCGTGATTGGCGTATTTGCTTTCACCGGAATGGTTAACTCTTGCCCAGGTTTCAAACCGCTTGCAATGCTCGGATTCAGTTTTGTAAGCTCCTCAGACGAAACATTGTACTTTTTCGACAAGCCAAAAAGCGTTTCACCTTTAGCAACTGTATGAACGATCTGCTGTGTACCGTCCGGATTCTTTGCCCCATCCAAGCCAACCGGGATTAGGTATTTGTATCCTTCTTGTACTCCCTTATCAATTCCAGGATTTGCTGAAACGATATCGTTTACGGCCACATTATACGTTGTATGCAATCCCCACAAGGTGTTTCCCGCTTGTGCATAATGCACGATGTATTTCTTTCCTCCGCGGAATTCGTACAATACGTCATCTTTTACTTCTTGAGCAAACATGACGCTCGAAAACAATAAGGCAACGAACAACAGGATCAATTTCATAGTTTCAAATTTGCGTGATCGCTCACAATAAACATACCGCTTATTCCCACTCGATAGTTGCCGGTGGTTTGGAACTAATATCATAGGTTACACGGTTGATCCCTTTCACTTGATTGATAATGCGATTCGAGATCTTTGCCAAAAACTCGTAAGGCAAATGACACCAGTCTGCTGTCATTCCATCTGTAGAAGTTACAGCACGCAAGGCAACCGCATTTTCGTAGGTACGCTCATCTCCCATTACTCCAACTGATTGAATGGGTAAAAAAATCGCTCCGGCCTGCCACACATCGTTGTACAAGCCATCCTCTTTCAAACCATCGATGAACAAGGCATCAACTTCTTGTAAAATGCGCACTTTTTCAGAAGTCACTTCACCCAAAATGCGGATTCCTAAACCTGGACCCGGGAATGGATGACGTTCCAAAATTGCATCTGGCAAATGTAACGATTTCCCAACGCGGCGAACCTCATCTTTGAACAACAAACGAAGAGGCTCAACCACTTGTAATTTCATGTAATCCGGCAAACCACCCACATTATGGTGTGATTTAATTGTCTGAGAAGGACCACCATTAACAGAAACAGATTCGATCACATCCGGATAGATCGTTCCTTGTCCCAACCATTTTGCATCTGTGACCAATTTTGACTCCGCATCAAAAACATCCACAAACACTTTACCGATGGCTTTGCGCTTCAATTCAGGATCGGTCAATCCTTTCAAAGCAGCATAAAACTGTTCAGAAGCGTCTACTCCTTTCACGTTCAAGCCCAAACCTTTATAGCTTTCCAAAACGGAAGCAAATTCATTTTTACGCAAGAGTCCATTATCTACGAAAATGCAATGCAAATGATCACCAATTGCCTTGTGCAACAACATGGCTGCAACGGAAGAATCTACTCCTCCGGACAATCCCAAGATGACCTTATCATTACCCAATTTCGCACGCAATTCTTGCACGGTACTTTCCACGAAGGAATCAGGCGTCCAATCTTGCGCACATCCACAAATGTGAACGATGAAGTTGCGCAACAAAACCGTTCCTTCTAACGAGTGGTAAACCTCCGGGTGGAATTGAATTCCGAAAGTCGTTTCTCCCTCAATAGCATAACCTGCCACTTCAACATCATGTGTGGAAGCGATAATCGTGTAATTGTCAGGTACATTCTTGATGGTGTCACCGTGACTCATCCAAACTTGAGAGCCTGTTGACATACCTTTTGTAAGTATGTGTTCCTGATCAACAAATGACAAGTTGGCACGACCATATTCGCGAATTGTTGAAGGCAATACCTCCCCTCCGAAATTTTGCGCCAAATATTGGGCTCCAAAGCACACGCCCAACAAAGGCAATTTTCCTTTGAAAGCCGAAAGATCTGGCTTCGGTGCTTCCGGATCGCGTGTTGAGAACGGACTGCCGGATAAGATAACTCCTTTGATATGAGGCCCGATCTCAGGCGCTTTGTTCCATGGATGGATTTCACAGTAAACGTTCAACTCGCGTACACGGCGTGCGATCAACTGTGTGTACTGTGAACCAAAATCGAGGATGAGGATCATTTCTTGCATGCCTACAAAGATAATGCGAATCTGAGAAATGAAGGCAAGGAGTGTAGAAGCTTTTCAACAACTTATTATAACATTCCATTTTTCAATCAGGACAAAATGACAGAGATAATTGAATTGGAATAATTATTGACAATCCCCTGCTTTCTCATTAGAAGCACGGGAATTTTGTTATTTTTGGGCTTCGCATTAAAAAGACACATGTTAGGAGGACTTTTAAAAAAATTAGTTGGCGATAAATCAGCCACTGACAGAAAAAAATACCAACCTGTAATCGATCAGGTAAGCGCTATATTTCCGGGACTTTCTTCCCTATCTGATGACGAATTACGTGGAAAAACCGATAGTTTCCGTGCTCAAGTAAAAGCAGCGACGGATGCTTTAGAAACAGAAGTTGCATCCTTGCGTGAACAAGCAAATGATTTGGGCTTAGCGCTGCATGAGAAAGAAGCGATCTACGAACAAATTGATGCGAAAGAAAAGGAGATCAACGAGGTCATCGAAAAAGTATTGGAAGACATCCTACCAGAAGCCTTTGCAGTAGTGAAGGAAACGGCTCGTCGTTGGGCTCAAAATGGTCAGTTGACCGTTACCGCGCGTGACTTCGATCGCGATTTGGCAACTGCTAAGGATGGAATTACCATTGACGGTGAAAAAGCTGTTTGGCACAACAAATGGACAGCTGCCGGAGCAGATGTAGAATGGGTCATGGTTCACTACGACGTACAGTTGATGGGTGGAGCCGTTCTACACCGCGGAAATATTGCCGAAATGCAAACGGGTGAAGGTAAAACCTTGGTCGCAACACTTCCTGTATATTTAAATGCACTTTCAGGAAAAGGTGTTCACGTGGTAACTGTGAATGACTACCTGGCTAAACGTGACTCCGAATGGATGGGACCTTTGTACCAATTCCACGGCTTGTCTGTTGACTGTATCGATAAGCACCAACCAAACTCACCATCTCGTCGCAAGGCTTACATGGCTGACATCACCTTTGGTACGAACAACGAATTTGGTTTCGATTACTTGCGCGACAACATGGCAA
>JBMLQF010000236.1:0-13699 GCA_049241705.1 Fluviicola sp. | reverse complement strand
TGGTAAGGAAAGATCTGCAACACTCCACAACAACCACATCGCGCGCCACGAAAAGGGTTCTTTCTGACCCAAAGCCAAATCGATTAACTCCGGTACACATTCCGGATGCTGGTGCACATACAAGATCGTTTCGTTCTTGTGGGTACTGATCAAGATATTTTCGAGCGTTGTGTGCATGTTTTTTGCGCAAAGTACGAAAAACGTGTTGATCTGTGAAAGGTAAAATGCTGTGGTAAAAAGGCAATTTTACCTTTTTTGTTTAGTAGGGTTTTTGGCCGATTTTTTGGAGGTTTAAAGAATAGCGTCAAAGGAGATATAAACCATAAAAAACAGTAAATCAGATTGATAAACTCAATTTTTGAGTTGGGTCGAATTGGTTTATCAACCGGTAAAAAGGCAATTTTACCTTTTTTGTTTAGTACCGATTTTTGACCAAATTCCCCCCACAACAAACCCCACCAAACGATCTCCACCAGCCCTCAGTACTTACCTGTCTTTTTCCTACCTTTGCGCCATGGAAAAATCGAAATTTACCGTCACCGCGGCTTTGCCGTATGCCAACGGCCCGCTTCACTTGGGTCACGTGGCTGGGGTGTATTTGCCCGCGGATATTTTTGTGCGCTTTCTACGTGCGAACGGACACGACGTAGCATTCATCTGTGGTTCTGATGAACACGGGGCTGCGATCACACTACGCGCCAAGAAGGAAGGAATTACGCCGCGCGAGATCGTTGACAAATACAACAAAATGATCGGTGATTCATTCCGTAACTTCGGTATCTCTTTCGATATTTTCCACCGAACGTCTGAACAATTACACATCGAAACGGCTCAGGAATTTTTCAAGGTCTTGGAAAAGAATGGGAAATTCATTGAGGAAACGACTGAACAATACTACGACGAAGAATACCAGCAGTTCTTGGCCGACCGCTACATCACGGGTGATTGCCCGAATTGCGGAAATGCCGGAGCATACGGAGACCAGTGTGAAAAATGTGGAACCGCGCTTTCGCCAACTGACCTCAAAAATCCGATCTCAACCTTGAGTGGTAAAACACCGATTTTGAAAAGCACATCCCACTGGTTCTTGCCGATGGATCGCCACGAAGATTGGTTGCGATCCTGGATCAAAGAGGGAATCCTGGATGGCAAGCAACAGCACGACCCGAAAACCTGGCGGAATCAAGTGATCGGTCAGTGTTTGTCTTGGATCGATGGCGGTTTGCGTCCACGTGCCATGACGCGCGACCTCGATTGGGGTGTTCCCGTTCCGCTTCCAAATGCGGATGGCAAAGTCCTGTACGTGTGGTTGGATGCGCCGATCGGTTACATTTCAGCAACGAAACAATGGGCTGCCGATAACGGAAAGGACTGGAAGGATTACTGGTGCAATGAGGACCGCAAACTGGTGCATTTCATCGGAAAGGATAACATCGTGTTTCACGCGATCATTTTCCCAATCTTGTTGAAGGATCACGGTGGTTTCATTTTACCGGACAACGTACCGGCTTACGAGTTCCTAAACCTGGAAGGCGACAAATTCTCTACTTCCCGCAATTGGGCGGTGTGGTTGCACGAGTATTTGGAACGTCATCCGGAAAAGATCGATGAGTTGAAGTATACCTTGACTGCGATCGCACCAGAAACGAAAGATGCTGAATTTACCTGGAAAGAATACCAAGCTCGTGTGAATAACGAATTGGCGGATATCCTCGGGAACTTTATCAACCGCGCTTTGGTATTGACACAGAAATACTACGAAGGAGCCGTTCCTGCCATGGGTGAATTGACCCCGGAAGATGAAGCGGTTTTGGCGGAAATGAAAGCCATTCCGGAACGCATTGCCAAATTGGTGTACCAATACAAATTGCGCGACGCTCAGGCAGAAGCCATGCAAATGGCACGCATCGGGAATAAGTATTTAGCAGATAACGAACCGTGGAAATTGGTGAAAACCGATCCGAAACGCGTGGAAACGATCATGCACATTGCGTTGCAGATCACCGCGAATTTAGGTTTGGTCTTGGATCCATTCTTGCCGGAAACAGCGGCTAAGATCCGTGGATTCATGCAGATCGAGAATCAAGCGTGGTCGGCGGCGGGCACGTTGTTGGTAGCAGCCGGACACCAAACGCAGGCGCCAAGCATCTTGTTCCAGAAGATCGATGATGCTTTCGTAGAAGCGGAAGTAGCGCACCTGCACGCATCTCAACCACAAGCTCAAACGAATTACCCGCCACAGAAGGAAGAGACGTCCTTTGACGATTTTACGAAAATGGACATCCGTTTGGGAACTATTGTAGATGCGATCCGCGTACCAAAAGCCGATAAATTGTTGCAGTTGACCGTGAATACGGGTATCGATACGCGCACAATCGTTTCAGGGATCGCGGAATATTACGCACCGGAAGAAGTGATCGGCAAAACGGTAGCCGTTCTGATGAATTTAGCTCCGCGAAAGATCCGTGGCGTAGAATCGCAAGGAATGATCCTGATGGCCGAAAACGCCGAAGGACAGTTGAGCTTCATGATCCCGGAAAAAGGCTTCGAAGCCGGCGGCGAGATCAGATAATGTAATGAATTACAGCTTGCCCTTCAACTGAAAGAAGCGCTTCACGATGCGTTCCTGGATCTTACGGTTGCGGTTTACGGAGCGCAGGTATTGCACCGATGAACTCAAGGTGTACATTTCACGGCGCATTTGGCGCTTGATCTGGTTGCGGAGTAAAAAACGGGTTTTTGCATAGGGCAATCCCATGTTCTTGCAACTATTCTCGCCTAGGAAATAGGAATTGTAGCCCAAATGGATGGATCGCACTATGCGTTTTTGCCAAGCAAAGCGCGGGAAATCGGCATGTAAGGGCTCTTCCATCAGCGCTTGTGCCAAGGTAATCGTATCCTGATCGGCAGGAGGTTGGTTCATCGTCCAGAGATAGAGCGCACGAATGGCATCTCCTTCGTTTTCCGGGAGTCGCTCTGCCGGTATCCCCAACAAGACGCCCAAGTATTTCCAGAAGTGAAAAAGTCCGGTAATTTCTTGCGGAGTAGGAGCGAAGCCCAATGCGCGCAGTCCGTCAAGATACACCAAGGAGAAGCCCAAATTGGTAGCGACCATGTCCCATTGGTTCAGCGGTCGGCCCCAAAGCTCTTTGTTCCAATCGGTTTGCGTTTCGATCATGTAGCGCGAATAGGCATGCATCAACCGGGTTTGTAGCGCGTAACGGTGTATGAGCTTTTTCTCGTAAGCGTCGGGTCCCACAACCTGGATCCAGAATTCGGTAGTTTCCCGCAAGCGCTTAGCAGCACCTTTTTTTAAAGCTCCGGTATACACTAGCGGCTTGTTGATTGCGGCGGATTCGTAACCTCCCATGAGGCAATAATTGCGTAATACCATGAGTCCTTTGGAGCCACTGCGCTGACACAACATACTGCCAAAGTCGAGCAGCGTGCGGTCGAACCACTCGGGAACCACTTCCATCTCAGCGATTAGTTGAGCTGTATGCGGATAGTTGTCACTGGGGAAATCTGGTGAAAACGCTTTCTCCAACAACTTCGTTGCTTCCTGAAATCCAAGTACGGCAAAGGTTTCTCGAATGACGTCGTCAGCCAAAGAATCTACTTCGAAATAACTTGGGATCAGAGCTTCCATTTCTGCCAACGTAGGTACTTCTTCTAGTTGCGACAATTGCAATTTTCCGCGTCCGGATTCCCAATAGGGCTGAAAGGAAGGGGAGGGATATTGAAAGCGAGTTGGCGTCATGGATCAACGATTCGTATAAATGGGTTCTTGTTGGAATACTTCGGATAAGTAAGTATTGTAAGCGTTTAGCACTTCCTGACGTTCTTCAGGGGTTTTGCGAACCGGACTGAAGGCAATGAATGGAGGCATCACTGTCATTCCTGCAAAGTAGAACATGCCGTGTTGGATGGGAAATAAGATGGTGTTCAGATCTCCGTTCTTTCCGCCGTTGTATGCTTGTTCCGGACCACCGGTTGTCAGACATAAAAAGGCGGTTTTGTGCGCGTAAACGCCGGTATCATAAACACCTTTACCACCGCCGTATACCAATCCCATGGCAAATACGCGATCTACCCAACCTTTCAGGATTGCCGGCAAACCGAACCACCACAAGGGGAAGTTGAAGATTAACACGTCGCACCACTCCAAGAGCGCCATGTGTTCTTTCAATTCATCTGCAAACGTATCCTGCTGACACGCGTTCAATTGTTCTGCCTGGTACTTGAAATACTGCGGATCCTGCAACGCTTTAAAGTCATGTTTTCCACCCACTGGATCGAAATTCATGGCGTAGAGGTCGAGCAACTTCACCTCAGCTCCGTTTTTTTCAAAATGTGCCCGTGCAGCTTCTGCCAATGCTGAATTGAAGGAATGTGCTTCCGGATGGGCGTGAACGATCAATACTTTTTTCATGCCGAGAACAAGCGAATTAGAAATGCAATACAGGACTTTCCCTGTACAACAAATCTAAGCAAAGAATTACAACAATTCGTTCGCCAAATTCGCCAATTCGGAACGCTCGCCTTTCTCCAACTTCACATGTGCGAACAACGGTTGTCCTTTCAATTTATCGATGAGGTAAGCCAAGCCGTTACTGTACTCGTCCAGATAGGGCGTATCGATCTGATGCACGTCACCTGTGAATACGATCTTGGTTCCTTCTCCGGCACGGGTAATGATCGTTTTGACCTCATGAGGCGTTAAGTTCTGCGCTTCGTCCACAATGAACAAGATATTCGACAAACTTCTACCACGAATGAACGCCAGTGGCGTGATCAGAATGCGACCACTTTCCTCCATTTCAACGATCGCTTTGTGCTTTTTCTCGTTCTCCCCGAATTGCGATTTAATGAACTTCAAATTATCCCACAAAGGCTCCATGTACGGTCCGATCTTATCTTTTGCATCACCCGGCAAGAATCCGATCTCTTTATTGGAAAGCGGAACTAACGGACGTGCCAAAATTATCTGTTGGAAGAGTTTTTGTTGTTCCAATGCTGCTGCCAGAGCAAGCAATGTTTTACCGGTTCCGGCAACACCTTGCATGGCCACCAATTTGATGTTGTTATTCATCAAAGCGTTGATCGCAAAGGCTTGTTCGGCGTTTTTTGGTTTGATGCCCGAGGTATATTCCTTTTCTACACGATTAATCGTATCTGTTAAAGGGTCGTAATAGGCCAACGAAGAGCTCTTTCCGTTCTTGAGGATGTAATAGCCGTTGGCTACTTTATGATTTCCCAAAATGCCGTCTTCTTCAATACTCCCTTTCAGGAACAAAGTTTTGATCGCATCGGAATCCACACCGTCAATGGTCATGGTAGAAGAATGCTGTAATTCAGCGTTGTCGACCTTTCCTGTTTCGTAGTCCTCAGCCAGAATTCCTAAGGCTTTTGCTTTGATGCGGAGGTTGATATCTTTCGTTACCAAGATCACATCGCGCTTGCCTTCTGCCTCTTTCAAGGCTAGTGTTGCGTTGATGATCTTATGGTCGTTTTTATCCGATCCGTAGGTCGTTTCAGCGTTCAGTGTTTTCGGTTGAATATCGAGCAAGACCTTGAACGATCCGTGTTCTTTACCCAAAGTAATCCACTGTTGCAAACCACCGTCACTCGATAACTTATCAATGAAACGAATAACCTCCCGAGCGGAGAAATTTTTGGTGTCATTTCCGATCTTGAACTTATCTAGCTCTTCCAAAACTGTGATCGGAATGGCTACATCGTGCTTCACAAAGTTCATGATCGCATGATGGTCGTGCAACAACACCGATGTATCGAGCACAAATACTTTAGTTTTCTTCGCCATGGTTATTAGTTTGATGTAAAATACAAGTAATTATTAATCATGCTAACGAAAATGAGGCCAACTTATTGACAGTGGAGTTGTGCAAAAAAAAAGGGACACCGTAAAGTGTCCCTCATCATACCTTGATAGTTTCTTAATGTTGAATCAGCAATTTTTTTGTAGTTCTGGTTTCTTCAATGACTAAGTTAACCTGATACAAACCGCTGCTTAAAGCACTTGTTTCTAAAACTGAAATGCCAGGTTTTAATGTACCAACAGCGACTACACGTCCTTCCATATCCAAAATTGAATAAGCTACAGCAACTGTGTTTTCGTTCTGAATGCTAACTTGTTCATTTGCCGGAGAAGGATAGATGATCACACTGTTTTGCAGGGCATCTTCAGATATTCCTTGTGGAGCTGCCAAAGCACCACGATCTTTATTTGAACGCGTCGTATTAAAGTCTTGTGCTTTCGCTGTTGTACAAATCTGTGGAGCGTCTACTACCACGATGTATGTCAATCCGTTTTCTGTGGGAGGTGTATCTGTGTATGTAAATAAACTCGTTGGCATGGTTGTAATTTGGTTCCAGCCATCCACATCCGTGTAACGGAAGATCTCAAATGAAGAGTACGTAAATCCTTCGTAAGAATCCCACGATAAGTTGTAGTCTGTTCCCAAACCTTGATTGATCACCAAATGAATGGTTTTGTGGTGTTCGCTGATCTCGGACTCATTACCACAAGCATCAACTGAAGAGATTTTGTATCTCCAAGAACGCACAGAAGGGGATGCCACTAAGTCGTTGTAGATGGATTCATCAGCATAAGGAACCTGACCGATCAATTGATATAATCCGGCCTGTGAGGTTTCGCGGTAGATGTTGAAATGATCGATGCTGTTCGTGATCGGTTTTTCCCACACCACCAAGTTCGTGTTCGTTGCTGTATCTACAGTTACCAAACAGATCGTCGCTGCATCCGGTAATGAGGCTTCTACATCAGCGGAAAGAACGGTAACACATCCATTTAGTCCTGTTGCCTCAACAATGTACGTTCCTGCTACAACATTTGACAGGTTTTGTGTTGTTTGTCCATTACTCCATTGATAGGATTGCACGTTGTTCGAAACATCAACCAACTGCACACCTCCATTACCAGTACAATCGGAGGAAATGATGGTGTCTATTGCTATTACCGGACCATTCGTGTTTGATAGACTGATAGGTGTGCTGTACTGACATCCTGAATTATCGGTTACAGTAAGCGTGTAATATCCTGCTCCCACATTAGAAAGTGATGCTGAGTTTGTTCCGATAGTTGTGCCCTGATCGTTTTGCCAGCCGTAAGTGAACGGTTGAGCTCCGCCTGTCATTTGTACAGATATGTTTCCGTTGTTTTGCCCACACGATGGATTGATCGTTGTCGTGTTGTTTAGTGCCAATGCCGCTGGTTCTAATACATTGAAACTGGCCATTGAAACACATCCCGTAGCATCAGTAATGTTTACTTCGTATGGTCCAGATGGAATATTCGACAAGTCTTCTGTTGTTGCTCCGGTAGACCAAGCAAAAGTAAATGGTCCGTTCGCGCCTGTCACAGTGATGTTCACACCACCATCTGTTCCGTCATTACAGCTAACATTGTCAACAGTTCCGGTTAGCACAATTCCGTTTGATCCTACCGATGCAACACCCATAGCAATACACCCGTTGTTGTCGGTAACGTTTACGAAGTACTGTCCCGGTGCTAAATTGCTTGTAGAAGACGTAGTGGCCCCGTTCGACCAATAGATGTCATAGGCAGGTGCTCCACCATTAATATTCACAGATGCTGTTCCATTTGCCTGATCACAATCTGCTTCTGTAGCGCTTACTGTTAGATCTGGTGTTTGGTTGATGGTGATCAACACAGAATCTTTTGACGAACAACCTTGCGCCGAAGTTTTCGAATAAGTGACGTAACTAGTTGTGCTTGGTGCTGGATTGAAGGCAGACGGCACAAAGAAATTTCCTTGAATTCCCGCCCCGGACCAGGTACCTCCAGCCGGACTCGCTTTTCCGATAAGAGAAACCGGACTCTGGTTTTCACACACACTTGTTCCAGGAAGGTTGAAGGTGATTGTTGGGTTTGGGAAGATGGTAACAGGGGTAAACACTGTTCCAATCGGCGATCCGTTTTCTAACAGTGTCCAAAGTAAATCAGCAGTAGTTGTAGCGATGACATCATTTGTTCCAGTGATAGTCAAATAATAACTCAAACCGTTTCCAGAAATGTTTATCGCCGATTGTGGGATAAGACCAGTGTTTTGAGATTGACAAGTCATGGAGATATTTGCCTGACTGAAGTTTGGATCTAAATTGTAAAGAGCAACATCCCCGTTGTTGTTAAAGGATGTTCCTTCACAGAATTGGAAAAGATCGAAGTCTTCAATGTTCGCGGGTAAGTTATATTCTTTCACATAACATTTCCCACCACTCACGTAAGCAATAACATGTACGCCATAATAGGTTTCTGCTGCCAATGAAGTGGCTGTACTGGGCGCCAATGAAGTTCCAGAAGTGATTGTGGTGATGGTTCCAGAAGGTGTCATGTCACCGGATATCTGACGGAAAAAACACGTTGTACCTAAACGATAGAACACAAACGTGTTTGTTCCTTGTGCAGCAAAATCGAAATCGGTCAATGAGGTTGAAGTTGCTACCGTAAGCGTTGTTCCGAAAGTAGAGCCGTTCCAAGCTTTGTAATACAAAGTTTTCGCACTATACTGATCGGAAAGATACATCATCGAGTAGTTTGTTGAACTTAAACCTTTCTCAAAAACGATCTTGGTGGCATCAGTTCCATAAATGTAGGTAGAGTTATTATGCGTGCTAGTTGTGGTACTACTCAATGTGATCCCGTAGTCCATATCCATGTCTTCTTCAAAAGCCGTGATGACATTATTTCCAGTGGTAGACCAGGAGGATCCTGCAGATAAATATCCATTGTTATCATCTTGACGACTTCCACCGATAAATACCGGACTAGAGCCTAATTTGATCGTGATCAACCCTTCCGGATATGTTTGATATTCGCGGTTGTAGTAAGTCACGAACAGTTCATTTCCCGCGTTTACACTCAGGGAGTAATCCTTGGCGTGGAAGGTCCAGAAATAGGTTCCTACACCTTGTGATTGCCAAACGGTACCGTTGAAGGAATACACTTCCAGGAATTCATAAGTTGTCGCTGAAATGGTTGTCAACACTTTACAACCAACAACCGGGTTTTCACCGCGCATCACTAATTGTACACCGAAAGCACTTGGACTAGAAATACCAGCAGTTCCAACTAGTTGCCAAGCTTGTGTTGTCTTATTCCATTTTCTACAGCTAATCCGGTTTCCATTATCGGTATCGATGTAAGCCATAAATAGGTCACCAGCTGCAGATATCTCGATATCTACTTCCGTGGCATTGGCAATTCCTGTGGTGCTACCGATGAAATTCCACGGTTGGGCGCTCACAGAAGCAGCCAAAACAAGGGCAATACTTAGTAATAAATGTTTCATATTCTAGAGGTTTTTTCTTTGGTAAGAAAATGTTGCGTTGCAAAGTAACTAATTAATAATGAATTGTTTTCTAGAATTGCATGGATAGCTGGCATTTCTGTGTGTATTTCGGACTTAGATGTATAAATGACAGAAGGGGTGCTCCATTTCTGAAACAACCCCTCGGTCAGTTATTGGTTGGTTACTGCTTTACAACTGGTATAGTTTGTTCTTTTCCGGCGATTTGCAGGAAGTACATTCCTTTAGCAAATTCTCCAAGATCAACCGTGGTGCTTAAACCTTCACAAGTGATCTCTTTTAACAAGATCCCGTTCACGTTGTAAATACCAACAGTTGCATTCATTCCCGCCTCATTTACTTCTACAGTTAATATGTCTGTAAATGGATTTGGATAAACATTCATTTCGATAGATTGCAATTCAGCAACTTGGTTGTTGCTTGCTCCTGTTCCCTGACCAGCGCTGAATGCACCTTTGTCCTTATTAGAACGGGTAGTATTGAAATCTTGTGCTTTTTGAGCTGTACAAGGCGCAGCCAAAACCATCTCAACATAATAATCCAAACCGGTTAAACCTGTTGTGTTTGCGTCATTGAATGCCGTTGTGCCAATTGCTACTGCCGGAGACAATGCTTCCCAGCCATTTTGGTCACTTTTTCTCCAAACCACGTATTCTGTAGCTGATGTTGGGCCTTCGTAATCATCCCAAAGGACATCTACCGACCCATTGGCTTGAACATCGATTGTATTCAAATGCAAGGTTTTGTGCGCCACTGAAACCGGACCCTCAACTCCACAGTCGTTAACCGCTGAAATGCGGTATCGCCAAGATCTGTCCATTGGTGAAGCAACCACGTCGTTGAACATGGAGAGATTATCAGCGTGTACAGTGTCGATCCACATAAACATTCCTGCGATCACATCTTCGCGGTAGATCTTATAGTGGGAAATTCCGCTTAATTCGATCTTATCCCAAATCACCAGGTTGGTTGTTGTGGACGAATCGACGGTTACTACACAGATATCTTGACGCAAAGGTGCTTTTGTGCCCACTTGGAATGTTTTCTGAGCATAGCACATTTGATTGTTCCAACCCAAGCCGCTGGCTACAGTTATCGTGTATGACCCAGCTTGTAAGCTGTAGTTGTTAGCGGTACCATTTCCATTTGACCATGTCCAGCTTTGTGGGAAAGTTGCTCCTCCAAATGGATCTTGCACGAAATTGATCATGATCGCGCCGTCATTTCCATTACACGATGCTGGAATAATGCTATCTTGGATGTCAACAGCTTGATAATCATCGATCTGATAACCGAAAATGGCACTACAGTTGTTCTGGTCGGTCACTTGTACCTCGTAATATCCGTAAGGAACGTTGTTCAAGTTGGGTGTATTTTGTCCTTGACCGATCCAGTTGAACGTGTATGGACTCAACCCACCATTGTAGGTTCCATAAATGATACCGTTTGAAAGACCACAATCTGGATCGTAGGTCGTAAAGGATGCGGTCAGAGGTGCTGGATCAATCAATTCAAATGCCTCTGTTACTTGACAATTGTTACTTAGATCAACAACGGTAACCCAATATGAACCAGGTCCAAGGTTGGTAATGCTGTTCGCAGCGGCACCGTTCGACCAATAGGTTAAATAATTGGCTGGGCCTGCTACTGTAACACTAATGCTTCCATCTTGTGCACCGTGGCAGGTGATCGGGTTCACTGTGGGTGAGATATCGATCGATGCCGTTCCAACGCTCGCAAATCCGGTAACGTGACAATCGTATTGATCCGTAATGTTATAATAATACGCGCCAGGATTTAAACCAGTGATGGTTGATGCGTTCTCACCGGTCGACCACTCAACCGTGTAGATTGTAGAAGTTCCTGGCGTATACGAGACAGTTGCTGTTCCGTCTCCTAAACCACAGGATGCGGGTGTTGTATTGGTTGTGGCAGTTCCTACTGTCGCAAACATATAAACCGCAGACGTGTTCACAAAACAACCATTTATATTAACGCGGTAACCAATAACTCCACTCGGTGAATTTTGGAATAATTGAATACCGTTCACCGTTGTTCCGTTCACTGGGTTTCCATTTAGTGTAAATTGTCCTTGATCAACGTAACTCACATAGTTTGTGAGATCAATGATGTTTTGATTATTACAAAAAACAGGAGTTGCGGGCATGAAAGAAACCACAGGAGCAGCGCTCACCCCTAGAGTTTGAACCGGTAAGCTAATATTGAAGAAAGACCAACCGTCGTTTACGGTCAGGATCAAATTTGAACTTCCGCCGCTCGCAATGTCTGCGTAAACTGCAAATTTGGAAATTCCAACTCCTCCAATCACTTCAAAACCCACTGGGACCACTTGAATGTTACTCAAAACTCCGTTAAAATCATAGGTGCTCGTTACGCGCACCGGTTCACCATCATTGTCATAGATTTCCAATGAATTGTAAACCAAGTTTTGGCCATTACACAAACCAGTGTTCGGAGTGGCAGTTGGTGTGTTGAGAAAAGGAACCTGATTTAATACCTTGATGACACCGCCACCATTGGTGCTTGTAGATCGATAGAAAGCACTTAAGTGTTTTGATTGTCCGTTGTCCAAACTCAAACGCGCACTGTTGGCGTTCATGTATGGGGCCGTAGGTTCGATCTTTGGTCCTAATGAGTCCCACTGATTGGTACCTAGATCTTTGCGGTACACATAAAATTTGTCATAATTCGCAGTGCCTTGACTCGCAAATTCAGAGATCATGAACACATAAGCGGGATTCTCCAACATGAAGTGGTCAGAGTTTCCAATCTGGAAAGTTAATGGCTGATCTGTTCCAACTGTCACGTTCAAGTTTGATGTAGAAATTGCTTTTTCGTAAGCCAAATTATTGTTTAGGTCTTGAAGAATAACTACCGGAGGGTTTTGTCCGTTTCCTGTAAAATGAAATGAAAAGTTGGCCGGTGGCACTGTTCCGTTAAAGAATACAGAACCGTTATTCGATCCGGAAGTGTTATACGGACCAAAAGCACTGATCGCTCCTTGGTTTGCAACGCCGATCTTGTTAACACCACCCGCTAGTCCCAAATAGACTTTGCTTGACGAACAATACAATTGAAACCCACTGTAATACATACTGTTTCCAGGGTTAACAACAGTGGTAACATTTTGTGAGGACCAAGTGTTGGATGTAACGTCGTATTCATTTAAATAGATCGTGCTGCCATTATCGGTATTCACAACATACATTTTCCCATTTCCGGCAGATTTGAATTCCCAGTTCGATCCCATAGAAACAAAACCGGTTTGTGCAGCAAGCGGAGATAATTGATTTGTTTGAGGATCAAATCGATACATTCTCAATTGATCAAAGGTCCATGTGGCAAAATATATCTTGCCATTATATTGTGTTGCTTGAAGTCCACTAGTATTTGATGGTGCGGTTATGTGTGCAAGCTCTTCCCATGTATTCAATGCATTATTGTATCCCGATACATCCAGATAAGATCCGGCTGAATCGTGTATTTGGTACAATTTACCATTGAGCATAATAGCATCTGATGGGGCGAACGGACTATCGTAATCCGGGTTGGAGCTCAGGTCGTGCCACATCATTTGTGACCAACTTACAGAGCCAATGAGCAAACCAAGTAATAGTACTAACAGTTTCATTTTCATAATAGATTGATGTCTCCAAAAATAAAAAATAGAAGCAGAACGAGCTGCTTCTATTGTATAATTGACGGGGTTAAATGATTAAATAACCTATATCAAAGTGTTTTTATCATTGTTTTACGAAGCGACGGGTTTCGATTCTGTCGCCAATACGCATTTCTAATAAATAAGTACCTGTAGCAAGGGATTCAATACTTATGGTGGAAGTTACACCACTTGAAACATGCGTTTGAACAACTTGTCCTGACAATGTAATAACCTGAATAGACATTTCAACCATATCCATTTGTTCGATCGTTAACTGATCATGCGCCGGATTTGGATAAACTTCGATCGCTCCCATGTAAGATTCATCAATGCTGTTGTTTGAGTCTCCAGTTCCTTGTCCGGCACTGAATGCTCCTTTATCCTTGTTGGAACGTGTCGTGTTGAAGTCTTGTGCTTTATAGATCACCGCAGTACACTGATTGTTCAATTCCAACTCAACCATGTAATCTAATCCTGGTTCAGAGAATGAAACGGCATCCACGAATGAAATTGCATTTACCGGAAGTGTTGCAGCTAGTTCCCATCCGTTAGCATCTGTATATCTCCAAAGCTTTTGATCGTTATAATCAGAGGTTCCCACATAATTGTTCCAAGAAATTTGAACATCACCCCCCATATCTATAAC
>JBMLQF010000235.1:0-16956 GCA_049241705.1 Fluviicola sp. | reverse complement strand
TGCCCTGAATCTGAGTGCGGAGGAAATCCTGGAAGCATTCGGCAAGTACTGGGTTTTAAATACCGCGCAACGAAAATATGGCGATCTGCTAAAGACCGGCGGCAGCAGTTTTCCCGATTTCATCCGGAACTTACCCAATTTCCATAGCCGGATCATGTTGATCTATCCCAAACTCAGCCCACCGGAATTTCAAGTCAACACGATCGATGAAACCACACTGGAATTACACTATTATTCCACGCGTTCCGGACTTACCCATTTTGTGATCGGTTTGATTTACGGCTTAGGTGAATTCTTTGAAACACCGGTAGTAATAACACCTGTTACAAGTAGTTCAAATCCGGTATGGCACGACAGTTTCATCATTAAACATGGCTAAATGGAATATCGGTTTTCATACGATCACCTCAACACACTTTTTCCCTTTTACGTCCATGTAAACGAACAATTAAAAGTGGTTGATACGGGTTTTTCCTTGCAGAAGATCCTGGGCGATAATTGCGGAAAGTCGTTTGAAGATGTTTTTCAATTTGTCCGTCCCAGACTTTCGATCAGTAACACCTATCAATCACTTTGCGAACATCAGAATGTAGTGGTTATACTGGAAGCAAAGGACTACCCGATCCGCATTCGTTTTCGAGGCCAATTCATGCAACTGGATGGTCAAAACGACTTGCTCTACCTTTGTTCACCTTGGTTGGTTGATGCAACCGAGTTGAAACTGCACAACTTAAGCATGAATGATTTTGCCTTGCACGACCCCATCGTCGACCAGATGCAATTGATCCAGGCAAAAGAAAATGTAAATGAAGATCTGAAAGTGCTCACCCGCATTTTGACCCAACAACGGGATGAGTTATCCGCCAAGAACGAGACCATTCAAGAACTGGCGAAATTCCCAGATCAGAATCCGCAGCCTGTTTTCCGGATGCAATTCGACGGATCCTTGCTTTATGCAAACCCAAGTGCAGAAAAACTCATGCAAAACGAAGGGTTGACCAATCTGGATATCTGGTCAGAAACCCTAGAGAATCTGAAAGCCGGAAGCATGAACGATACTATCAAACAGCTGAATATTGGCGATCAGGTCTATCAGGTGTCCATTGTGCCATTTTCGGAAAAACAGTATTTCAACTGTTATTTATCGAAAATTACAGAAACGATCAACTTTCAAAACGAACTGATCCAAACCACGAACTATTTGCACAGTTTGCTTTCCAACTTGCAATCGGGAATCTTGGTGGAGTCCATCGATCGCAAGATCGTACTGACCAATTCGGAATTTTGCAAATTATTCGGAATACCCATGGAGCCGGAACAAATGAAAGGACTCGATTGCGCCAATGCCGCCCATGAATTTGCTTTTACGTTTGCGGATCCAAATGCCTTTATTGAACGCATTGATCAGATTCTGAGCGAACAAAAACCGGTGTATGGCGAGATCTTAGAACTGGCAGATGGACGTACTTGGGAACGCGATTTCATTCCCATTCGCGATCATAACAAACTGAACGGAACCATCTGGCGCTATCAGGACATGACCGAAATGATCCGATCTAAGGAGCGTTTCAAACGTGTAGAGGAAAAATACAAACGCATCATCGAGGACCTGAATTTTGGATTGATCGAAGTAGACTCGGAAGAAAATATCACCAAAGCATTTCCTGCTTTTGCTGAATTAACCGGATACACTACAGATGAATTGATCGGCATGAATGTACGTGACTTGCTTGACGAAGAACAATCAATAGAGGTCTTGAACACTCAGAACCAGCTAAGCATACTTGGGCAATCCGGGGTTTACGAGTTGCAATTGCGCTCTAAGGACAACAGATCGATCTGGGGTATCGTCAGTGGAACACCGATCTTCAACGATAACAAAGAGCAGATCGGTAGCTTGAGGATCTTGGTGGATATCACGCAACAGAAACATTTGGAAAGTGCGCTTCGAGACGCAAATGCCAAAGTACTGGAATCGATGAAGGCCAAAGAGCAATTCTTAGCCAACATGAGTCATGAAATGCGTTCTCCATTGAATGTGATCATCGGAATGTCGGACCTCTTAGACCTGCAAGACCTGGATGAACAACAGAAGAAATACGTCCGAGCCGTTCACCATTCATCACAACACTTGCTACATTTGATCAACGACGTACTCGATTACTCCAAAATTGAAGCTGGATTTCTAAAGATCACACCGGTTAAATTCGATCTAAAATCGATCGTATCTGATGTCGTGAACGATTTCGAAGTGCGTGCAAAAGAAAAGAACCTGCACTTGATCCATCAGATCGATTCGCTCATTCCGAACTGCATTTTGGGTGATGCACAAAAGCTCACCCAGGTCTTATTCAATCTGATCAACAACGCCATCAAATTCACCGACAGCGGTACGATCCGCTTAGACATGCAGGTGACTCAAAAATCAGATGATCTCGTTAAAATTGCTTTTGAAGTTTCGGATACCGGGATTGGGATCAACCACGAATTCTTGAACGACATTTTCAAACCGTTCTTGCAAGAAGACATTTCCTTTTCCAGAAGTTACGGCGGCACGGGATTGGGGCTTGCCATTTCGAACAGCATCATTGAAAAATGCGGCGGGAAACTATTGGTTGACAGTGAGAAGAACAAAGGATCCCGTTTTTATTTTGAATTGAGTTTCCCAATCTGTTATAAAGTGGAAAAATCGAAAGAGTTGGCAGCCCCAACTTCAGAACAATTCGATCCAAACATCCGAATTCTTGTGGCTGAAGACAACCCGCTCAACCAACAGTTGATCATCGCTTTATTGGAAAAAGCAATGCTGGATCACGTGATCGTGAATGACGGCGTTGAAGCCTTGCATGCGCTTGAAAAAGCATCCTTCGATCTGGTCTTGATGGACATACAAATGCCACGTATGGATGGCTTGACTGCACTCAGACACATGCGTGAAGGATTGCACGTCAACATTCCGGTGATCGCGTTGACGGCAAATGCCACCAAAGAAGATCAGGACCGCTTCCTTCATGCCGGAATGAACGGATATTTGTCAAAACCCTACAAGAAAGAAGACCTGTTTGCGCTGATCAAAAAGTTGACCCACAAATCGTATCCGACACCTGAGCTGAACTACATGCCATACAGTTTGAATACGATTCGCGAGTTGGCCAGTGGTGACTCCAATTTTGTGGCATCCATTGTTCAGAGTTTCATTGTTGAAACCCCGGTAAAACTGCAAGCAATCTCAAAAGGCATTCAGAATCGAGATCCGGAACCTGTTGCTTTCCAAACGCATCAATTGAAATCGATGGTAGATATACTCGAGATCCATGCCACCAGTAGCTTGGTAAAGCAAATGGATCGCGAGGTTAAAAAGGAATTGATCGACTGGCAGTTGATCGAAAAGCTATTCAGCAATGTGGAGTTGGATATAAAAGCTGTCATCGAAAACCTGAAGGAATTAAATAATAAGTCCGGACTATAGCCGGACTTACTTTACCTAACACACTTACCCGAATTACTGAAATCTATGAACCGCAAGCGGTCTTAACCCAATTAACCAATCTCGTTCCATATTCGTAAGTTATTGTATTTCATTGCTTTAATAAAGTTGGCATTTCCTATCCCTTCCCAAATCGGGTAGTATTTTTCCCGAAATGAGAATCAATCATAATCGATTGAATTGTAATCATTTTTTGATTATTTTATTTGCAAATCGTTTGGTATTAATCATCTTTTCGATTAACTTAAATAAGAAAACACCAATTTATGTTAGTCAAAACCTATGGCAGCGCCGTTTTCGGCATAGATGCCACCACCATCACCATCGAAGTCAATATTGCCAATGGCGTCAATTTCGTACTTGTCGGATTACCGGATAAAGCCGTTCAGGAAAGTCAGCAACGCATCAAGGCCGCATTGAAGAATAATGAGCTCCATTATCCCGGAAAGGAAATCACGGTGAACATGGCTCCTGCCGACATTCGCAAGGAAGGTTCGAATTTCGATCTTCCAATCGCCATCGGAATTTTAGCCGCCAGCGAACAAGTTTCCGCTGAACGTTTGCATGAATACATCCTGCTTGGAGAACTGTCACTCGACGGCCACCTGCAACCTGTGAAAGGGATTCTCCCCATCGTCATGCAAGCCAAAAAAGAAGGATACAAAGGAGTCATCTTGCCCAAAGCCAATCGCGAGGAAGCAGCAATCGTTGAAGGGATCGACATATATGGCCTGGAAAACCTCAGGGAGGTGATCTCCTTGCTGGAAGGAAAAGAAACCTTCGTTCCGCACAAAATCGATATCGAAGCATTCTTCGGACAAGAAAATCAAGACATCGCTGATTTCAAAGATGTGAAAGGACAAGTGGGCATCAAGCGCGCGTTCGAAATTGCAGCTGCCGGAGGACACAACGTGATTCTCATCGGTCCTCCCGGAGCCGGAAAATCCATGTTGGCCAAACGGCTTCCGAGTATCTTACCGCCGATGAGTACGGATGAAGCACTGGAAACGACGAAGATCCACTCAGTAGCCGGAAAAATTGGAAGCAATAAAGGTTTGATCGCACAACGACCCTTCCGAAAACCTCATCACACGATTTCGGATGTGGCTCTCGTTGGTGGCGGTTCCTATCCGCAGCCGGGCGAAATCTCGCTGGCACACAACGGGGTTTTATTTCTGGACGAATTGCCCGAATACAAACGTCAAGTGTTGGAAGTGATGCGGCAACCATTGGAAGACCGAACGGTAACCGTTTCCCGCGCACGCTTTTCGGTGGATTATCCGGCAGCGTTCATGTTGGTCGCCGCCATGAATCCTTGTCCGTGCGGCTATTTCAATCATCCTGAAAAAGAATGCGTGTGTGCTCCGGGAACCGTACAACGCTATTTGAACAAGATCTCCGGACCACTTTTGGATCGCATCGACCTGCATGTGGAAGTAACTCCCGTCTCCTTCAAAGAACTGGCTTACGAACAAGCTGGCGAGGATAGTTCCAGCATTCGCGAGCGTGTCATTCGAGCCAGATTGGTGCAACAAGCACGCTATCAACATTCCGAAACCCATTGCAATGCGCAAATGTCGCGCGCAGAATTACTCCAACATTGCGCCATATCCGATGCTGGAAGGGATCTACTGAAAAACGCCATGGATCGTCTGGGATTATCAGCAAGGGCTTACGACCGTATCCTCAAAGTTGCGCGAACCGTTGCTGATCTAGACGGACATGAGATCATCGACCTACAACATTTGAGTGAAGCCATTCAGTTGCGCAGTTTGGATCGCGAAAATTGGGCGGGATGATCAGTCCAGCTCCGGAAAAGCCAGCTGGATCAAGGTACGCTTATCAGAAATAGTTGACAAGTGGTTCAATACACGATCCTTGGTTGAAACTACCAACCAACCCGAACAGAAATCGGTAGCCAGATCAAGGTCGTGTGTAGCCATTACGATCACTTTATTGCTCGTTCTCGCCACCTCTTGCAAGCGTTTCATCACATCGATCTTCCCCGGATAATCCAAAAATGAAGTAGGTTCATCCAACAAGATCACCGGTGTTTCCTGAATCAAAGCCCGGGCAATTCCAGCGCGTTGACGCTCGCCATCCGATAATTGATCGGTTGGCAACTGCAAGAATTCTGTCAAATGAAATGCTGCCGCGTAGTGGGCAATGATCGCTCTATCCGACTCGGCCAACAAACCCAATGCTCCCGTGTACGGAATACGCCCCAGAGCCAAATACTCAAATGTCGACATGTAGTCCAATCCGGCGAATGAGTTGTCTACTTTCGCAAAGATGCGCGCACGTTTTGGCTTGTTTTCTGGCGTCAACAATTCGCCGTTCCAAGAAACTTGACCTTTGAGCGACAATTCGCCGGTCAGGTATTTCAAGAACGTAGATTTACCGGAACCATTCGCGCCAATAAGCGCAACGAAGTCGCCCGGTTTGAGCTCCAATTCTGAAACTTGGAACAAATGCGTTCTGCGTTCCACCGATATATCAACCAACCTAAGCATGTGTCTTGCGTTTGATCAGTAACAATACGACCACCGGCGCTCCCAACAAGGATGTCAGTGAATTTATCGGCAACACGATCCACGGTTCTACGATTCGGATCAATAGCGAACAGAATAACAATACGATGGCCCCAAGGATGGCCGAAGTGAGCAACAACCACCAATGATTCGAGGTCTTCAAATAGATTCGAACCAAATTGGGGATCACCAACCCGATAAATGCGATCGGACCACAGTAGGCCGTTATCAAACCAGTAAGCAGAGAAACGATCAAAATGACGATGATACGAAGTCGGCCAACATGTATCCCCAACAAACTCGCTTGTTGTTCTCCCAGCAATAAGGCATTGAGTCCTTTGATCACGAAAAACAATCCGAGAACACCAATTAGGAATACGGCAACGATCCAGGGAATCTGCTCCATGTTGACCTGTTGCAAGGAACCAAAACTCCACATCGAAAAGGATTTCACGGCATTTCCATCCGCCTTCGAGATCAGTAATCCAGTAATTGCAGAAGCAAAAGTTCCCAGCATCATGCCCACCAACAATAAGGAAACAGTTGATCGCACGCGCGCTGCAACCACCAACATCAGTAAACCAAAGAGCACGGCTCCAAAAGCAGCGGCTAGTGTAATGCTCAATTCCATAACCCAGCCAGTCAGGAATTCACCACCCATCAAAACCAATGCTACCATCAACTGTGAACCGGAGGTTATCCCCAAAATGGAAGGACCTGCCAGTGGGTTGTTCAATGTTGTTTGCAACAGCAAGCCACTGATCGAAAGTGCCATTCCGGCAATGATGGAAATGCAAATTTCAGGAAGTCGGAATAGCTTGAACAATTGCGCAGCTTCCTCTCCATAAAGAAAAGCGAACCAAGGATCATTCCCGTGGGGATACCCCAAAGAGATCACCACAAGAATTAACAGCAATAAAAGCAGCAGAGAAGTCCTTACACCCAATGAAATGCCATTCATAAGGTCAAAATTACATTAAATTCAAGGAATTACTGTGCGAGTCGCTTGTAGAAGTGGAGACGTCCCGGCTGATCATGACCGATCTTGATCAGATCTTCCATAAGCCAATCCGGGTGAATGGCATTCATTTCCCAGAAAAAACTTGTTTGATGCATGTAGCTGTACACGCGTCCTTTTTGAACCACCTGAAAGCTGGTCAGTTTTGAATTGATTGTATTGAGCTCAGATAGACTCTTGGCTTCGGCGTTGATCCAAACAGCGCATTTTCGTTCATCTTTAGACACACGTTCCAAGGTTAGCGATAAACTGGCCGTTCCTTTTTCTTGGGCATAAATGTAGTCCATACCGGCGTCCTTCATGATCCCGGCCAAGAAACTTTCACCAGCCGGCGCGTACCAAACGTCACCGGTCAAACAGCCTGCGAGTACCTTTTGTGAAATCGCTTTCGGCTTGTTTGCTTTGGCTTTTTCGTAGTTCGCACAGAGATGATCGAAGTAGTTTGCAGCTTCTTGCTCCTTCCCTACCAAGGCACCAAACACCTTGATCCATTCAGCTTTGCCGAGTGGGTGTTTTTCTTCCCAATCGTAATTCGGCATAGTCACCACACCTAATTGCGACAACTTGTCGGTATTCGGAAAATCCTGACCGAATCCAGAAAACATCACAAGGGACACTTTTCTTTTCAAGAGATCTTCGGGCGCCAACTGTTGGTCAAAAGAAACGGCAGCGACCTTACCACTGCTGATCCGAGCTTTGATCTGCGGATTCCAAACATACTGCGCATCGGTTGTGATTGCTACAACATCCAAAGCGTTTAGCTCCTTCAACATACCAATAAAGGTCGTAGACAGTGCCGCCATATTTTTAACCGGAACTTCAATTTTCTGCACATCATTTGGCAAATCAACCGTGGTTCCTCTTTTGATCAAGGCGTATTTCTTTTCAACTTCTCCAGATTTAGGCGAAAAAATGGTCAGGGTTTGATAGTTTCCGATAGAATCAATGGAAAAATGACGGGCAAATCCCTTTCTATTTAACTGGAACGTTTCTTTTTCGTTGACGGTACAACCAATCAGGAACAAAGAAGTAAGGACACTACAAACTAACCATTTCATTTCACTAATCTTTTCATGCGTCGCGCAAGTTCTTGATCGCGCTGATTTCCTTTTTCCAGATCCGTAATGATTCGTTGAAGATCTTCCTGATTTCGGTTTTGTGACATTTTGAAGGCAGCATCCGTTTTGAAAGGCTCCAAACGTGCCACGGTGATCTCATTTTGATAAGACTTCAACATCTCCTGCGGCAAGCGACGTACATCATGGGGATTTTCTCTTCCCTGCTCGAAATAATCCGAAACTGCGATCAAATGCTCCTGAACCTCGTCCTCTGTCAACAAGGAAAGACTTCCTGATACATGCACCGCTTGGTAATTATAAGTTGAGACATTCGGATGATCATACAGTGAGGCGCTGACGTAAGCTGAGGGACCTGTGATCACCCATTTCCCCAGAGCTCCATTCTTGAGTAAACTTGCTTGTGGATTGGCATTCGCCAGATGAAACTCAATATAAAATTGATCCGGATCCCCTTTCAGTAAAAATGGAATATGCGTAACCATCGGGAATCCATCCATACCATTCATGAGAAAAGCCCCGAATCGGTTCTGATCCAGAAAAGAAAAGATCTCTTGTTTATCGGATTCTCTGAATTCTTGTGGTATGTACATACTCATTTAGCTAGACGTCAAATATAGCACAGCCCAGCCGTAATCTCTTACCGGCTATCCGAAAAATGGAAAGTTTAACAAATTTGGAAGGTCAGCAAGTTGCTTTTACGGTTTGATCTTTTGGTAAAAGGCATTTTTACCTCGTCATTATCAGCAAGCCGAATCCCTTGAATTCCAGAATATATGTCGAATTACGCTACCTTTGTAAAAATTTAGCACATGCGTTTTTCGGAATATCCGTTAGATCCGGCAATCAAAGATCAATTGGAAGTAATTGGTTTCAAACGACCAACCGACATTCAATACAAGTCCATCACGCCTATTTTGAACGGAGAAGATGTATTTGCCGTGGCACAAACAGGTACTGGTAAAACGGCCGCTTTTGCCATTCCGATCATTCACAGACTTACCAAGATCCCGAACAAACCAAAGGCTCCAATCTGTTTGGTTCTTGCTCCTACTCGTGAGCTTGCAGAACAGATCACACGCGTGTTTAACGAAATTGCTGAGCAAACAACCGTGCGCGCAGTTTGCGTTATGGGAGGTGTAGAACAGAAAGATCAGATCAAGAAATTGCGCAACGGAATTCACATCGCGGTGGCTACTCCGGGTCGTATTTTCGATCTTCGAGCTCAAGGAGAATTATCTTTAGAACACTTACAGTTTCTAGTTATGGACGAAGCAGATCGCATGTTGGACATGGGATTTGCACACGACATGAATGCTATCCATAAACTTTCTCCAAAAGACCGACAAACACTTTTCTTTTCAGCAACCATATCCAAAAAGATCAAAGCGGTTGCTTATGACCTGGTGCGTGATGCGATTCGCATTCAGATCTCACCAAAAGACCTGGTATCTAAAAACGTGGACCACGCTTTCATTCGCGTTGATATGGACGATAAACGCTTTTTCTTGGAAAACATGGTCAAAGAATATGAAGACTTACGCTTTGTAGTATTTGTCCGAACTAAAGTGCGTTGTGAGCGGGTTGTAGCAGCCATGGAACGTGTTGGTGTTTCATCTGAGGCACTTCACGGTGGGATTGCACAAGAAGATCGCTTTGCCATTTTAGATCGTTTTCGCAAAGGTGAAAATCGCATTTTGATCACGACCGATGTTGCAGCTAGAGGAATCGATATCCCATCCGTAGATTACGTCATAAACTACGACCTACCGGATCAGGAAGAACAATACGTTCACCGCATCGGTAGAACCGGTCGTGGAGATAAAAAAGGACAGGCACTTGCATTTTGCAGTCCGCAAGAAGAAGCATTGTTAAAAGCAATTGAATCTTACATCGGAACGGAGATCGAGGAATTGGAAATCGACAAGAATGAGTACAAGACCATTCTTAACGACAGTGAAGACCTTACGTACAATTGGCAAAAACTGATCGATCAGGCCAATGAAGAGGAAGGCAAGAACGATTCCTGGTAAACACAAAAAAGAGGAGGAAAACTCCGACTCTTGCTGTAATTTATCGAAAGTTATTCCTGAGCACTTGCCAAAGCATACATCGATCGGATCTCCTGCATTTCTTCTTGCATCGTGTCGTTCGATTTAAGTATAATACTCAATCCGGTATTTGCATCATATACCGTTACCGTTTGGTGCGGCATGCGCAAATGTTCATACTGACTGATATCAATCAGCGCCAGTTGCGACCGCAATACAATTTGATCTTTGGCAACAGTATAGGAATGCGCAAATTTGTAATTTATCAAAGCCAACGATTCGGGGTTTTCCTGCCATTCAAGTTGCTTTTCCAGGGCAACATACAAATTCATCATACGCACCGTAACCGGATCACAATCTGACTTAGTTTGAATCAACTTCATGGAATTCTGACTAAAAACACTAGCAAACACCATCCAGACATTCACTAAAAGAAGTAACATTTTTCTCATGATTTCAACTATTAAATGGAACATTCCAACTACCCAAAGCGCGCTTTTTCGATTGGTCCTTTTTAAGTTAAGAAAAGAAAAATGTAAAAGAAATTTGTGTAAAATTTAACGGCGGATTAATAGATGTTTACCTCTCGCTCCAGGAGCACACCGAATTTTTCTTGAACAGTATCCAACACCAGTTGTGAAAGTGCATAGATTTCATTACCAGTCGCACCACCATAGTTTACCAAAACCAAGGCCTGCTTTTCATGCACCCCACAGTTGCCTTTTCGGAAGCCTTTCAATCCGCATTGCTCGATCAACCATCCTGCAGCTAACTTTTCAGTTCCATCTGCTTGAGGATAATGTGGTGCATTCGGATGAGAATCCAAAATGCGTTGTGCTAACTCTGCGGAAACAACCGGATTTTTGAAAAAGCTACCTGCATTCCCTAAAACTTTTGGATCTGGCAATTTACTTTGTCGGATTCGAATTACCGCTTCTGATATTGATCTCACCGATAAATCCTGAACGCCCATTGCTTCCAACTCCTGCTGAATGGCACCATATCCTGTTTGAAAACTTGGTTTTTTACAAAGATTGTATCGAACAGCCGTGATGATGTACTTGTCTTTCAATGCGCGCTTGAAAACACTTTCACGATAACCGAAAGCACATGCTTCTTTGGAAAAAGTCACCACATTTCCAGTTGCAATCTCTAATGCATCCAATGAATGAAAAACATCTTTGATCTCGACACCGTAGGCACCGATATTTTGCATCGGCGATGCACCAACACTTCCGGGGATCAAACTCAGATTCTCTATCCCACCCCAGCCATTTTGAACCGTATATTGCACGAATTCATGCCAGACTTCTCCTGAACCAGCTTCAACCAACAAAACATCACCCTGTTCTTCTAAAACTTGCACTCCTTTGATCTTGTTAATGATGACAAAAGCATGTACCGGTTTTGTAAACAGGATATTACTTCCTCCACCCAAAATAAGCAAGGGTAATTTACCAGCATTCAGAGCCAAAGCGTCTTGTAGCTCTTCAATAGAATGAACCTCGGTTAACGCGTCTGCTTGGACATCGATTCCGAAGGTGTTGTATGCTGCAAGAGAAACATTGAAGCGTGTCATGTTGCAAAATAAGTCATAAAAAAAATGGCAGCGATCTTCTCACTGCCATTTCGTTCACTATTCGTTGTTGACGAATTGAATTATCTAAAGATGATCTCGTAAGGCATGCGCATTTGAATACCCGTCCAAGCATCTAATTTTGCAAATTTCTCCAGTGCTTCATCAATCACTTTTGGTGTTTTTGTTCGCTTGATCTTCATGGTTGCATCAGACTCCTGTTCTTCAATCTTTTCAATGATCTCAGCAAACGGATCTTCTTTCACTTTTGGATAATGACGCACAACTGCTTCTTTCACTTTCGCTGCTTTCGTGGCGTAAGCCAATGCATCTTGTAACCCACCAATTTTATCTACCAAACCAATGCGCAAGGCATCTGTTCCGGTCCATACACGGCCTCTAGCAACAACTTCTACCTGAGCTGACGTCATTCCACGTCCATCCGCAACACGCTTTTTGAATTGACTATAGATCGCATCTACTTCATTTTGAACACGCGCCATTTCATCCGGACTCAATCGTCGGTTCAAGGATAACACACTGTGAGAATGCGTTTGCACACGATCGAATGTCAAGCCAAGGTTATTCTCAAGCATGGCACCAGTAAAAGGAATCACCCCAAAAACTCCGATGGAACCAGTAATCGTTGTTGGCTCAGCAAAAATAGTTTCAGCCGGAGTAGCGATGTAATAACCTCCGGAAGCAGCAAGGTCGCCCATAGACACAACCAACGTTTTCGATTGAGCAATTAGATTTGCTTCCCTCCAGATCTCTTCAGAAGCCAAAGCGCTTCCTCCAGGACTATTGATACGGAAGACAACTGCTTTGATGTTTTTATCCAGGCGCACTTCTCGCAAGTGTTTGCAGATCTCTTTCGAAGTCATTTCATCTCCATCCACAGAAATTGCTCCTTCAGCAGTTACAACGGCCACGTTTGCTTCATCCGTAGAAATGTTCATTTGCTCAACATCGAACACTTTTTTAGCATATTTCTCGAAAGCCATCAATTGAGACAAATCTTTTAGCTCAGCTTTTTTAGCTACCAACTCCTCTACTTCATCGCGGTATTTGATTCCATCGATCAACTTGTATTTCAGTGCATCATCCATTCGGGCAACGCGCACATTTTCAGCAATATCGTTCAATTTCGCAGCAGGCAACTTTCTGTCTTTGGCAATATCTTTCACCATATCATTCCAAATAGACTGCAAGTAACGGTTCACCTGCAAACGACTTGAGTCACTCATGTTCTCACGAAAATACGGTTCTACTGCACTTTTAAAATCGTTATTCGATCCGCGAATCACTTGCATTTCCAAGCCAAGTTTGTCAAACGTTTTCTTGAAAAACATCAATTCAGCGCCCAACCCCACGAATTCCATAGCAGTGTTTTCAAATCCGTAAACCTCACTAGCAGCAGAAGCAATGTAATATTGCTTTTTCGTCACCATCTCACCTGTCAAGTAGGCCACAACGAACTTTCCTGATTTGGTAAAATCATGGATCGCTTGACGTAATTCATAAGCTGTAGCATACCCACAACTCACATTTCCGAGTTCCAGGTACAATCCCTTTACACTTTTATCAGCCGCAGCCTCGTCCAATCCTTTGATCAATTCCGCCAGACCAATTTTGTTGTTCATAGCAAATGTGGTTGAGTTGAACGATTTGTCAGCGCGTTCAGCAATCTCCCCATTTAACTGTAGATGTAAAACCGCTGTTTGCTTTATCTCGGGAGTTTCAGAAAACAAGCCTCCTAAAACAATCAACCAAAAGATCCAGCCTAATAAAGACAAGATCATGGAAGCGATCAATGAAGGCCAAAAAATTCTCCAAAATGAAACGGATACTTTCGTGGTAGACATATTCAAATACTTTTATTCAGAACAAAATTACAGTTCGTGACCCTCTAGGTTGCTAAAAAAAGTATCAACTATCAAAACTTAAAGGCCTCTGGATAGAAATGCGGTATGAATGGTGAAAGACTTATTTTTGAAAAATGAATACAGCTGTTTTGAGCATTGGAAGTAATATCGGAGAGCGTTTGCAATGGATCCGAAAAGCATACCAGTTACTGAAAGAAGCGGGAGTGCATCCAACCAGCGATTCTTCTGTGTATGAAAGTGAAGCATGGGGCTTCAAGTCGGAGAATTCTTTCTACAATACTGCGATCATTGCTGAAACAAGCTTAAGTCCTGAAGAATTACTTGATCAAATCCACCGGATTGAGCATGTCTTAGGGCGTCAACGCACCGAGAATGGTTTATATTCTTCACGAAATATCGATATCGATATAATTTTTTTTAACCAAATAGTTATCCACAATCCCAACTTACACGTCCCTCATCCACTTTTACAGGATCGAAACTTCGTGTTAGCCCCATTAAATGAGGTGATTCCGGACTTTATACACCCTGTTCTGAACCTGCCAATCCACACACTCTATCAACAATCTAACGACAGAATCAAGGCGTTTGTCGTTCATTCACCACTACTTAACAGACAATAAATGCGTGATTTTCTGAATGCTAATTATTTTTTTTGTTTAATATTGCAGGGAATTTTATTGAGGTAGAACTAACAATTTAATATGAAAAAGCAAAGTATCAAAGGATTAGCTTTTGTTGTTGCAGCCGGATCACTTGTTTCAAGCTGTGATTTGTTAAAGGATTTGCAGTACACTGTTACTCCTTCTCCGTTGGAAATGCACGGCGACAGTGTTCGTGTAAAAGTTGATGTGACTTTCCCTGAAAAAGGAATCAAGAAGAAAGCATCTGCTGAGATCACACCTATGTTGGGTGGAACAGCATTGAAGACTATTACTGTTCAAGGTGAGAAAGCAACTGGAAACGGTTCTGTTATTCAGTACAAGCCAGGAGGAAAAGTAACTTACACAGACGTTGTGGCTTACAAACCGGAATTCGAGTACACTGAATTGATGGTTACTGGTAAAGTATACAAAGGAGGTAAAGAGAAAAAAGACAAGTTCACTGATACTGAAATTGCTAAAGGAACTGTTATCACTCCTTATTTGGTAAACAAAGATTTCCGTGTTATTTACGAAAAAGACAACTTCCAACGAGTTACTGAGCAATCTACAATGGCTCAATTCAACTACGAGAAAGCGAAGTCTGAAGTTCGTAAGACAGAATGGAAAGATAAAGATATGGTTGATCTACAAGCTTGGTTGACTGCTGCTCAGTCTAACCCTAAGATCAACATCAAATCAATCAACATCACAGGTTTTGCATCTCCTGAAGGAGAAGTTGGTAAAAACGAATCATTGTCATCTGATCGTGCTAACTCAGCAAAAACTGCTATGATTGAATTGGCGAAAAAAGCTAAAAACGATAAAGCACAAACTGAAGTTTACAATTTGGCTGGACGTGGTGAGGATTTCGACGGATTCAAAGTTGAATTGCAAAAGAACACGAAGATCAAGCAAGAAGATAAAGATTTGATCTTGCGTGTATTGCAAATGTATGCTGATCCTAACCAACGCGAAACAGAAATGCGTAACCTAGGAAAATCATTTGTTGAATTGGACAAATCAGTTTTCCCATTGTTGCGTCGTGCTGAAGTTAAAGTTGTTTACGATCTAACAGGATACTCTGATGAGGAATTGAAAGCTATTTCAGTTTCAGATCCTCAAAAATTAACTATCGAAGAGTTGTTGTTCACAGCTACTTTGACAGAAGATTTGAACGAGAAATTGCGTTTGTACCGTGAGGCTGAGAAGAAAGATCCATCTGATCACCGTGCAGCAAACAACGTTGGAGCAGTATTGTACCAACAAGGAAAAGTTGCTGAGGCTAAAGCGCAGTTCGAAAAAGCAAACAGCTTGAAAGATAATGCTATCGCTAAAAACAACTTGGGTGCTGTTGCTGGTGTAAACGGAGACCGCGCTAAAGCTTCTCAATTGTTTGCTCAAGCAGGTGGAGCTGGTTCTGAAGTTTCTTACAACAAAGGAATCATCGCTATCCAAAACGGAAAATACAACGACGCTATCAGCGCATTTGGTTCTGAGAACACATTCAACAAAGCTCTTGCTCAATTGTTGAACGGAGATGCTGCAAGCGCTGTTAAAACTGTTGACGCTTCTAAAGACAAAGAAAGCGGTCAAGGGTTCTACTTGAAAGCAATCGCTGCTGCTGACCAAAATGACTTGGCGAAAGTAGTTAGCAACTTGAAGAGTGCAATCGGAAAAGATGCTGCTTGGAAAGCTAAAGCTGCTAAAGATCGTGAGTTCTTGAAATATGCTGAAGACGCTTCTATGTCTTTCATCAAGTAATTTCATTACGATAATTGAAAGTCCCGACTCCAGCAATGGATGTCGGGACTTTTTCTTTATATCAAACCTAAAACCAAACTTTTGTCACGATTTTTTCTGCAAGCCAAACACTGGCAAGTGTTTATTTTACAATTTGGAACTGCTTTTGTCGGGATGATCTTTTACATGATCGGAATGATCAGTTCTATTAAATTTGTGACCACCTACACGCCAAACCCCTACGGTGGACCACCAAACATGTCTGAGGCCATGCCCTTTCATTTTACAGCTGGTTCGATCGCATTACTCGTAATTGCCGGAATATTCTTTATCGTTTCTAGCTTTACACAATTTGGGTGGATGTGGGCGATCGGCACGAAGTTAGGCGCGTATTTTTCAGAAGAAACCCGCAAACTGAATGTCAAGCGATTCAAGATCTTCTTCATCTACCCATTAGTTTACCTACCGGTTATTGGGGTATTATTTCCATTACTAATATTTTCTACGAATAGCTCCAACTTCAATCCGGTCTTCATGGGAATCTCATTCCTATTTATCCTTTTGGGGCACCTTTTTGCCATGTTCTGTATGATCCATACTATGTATTTTGTAGCAAAAACCTACAAATCAGCAGTTATGCAAAGGGAAGCGCATATTGGTGATTACATTGGTGAGTTCTTCGGAGTTTGGTTCTTTCCGGTAGGAATCTGGATCATGCAACCAAACATCAATAAATTAGTAAATCCGGTGCAAGGAGAAACTACTTTGGACTCCCCGAATACAGATACTTTCAATCAGGCTGACTTCTAAAAGAATTAGATAAAGGAAAAATCTACGCGTCGGTTCAATTGCTTGCCGGCTTCGGTTTCATTATCCGCAACGGGATCTTTTTCACCTTTGAATTCGATCTGGATACGATCTCGAACCAATCCCTGTGAAACAAAATA
>JBMLQF010000234.1:0-6990 GCA_049241705.1 Fluviicola sp. | reverse complement strand
CTATTAGAAACAAAAAATCCCGATCGAAAAGACCGGGACTTTCAAACTTATTTTAGAAATTAAGCAGTTACGCCCAATACTTCTGCCATTTTAGAACCAATGTGAGCAGGAGAATCCACTACGTGAATACCACACTCGCGCATGATGCGTTTTTTCGCTTCTGCTGTATCGTCATCTCCACCTACGATCGCTCCGGCGTGACCCATTGTACGACCTTTTGGTGCTGTTTCACCAGCGATGAACCCTACAACCGGTTTTGTTCCGTTCTCTTTGATCCAACGAGCAGCAATTGCTTCCAATGAACCACCGATCTCACCGATCATAACGATACCTTCAGTTTCAGGATCATTCATCAACAATTCTACTGCTTCACGTGTAGTTGTTCCGATGATCGGGTCACCACCGATACCGATAGCTGTTGTAATTCCCAATCCTGCTTTCGCTACTTGATCCGCAGCTTCGTATGTCAACGTTCCTGATTTAGAAACGATACCGATCTTACCTTTCTTGAAAACGAAACCTGGCATGATACCTACTTTCGCTTCACCAGCTGTGATCACTCCCGGACAGTTTGGTCCGATCAAACGACAATTGAATCCTTTGATGTATTCTTTCGCTTTCACCATGTCGTTCACTGGAATACCTTCCGTGATACAAACGATTACTTTGATGCCAGCGTTCGCAGCTTCCATGATCGCGTCTGCAGCAAATGCAGGTGGTACGAAAATGATCGAAACATCAGCGCCAGTTTTTGCAACTGCATCAGCAACTGTGTTGAATACAGGACGATCCAAGTGCATTGAACCTCCTTTTCCAGGTGTAACACCACCTACAACGTTTGTTCCATATTCAATCATTTGTCCGGCATGGAAAGTACCTTCACTTCCCGTGAACCCTTGAACAATTACTTTCGAGTCTTTATTTACTAGAACGCTCATGTTTTGAGAATTTTGTTTCTTTTTTAATGCACCCAAAAATAGGTGTTTCTTTTGTAATAGCACTCCCTTTCCAGAAATTAAATTGAAAAAGTATGCGCAATTTTTTGATTCGATGAATCAGATGAAATCAACTACTTCTATCTCAAAGATTAAGATGGAGTTGGCAGGTATCTCTCCTGATTTTTCAGCGCCGTAGCCCAAATGTGGAGGCACGATCAAGATCACTTTAGAGCCTTTTTTCTGACCTAACAATCCTTCCTGAAAGCCGCCGATCAATCCGGTTAAATTTGCTTCGAAAGGAATTTCAGGTTCTGTTTGATCGAACACTTTTCCATTTTTCAAGGTCCCTTTGTAGGCGATTTTCAATTTGCTCCCGCGCTGAATCAAATCGGTTCCGGTGCCTTCCTCTAACTGGATTACACACAATCCGGAAGACGATTGTCGTGCCTTTGGGTCTTTCTTTTTGGCGATCGTTAAAACTTCTTTATTGAAATTTGTTTTTTCATCGTCGGAGTAGGTCTTACACGACGCAAGAAGGGAGATTAGTACTCCAAGTAAAATCAGGTTTTTCATGATCAATAACGAACCGGGGTTACTTTATATCCTTTGTTTCGCAGTAATTGCAAAATTCCTTGCTCACCGCCTAAATGTCCGGCTCCAACAGCTACAAAACAACCGTTCTTCGACATCTTTTGTTCGATTCCCGGAATCCAATTCTTGTTGCGTTGAATCAACAATACATCCGTAGAACCGGCCATTTCATCCGAACTTTCGATCAATTTAGCAAGTGCTTCTACATTTTGCTGTTGGTACATGGCGTACATTTCAGCATAGGTTGCCTTGTTGCTTTCCGGGTGACGGATCAAGTCCATGATCATCACATTCATTATGGAATCCGGTAAATTATCGAAAACACTGATCTGGAATTCCATGGTTTCCAATCCAGAGATCGGTAATTTGTAATTGGCTGCACGACCCATCAATTCCAGCTCCATGAATTTCACAGGACCTTTCATCATGTCTTGCATGCCCAATTGCATCAGAGTAAATGGTTTTTTCGAGCTGAACCCTTTTTCGAATGCTTCGGGCTTCATGTGCAACAGCGTTGATCCCCAGGTGATCACGGAATCTTTTTGTGCTGCTGTGAATAGATCAAAACAAGAGCCTTCTTTTAGTTTTAATAATTCCTCTGCACGCTCGCGATCTGAAATATTGTCGATCTCCAATACCAACTCAGACGATTTTGAAAGGATCTTCTCCAGTTTTTGAGGAAAGTAGAATAAGGAATCCGGCAACATGTGCATGGTTCCATAGATGTAAGCCACCTTTCCGTTGTCGCCACTGACTTTGTAGAGTAGGGAATTCTCCTGGGAAAAGGAAAAATACCCACACAAACAAAACAAGATGATCAGTGCGTTTCTCATGCTTCTTCAACTGTGATTTCGGCCAAAAAATGATCGTCGATCTCGGTTACACGACGCGCTTTCAAGCCCGCTTTCTTTGCTGCTTGGAATAAGTTATCGAAATCCACGTACAACCAATCGAACCACGGACCTTTTTCCTTCTTGTATTTCATTTGGAAACGGAAGTTCCCGTAATATTCTGAGTTCAGATCGATCCACAAGGAACCGTCTTCGTCCTCGTATAGGTATTTGATATCCGATGAATCACACAAAATCTTACCGCCTTTATTCAATAAAGTTTTCGCGTGTGCTAAGGTGCGTTCTAAATTCGATAACTTCCCGGCAATCCCGATTCCGTTCATCAACAACAAGATCGTATCGTATTTTTTGTCTTTCACCGAAAAGAAGTTGATCCGCTCCGCTTTCAACCCGTTTGCCTTCATGAAGTCTACTGCTCCCGGAGAAACGTCGATACACTTCACATCCATCCCCAAATCTTGTAAATGAAGTGCATGAACACCAGCTCCAGCACCAACATCCAATACTTTTCCCTTGCACAAAGCCAATGCTTCTTTTTCGATCTCCGGCATTTCCTCGAAGTTGCGGAATAGCACTTCTACCGGGATAATGTCATCCTCACAGATGTCGGAAGCTACAATGATGTCCTCCGGCTTGCGTTTCTTGGCGTATTCTTGAATGGCAAACCCAATTGGATCACCGCTTTTTTTGTCGTTACTCATAGCATATTAATGGATAATTGAAAATTATGAACTGAAAAGATGATCTCCTACTAATCCCAAATTCACCCTTTTCAATTCTCAATTCTTTCAATAGTCGTATTCCTCGTATCCGGAAAAATCTTCCTGATCGTAGCCGTCCTCAAAATCCTCTCCAAACTCGTCGAACTCCTCATCTTCGCCTTCTTCACCAGCAAAAAGATCGTCCTGAACCAACTTGGAATCTTCCGGTGGTGCAGTCCCAACAGCCATGGCAACCATAGGTTTATCTAAAGATTTATCGCTGCGTTCGATCAGTTCGATCAAGAAGATCCACATGCGCAAGAAGTCGTATACCAAAATGATCTTTTGATCTTCCGTTTCGACGTAATCTTTCAAAATGGCTTCGTTCATGACACTCGGCATATCCGGATCATCGTCCGAATAACGCATGTCCATCAAACTGATCTCGTGACCTTTGTCCCAGGAATCGTTTGACATGAAAAAGGACCCGATCTCTTGTCCCTCAAAGTTGAAAGCCGCCAAAATACTGCGGTAAAAGACCTCGAAATTGGTGTTTTCATCAATCTCAATGTCACGGAAAATCTCCACATCTTTTTCGCTGTCTAACAACACGCGGAATTTGAGTGTGCTCATGTAGTTTTTTGAATTTGTGCAAAGTTAATAAACTGTGCGGTTTGAACGGGACTTTTGTGGTTTATCGGTAGAAAAAAATAGGTCGGAAGTTACCAATCCTCAATCTGCTCGAACTAGACCCAATTCAGCACCGATCAGGTACATCATTTCTTTCGCAGCCGCTTCTTCATTCGGAATGGTTCCCTCTAAAATCGCGTCCTTGATTCTGGTTTTGATGGTGCCGATCTCACTGCGCGGACCAATATTGAAGGCCTGCATGATCATGTCGCCACTCACTGGAGGCTGGAAATTGCGAATGCGATCCTTCTCCTCCAGATCTTTCAGTTTTTGCTTGACGATGTCGAAATTGTTGCGGTATTTCTTGACCTTGAACTCGTTCTTGGACGTAATATCTGCGTTACACAACAACATCAGATCGTCGATGTCGTCACCGGCTTCGAAAAGCAAACGTCGAACAGCACTGTCGGTAACGTGACTTTTTACCAAAGAGATCGGTCGCAAATGCAGACGCACCATTTTTTGCACGTACTTCATTTTTGCATCCAACGGAAGGCGCATGCGTTTGAACAGGCGCGGAACCATGCGTGCACCCAGATCCTCATGTCCGTGGAAAGTCCAGCCCACCTCGTTGTCAAAACGCTTCGTAGGCGGCTTGGCGATATCGTGCAAAATAGCCGACCAACGCAACCACAAGTCATTCGTATTCAAAGAGATATTGTCCAACACTTCAAGTGTGTGGTAAAAGTTGTCTTTGTGACTTTTCCCGTTACGTGTTTCAACACCGTAAAGCGCCACCATTTCCGGAAAGAACTGATGCAGCAATTTGGTGCTGAACAGGAGCTCAAATCCTCGACTTGGCGTTTCTGCCAGGATGATCTTGTTCAGTTCATCCATAATGCGTTCCTGGGAGATAATCTCCAGACGTTCAGCGTTTTCTAGGATCGATTTTAAACTAGCACTTTCAATTTTGAAATTGAGCTGCGTCGCAAATCGAATTGCACGCATCATGCGCAGGGGATCGTCCGAATACGTCGTGTCTGGGTCGAGCGGCGTACGTAAAATGCCATCTTCCAAATCCTTCAATCCGTTGAACGGATCGATGATGTTTCCAAACGTTTCCTGACGCAAATCGAGAGCCAGAGCATTGATGGTAAAATCGCGGCGTTTCTGGTCGTCCTCGAGAGAGCCGTTTTCCACGATCGGTTTTCTGCTGTCGCGTTGGTACGATTCCTTGCGGGCGCCCACGAATTCGACGTCCAGATCTTTGTAGTTGAACTGGGCCGTTCCGAAGTTTTTAAAGAGGTTGACCTTTTTAACGCGCAATTTTTGTCCGGCAGCTTCAGCCAGATCCATACCGCTGCCTACTACAACGATGTCGATGTCCTTCGAGGGACGATCGAGCAGGAGATCACGCACGTAACCACCGATCACATAGGCTTCCAAACCTTGTTCGCTGATGATCTGCGAAACCACCTTAAAAACAGGGCGTTGCAGTTTGTGTGCGTAATTTTGCGTCGACATTTGGCTGCAAAGATACAGTTTTGCGGGAAGTTGGGGTGTAGAATTTTTTGTTGGTAAAAAGGCAATTTTACCTTTTCAATTCTTCATTTTAAATTTTACATTCTCAATCACCCTCGTATTACCTTCACCGAACTATCCAGTCCGATCTTGATGATCTTCGAAGGCTGTGTGCGTTTTTCGTTCAAGCGCAGTTCTACGATTGCCGCTACTTGCGACTTGATGCGCGGGTCGATCTCACTAAATTGAGTCGGGAAGGGCTGACCGGAAATATTCGCCGAGGTAGCCACGATGGGCTTTCGGATCGCACGAATCAGTTGCAAACAAATAGGATCTTTGGTCAAGCGAATTCCTACGGAACCATCTTCTGCACACACGCTGTTCGCCAAACCCTGCGCATTCGGGTAAACGATCGTCAAGGGATCCTCGGAAAGGTCTACCAAGTCGTAACAAACCGCAGGAAAATCCGGAATGTATTTTTCGATCATCTGAAAGCTGTCGGCCAAGACCACAAAACTCTTCTCGGTGGGACGGTCCTTGAGTTCCATCACAGCCTGACAAGCAGCTTCGTTGGTGGCATCACAACCCAATCCCCAGATCGTATCGGTTGGAAACAAAATGGTCTTGCCGTTTTTCAATGCTTCAACGGCTGGTTCGATCGCAGTGCGGATATCATTCATGTTCTCCCATGTATTTCTTGTACAGATCAGGTCGGCGTTCTTTGGTGCGCTGCAAAGCTTGTTCCTCGCGCCATTGCTCGATCTTTCCGAAATCTCCCGATAACAAGATGTCCGGCACTTTCATGCCTTGAAATTCGGGTGGACGTGTGTAAACCGGCGGCGCTAATAAATTGTCTTGAAACGAATCGGTGAGGGCAGAGGTCTCGTCGTTCATCACGCCCGGGATCAAGCGTCCGATGGAATCCACCAAAATAGCTGCAGCCAATTCGCCTCCGGTAAGCACATACGAACCGATCGATATCTCTTTGGTGATGTAATGATCGCGGATACGCTGGTCTACACCTTTGTAATGACCGCACAAGATCAGGATATTTTCACCAAGGCTCCAGTTGTTGCAGTGGCGCTGTTCCAATAATTCGCCGTCGGGTGTCACGTAAATGATCTCGTCATAAGCCCGTTCTGCTTTCAATTTTTCGATACACGCCACGATGGGTTCAATGCTCATCACCATTCCGGCGCCACCACCATATTGGTAGTCGTCGACATTCTTGTGTTTGCTGGTAGAATAATCGCGGATGTTGTGTACGTGAATTTCCAACAAATCATTGTCTTGTGCACGCTTCAAAATGGAAGAGTCGAATGGTCCTTTCAAAAGATCCGGCAATACGGTGAGAATATCGAAACGCATGGTGCAAAGATAAGTGCTTTTGTCAATTCCGTGAAAGCCGTTTTTTCAATTGAAGTACTGCTTGAAAGCTACTTGATGTAAAATAGCTTATATATAGCAATCAATTGTTTAACGTGGCTTTATGTCTTCAATTTCAAGGTGGGTCCAATTGAATTGTACCGTTCTTCGTTTTGCGCGATGTGCTTCTTGTTCTTCTTCCGTTTCCAGGGCTGAATAAGCTTTTTTGGTGAAAGAAGTACCTTGTCCTTTCAAGTAGAAAAAATGACAGCCATCGCAATAATCGCAAATGAACAGGTCTTTTTTACCGTAAATCTTCACCCGTAGGTAATTTTTGTTCAATCCGGCTTCTACCGCCAAATTGTAGATGTAAAGCATCCGTTTTTCAGCGAT
>JBMLQF010000233.1:0-19352 GCA_049241705.1 Fluviicola sp. | reverse complement strand
GGCCTTATCCAAGTTTACAACTTCGCTTTCAGAGATGCTGTTTACCCAACCGTTTGCAACTGCTTCTGCAATTGTTGCTTTACCAGCATTGTCTACATTTCCGTTCGGATCGATCAACATACCGATGATATGAATCTCGTTCTCGTCCCATGTTGCAGGTAATACGAATGTTGCATTCAATGTATGAGTCATTCCTGCTAGAACAGTTGTAGGGAAAGCTGCATTTGTTCCTGCAAACGAAGGTGCGATTGCACGTGCCACGTGATCGTAAACCATGTTTGCTGCCGTCACTGGATTTGGAAGTGATTCATAACCTCCCATTGGTCCAGCTGCATTATTCGCATAGTAGTTTGCTTGATTGTATGCACTTGTAGTTCCTGTTACACCGTCTTCAGTCAATACCACTGCTAATTTGTAGTTGTTGTCAGCTCCAGTTTGGAATTGAGCCGATACAGAAACGTTCAGCGTACGTGTGCCAGCATCCCAAGTAGCACCATTGGTAATGAATGCGGTTGGAGCCATGGTCACACGATTCAAGAAGGCTGTTTCCATTTCAGATGGATCCATGTCCGTACCGCGATCAACCAAAGCAGATGGATAACCAGCGATCAACTGACCGATTGCTGCATCGTAATCTGTCACGACCATAGGGTCGCCATTGTGAACTGCGATTCCTGCCCAATGATCCGGGTATTTTGTTTCCATGCGATCCATGAATACAGCTCCGCGTGGACACCACCCACACCAAGTACCAGTTCCTTCTTCACCTACTACCATTCTTCCTGCTGCAGGCGTGATCGGTGTAATGTTAATTGTTACATTGTCGTCTGCTGCATCGTTATCCGGACTTGTTCCGTTTACAGATGTGATTGATGCCGTCATAGGAAGTGTTCCTGCAGCCAATGTCAAAGTGTTTGGCATGGTTACCGTAGTAGAAGCCAAAGAAGCCAAGTTCAATCCTGTAAAGGTGTTCGAAATGGTATTTCCGTTATAAGTTACGTTTACACCCACTGAGGTAATTGGAGTTGTACCCAGGTTGCGAACAGTTACTTTTGGAGTAACAGCTGTTCCAGTCAAGTTCCCCTCACTATACGTAAGTACATTTGCCGCACCGTTCAATGCAGGAAGTGTATAAGGAGTGATCGTATATTGGAAATCATCAATGTAATAACCGCAGCTATAAGGTGTGTTTTGGTCTGTAGGATAAATATCAATTGACGCGATCTGGTTTTCAGTGTTAGCGAAAGACCCAGCAGAAACGTTATTGATGAAAACTTCCCATACGTTCGCATTGAAATCAATATCAATTCTAAAATTGAACCATTGTCCTTGAGGATAAGTACTTTGGAAATTCAATCCGCTCTGGTTGTTGATTACCAATGATCCATTATCTGCAAAGAAACAGTCCATTGCCCAAACTTGTCCAATAGTTGCGTTTTTCTGGAAATTGAAGTACCCCGCTTTTCCGTTTTCAACTTTAATATTAAAGTTCATAGAGAACTGACCTGTGTTCAAAACACCAAAGTTCTTTACCAAATCAGTTGGTCCACCGTTTTGAGCAGTTGTGGAGAAGTAAAGGGAATTACTTGGAGAAGATGCGTCTGCACTTGAGACCATCACGTCTTCTGCGGTTCCTGGAGCATTGCTCCATGTAGTCCAAGCGCCACCACTTTGTGGGCACAAGTACTGACCTGCAGTATAACCGTCGAAGTTATCAGAGAATGTCTGGCCGAATGCAGTTCCTGCAGCCAACAATCCTAAAAAGAGTACATGTTTTTTCATAAGTTGAGATTTGTCAAAACAAATAAAGCGTCTTTTCGCCGCTTATCCTAACTTGAAAATACTCAAATTCAGTTCATTCTTGCAATCTCAGTTATTTGCCGAAATACGAAAAGGAATGATTTGCCTTGATTTGTTGCAAGACATTGAACATGAGTGAAATGGTGTTTTCTACATCCGTTTTATGACACATTTCAACCGTTGTGTGCATGTAGCGCAAAGGAAGGGAGATCAGTGCTGAAGCTACCCCTGAATTGGAATAGGCAAAGGCATCTGTATCGGTTCCTGTTGCGCGAGAAGCAGCAGCACGTTGGAATGGGATCTTTTTCTTTTCAGCCGTGTCGATCAATAGTTGCAACAAGTTGTTTTGTACAGCCGGACCATAGGTCAATACAGGACCTTTTCCACCGGAAAGATCTCCCTGCTCGATCTTGTTGATCAAAGGTGTTTGCGTATCGTGACAGACATCGGTCACAATGGCTACATCCGGTTGAATGTTTCTAGCAATCATTTCTGCGCCGCGCAATCCAACTTCTTCTTGTACAGCATTTACAATATAAAGTCCAAATGGCAATTTCACTTTGTTTTCATGAAGTAAACGAGCTACTTCTGCAATCATAAATCCTCCAATGCGATTGTCCAAAGCGCGACCCACATAACGTGTATCGTTTAGTACCATAAAAGTGTCTTCATAAGTGATCACACATCCCACGTGAACACCTAATTTTTCTACTTCGTCTTTGGATGAACAGCCCAAGTCCAGGCAAATATTCTTCAAGGACGGCGTTTCTTCTTTTTCAGCTCGTGTATGAATAGCAGGCCAGCCGAATACAGCTTTAACGATGCCTTTTTTGGTGTGGATATTCACGCGTTTAGATGGAGCGATCATGTGATCTGAACCTCCATTTCTTCGCACGTAAACAAAACCATCGTTCGTGATGTAGTGCACAAACCACGAAATTTCATCTGCATGTGCTTCAATCACTACTTTGTATACAGCTTTCGGATTGATGATCGCTACGGCTGTGCCGTACGTGTCCGTTTTAAATTCATCTACATAAGGTTTGATGTAATCCATCCACATTTTTTGCCCACTCGATTCAAACCCCGTAGGTGATGCATTATTCAAGTATTTTTCTAGAAATTGTTCGCTTTTTTTTGTGATAACCTTTTTAGACATGACTTCTATTTAAGTAAAGTAATATTTCCTTTGATAATCTCTTCCGTGCCGCCCACGCAGACTGCTCTCAAGTAATAGTCGTAAACATCTGGATCCAATTTTCGACCGCGGAAAGTACCATCCCAGCCGGTGTTGATATCAGTTGTTTCAAATACCAATTCTCCCCAGCGATCGAATACTTTGAACTCGATCTCTGTTGCAATGGCACTGCGCACTTTTAACAGATCATTTTTTCCATCTCCATTCGGTGAAAATGCATTCGGAACATAAACGAATGTGCGATCACATACCACAGCCATAACCTTTACCTGAACGGTTGCACTTTCTGTACAAATACCGTCTGTTACAGTCACAGTATAATCGGTTGTTTCCGAAACAGTGGCCAAGGTTTGTTGACTGGTCGGACTGGTCAATCCCTGTGTTGGTGTCCAAGAATAATTGAAGCCGGAAGGTGAAGCAACCAATAGTGAAGTTTCTCCGGGCAAAACAACTGTTGGATCCGCTGTTGCTGTTACAGCTGCACCTAAGTTCCCGACTGTCACAAATATCGAATCTCGGTCAAAACAGCCGTTCGAACCATTTGCATCGCAATAGATCCATTGACTTGTAGGTGGGTTTGCGCTTACCACATTGTCTTGAGCAGTTGTTGTAATAACGGAAGCAGGCGACCACACGTAATCAAATGTGACACCCGGAATATTGATGTTTGCGGTAAGTGTTGTTGGATTATTGACGCATATCGAATCGTTGCCGGTGATCGATAAACTTCCTCCCACAAAATACACGGTCACACTATCGATCTTGGAACAAGCAGCATTCCCGATTTGAATGTAATACGTTGTAGTTTCAGTAGGTGTGACTGTTAAAGTAGAATCTGCCACACTTGTGTTTAAAGTATCCGTGAAGTTAGAATTAGATGACCATACGAATTGAGTCGACGTACCATTCGAATTTGCCGTAAAGGTCATGTTCATCGGACTACATAAAATCGTATCATTTGATGCGGAAAGTGACAATTCCGGAAGCACGGTAATATTGATTTGAGCAGTATCTGTAAGCAAACAAATACTATCCGTTACCATTAGTTGAACCAAATAAACCCCAGGTGCAGTATAAGTTACCGTTGGGTTGTAGATCACTGAGGTGGTGTCGCCATTCCCAAAATCCCATATGTAACTATCTGACGGTGGACTGGTATTCGTGAAATTCACTTCGAAATCAGCACATCCGATGAGGTCGGTTGTAGTAAACGCAGCAGTTGGAAGAAGGTCAAAGTCGAATTTGAATACCAAGTTGTTACAATTCGTACTTAAGTTCTGATTTGACCAAGCGCCAGCCGTTGTTGGGAAGTCACTATGTCCGCCACAGCCACCACAAACACTTTGGTAAACAACACCATTTTTATCAAAACGTGATGTTCCGCCATCCACATGCTCTTGCGCTTGATTTCCTCCCAAGTAACTTCCGTAAAGAAGCCCGTCGAAGTCTCTGTCGAATACGGCCAGGTAGAAATCAAAACCATTTGCAGGTGTACTTTGGAAGGCATTGGATGAAATTGGCATTCCGCTTAGCGGAGTAGATTGCAAAATGTTTGCTCCCCAACCGGAAACGTACATATTTCCGCAGATATCTACCAAGAATGCAGCAGGTGAAATGTTGATGTTGCTATTGCTGTTTCCAAATGTAGTTGAATTCAACATGGTGGTCAAATCCGGCGTGAATTTGGAAATATATTGTCCGCTGAAAACGTTTCCTGTTGCATTTAAGATCGGGTAGAGTCCACCTAGTGACTGACCCAAAACAAAAATGTTGTCCAAACGATCGATCTCTACAAAGAAGGATTGGTCGTAATTGGTGGTGCCGATGTACGATGTTCTGACCAATGTTTGTCCGTTTGGAGTCAATTTTCCAACGAAACCATCGGCTTTACCTCCCTGATAACTCGGATGAAATGCTCCTGCTGTACCGGGAAGGTTGTTGCTGGAAGTTCCACCCGCAAAGACAACGTTATAAGAAGAATCGATCTTTACCGAATAACAAGCATCGTTATTGGATCCTCCAAAGTAGGAAGACCATTGAAGTGTGCTTAGATCGTTTGATAGTTTGAAGATCACCCCGTCTTGTTGCCCTCCAATTGTCCCTTGAAATGGATTCATGACCGGGAAATTTGCAGATCTGGTACAGGAGGCAACCAAACAATTCCCCAAAGAGTCAACCATGATCTCTCCCCGGAATTGATCACCGTAATTAAAAGATAACGAATCGTAAGCAGCAACCGAGTTGTAACTACCCGAGGTGACCTTGTAATTCACACCATCATTTGCCGAGCCACCTAAATAAGTGGAGCCAAGTAAATTGTGACCGTTTGCACTGAATTTGGCGACGAAAATATCGGTTCCTGTTGTTCCAAAATTCGATCCGTTGAATTGGATGGAAAGTGCTGAACCTCCGGCATGTGCTGTTTGATAGCCGTTCACGATCGGGAAATCCAAACTTGAGGTAACACCATAAATGTAGATGTTGTTTTGCTTGTCACAGATCAAACTATGCGCCGTTTCTGTGCCTTGATTGTTATCTCCACCACCCACAAAGGTTGTCCACAACATGGTGGAACCATCCGGATTGTACCGCGAAATGAACGCATCTGTCGTTACCGAACCAGCGACATTCACGACTGTAAAATTGGAGGCCACATCGTAGGCCAAATTATCCGGGGTAGGATAGGCGTTTCCGTAAACTGTTCCTGCAGAGAAAGCTGACCCATCATATCCATAAGTGGCGGTCATACCGAAATTGTCTGTTACGGATCCACAATATGTTGCAAAGACAAGCGTCGGATCAATGACCAATGTCGCTGCCGCAGGATATTTTCCTAATAAGAATGAAACGCGATCATCGATCAGTTGGTAGGAACAGTTAACCGGAATTTTCTTCCCGTTCAACAAGGCATAAGCAATCGGTTTTCCTTCAGTAATGGTACCAAGTGGCGTTAGCACTACCAGATTTCCTTGTTCGTCAATACGCACTTGTTTGGCTCCTTTCCAATCGATCTGAATCTTTTTTGGATCGCTTCCCGGAGCACACCACCACTCGGATTTGAACGTGTGGCCATCATCCATTACCTTCAGGTCGATCCCGTCGTAAAGTGCTTTTAATGTCACGTTTTCGTAAGCATGCACGTCTTTGGCCCATTTCGCTTGGTTGTTGCCTAAAAAGTAATTGTAATAATGCGTACTTGCTTTTTCCTTTTCAATACTAGCGGTAGCAGATGAACCCACGAAATGCATCGCGACAATCGTCGAGTTATAGGTTATATCGGTTTCTTCAGGAATAGGATTTAGATGCGCCTTTCGTAGTGAACTATAATCCCGAATATCATAAATAAACCCATGTTGTTGTACCCAAACTGATTGCGATTGTGTTCTTGAGTGAAATAACACCGGGCTGTCCCATTGTCCTTTGTTCTCAATGAGTCCGCCCATTGTCGGGTGTTTGTGATCGTCCGCTTGCCCAAAAGCGTGCAGCCCGATTAAAAGACAACAAAAAAAGCGTACCAGTGACTTCATATTCGAAAGATAGTGAAATGTTTAAAAAGGTTGCTTTTTGCTGAATAAGTTTTGTTTATGATGTACATGACTTATCTTTGTGAACCTATTCAGAAGCGCATGACAACTCAATGGTTATTTACGGAAGTGGCAACGATCACAGAGCGCAACATTCAGCTATTGAAAGGTAAATTCAGTTCCTTATCGGAAGCTCAATTGAGTTGGAAGCCTTCCAAGGATGCTTGGAGCATTGCTGAAATCTTTGCGCATTTGAACGGATATGCGGCGTATTACCATCCAGCTTTTTTTGATAAGATGGCCAAAACGCGATTCACGGAACCAAAGGAGATTTTCAACTCTTCGCCTTTGGGTAGATCGGCATGGCAATCCATGAAATTAGGGAAACAACAGAATGTGAAGCGCAAGTTCAATGCGCCTAAAAACTACAATCCTTCCGTAAATTCCCACATGGTTGATGGGAAAGAGGTCGAGACCTTGCTGTTGGGGCAAAAAGAACTGTTGGAAGTGCTTGAGAAAGCCATCTTTGTAAATGTCAGAAAGGTAAAAGTGCCCATTTCAATTTCGAAGATCATTCGCCTGCGTTTTGGTGACGCATTGTTGTTTGTCGCTTATCACAACGAACGCCACATGCAGCAAGCCATCAATTTGACGAAAATGTCTAACTTCCCTAAAAAGTGATCATGTTTGCATACTGTCATGTAGCTGTTGCGCCCTTGCGTTCTGAAGCGAGCGATCGTGCTGAAATGATTTCCCAATTGCTTTTTGGTGAGCCTGTAGAGATTTTGGAGCAAATTGATCAATGGCGCAAGGTGCGTTCCATGATGGATGGTTATGAAGGATGGACAGATGAAAAGTTACTGTTACAGCTGACCGAAAAAGAAGTGTATCGTTGGTTAGATGGAATTACCACCGAACATGCGGCGCAAAGATCAGTAAAAGGTCCTTTTGGAGAGCAACGCATTGGACGTGGTTCGTTCGTATCAGTTGAGTTGACACCGCATTTCAGTATTGGACCCAACACCTATGAATGGTTGGATGGCGAAGAGCCCTTTCCGCATACCTTGACAGAATTAGCATTAAATTATCTAAATACACCTTACTTATGGGGTGGTAAGACTTTGTGGGGAATTGATTGTTCTGGATTTACGCAGGTCGTTTACCGAATTTTTGACCACAATCTTCCTAGAGACGCTTATCAACAAATTGAACTGGGAAGAGATATTCTATTCGATGAGAAATTGCCCGGTGACTTGGCGTTTTTCATCAATGATTCCGGGAGAATACATCATGTAGGTATCGTTCTGGAACAGAATGAGATCATACATGCCAGTGGGTTCGTACGTATCGATGGCCTGACAGAAAATGGAATTATTCGTAGAACTGACCAACAAATGTCCCATCGTTTACACGCGATAAAACGGGTATAACGCAGGTTGTCAATACTTTTCTTATTAATTCCTACAGGCGCTGAGTAAATTCCTTTATTTTTGTGCCGTAAACTCATACCATGCGCATATTAATCACAGGTGGTGCCGGCTTTATTGGAAGTAATCTTACCAGAAGATTGGTTCATGAAGGTCACGAAGTAACGGTGCTCGACAATCTACTACGCGGCAACAAAATTGAGCGTGAAATTTTTGAACGAATTCGCTTTGTTCAAGGAGATGTTCGCGATGCTGGTTTGGTAACTGAACTATCGGTAGGTTGTGATGTGATTTTTCACTTTGCTGCAGTATTGGGTGTGGACATCGTGGCAGACAATCCTGTTGATACGATGGATGTAGAAGTGATCGGTACACGCAATGTTGCCCTTGCTGCTTTAGCAAACAACGTGAAAAAGATCATGTATGCTTCTACAAGTGGTATTTATGGTCATACTGCTTTTGAAAACGTATTGACAGAAGAAATCTTGGTAGATCCACGTACTTCTTATGCCATGGCAAAACGTTATAACGAAATCTACTTGGCTTCACATCACGAGAAAAAAGGTGTTAACGTCATTTCCTTGCGTTTTTTCAATGTGTATGGTTACAACCAAGATAATCGTATGGTGGTGCCGCGCTTCTTTGAGCAGGCGATGGCAAACGAACCATTAACTGTTTTTGGATCAGGTCAACAAACACGTGATTTCACCTACATTGATGATACCGTTGAAGCATGTGTGCGCTTGATGGACGCAAAAGGTTGTCACATTGTGAATATCGCCAATGAAGCTGAATGGTGTATCGAAGATCTGGCAAATAAGATCAAAGAGATTACAGGTTCCTCTTCTTTGATCCAATATATTGAGGCTCCCAAAAAACGCTACGACTATGAAGTAGAGCGCCGCGTTGGTAGTTCAGATAAATTGTTGGAAATGACCAGCTATAAACCTTTAACTACTCTGGAAGAAGGTTTGCGAAAAATTATGGCTATTAACTACAGTAAATAGATAATCGTCCTGCGGGACATAAACACAAACAAAATTACAATGAAACGCGATCAAGAAGTATTTGATTTGATTGCTGCCGAAAGACAGCGTCAGGAACATGGAATTGAGTTAATTGCCTCTGAAAACTTCGTCTCAGATGAGGTGATGGAAGCAATGGGTTCTGTTTTGACCAACAAATATGCAGAAGGATTACCAGGAAAACGCTACTACGGAGGATGTGAAGTAGTGGACAAGGTAGAGCAACTGGCTATTGATCGTTTGTGTAAATTGTTTGGCGCAACTTGGGCAAACGTACAACCACACTCTGGAGCCCAAGCGAATGCAGCCGTTTTCTTGGCTTGTTTGCAACCGGGTGATAAGATCCTTGGTTTTGATTTGAGTCATGGAGGTCACTTGACGCACGGTTCACCAGTGAACTTCTCCGGAAGATTGTACAAGCCGTTCTTCTACGGTGTGAAAAAAGAAACTGGTTTTGTGGATTACGACATGTTGGAAGAAGTAGCACGTCGTGAACAACCAAAAATGATCATTTGTGGGGCCTCTGCTTATTCTCGCGACTGGGATTATGCACGTATCCGTAAAGTGGCTGATGAAATAGGGGCTTTGGTATTAGCAGATATCTCTCACCCGGCTGGTATGATCGCTGCAGGATTGTTGAACGATCCATTGGAGCATTGTCATATCGTTACTACAACTACACATAAAACATTACGTGGGCCACGTGGAGGTGTGATCATGATGCGCCACAATTTCGAAAATCCATTTGGATTGCGCTGGCAAAACGGAAACTTGAAATCGATGGGGGCTTTGCTGGATGCAGCAGTTTTCCCGGGGATTCAAGGAGGTCCGTTGGAGCACGTGATCGCAGCGAAAGCTGTTGCCTTTGGTGAAGCCTTGACAGACAACTACAAGCAATACATGGCGCAAGTGAAAAAGAATGCGGCTGTAATGGCGGAAGAATTCGTGAAATTGGGTTACGCGATCGTTTCAGGTGGTACAGATAACCATAGCATGTTGATCGATTTGCGCTCAAAAGGAGTAACTGGTAAAGATGCTGAGAATGGATTAGTAAAAGCGGATATCACGGTGAACAAGAACATGGTTCCATTTGATACGGAATCTCCGTTCGTTACTTCCGGGATTCGTGTGGGTACGCCTGCATTGACTTCTCGCGGTGTAAAAGAAAATGAAATTCCACAAATCGTTGCGTTGATCGACCGCGTGTTGACCAATATCAACGACGAAGCAACCATCGAAGCCGTACGCAAAGAGGTGAATGCCTTGATGTCGGGCCGACCGTTGTTTCAGTGGTAAGAAATAGATTTTACAGTGGAAGGGGTGCGAATGATCGTGCCCCTTTTTTGTTGTATGGGTTCTTGATTTCGAAACAAGCTTATTAATTTCTAACTTTTTGTTAGTTTTTTAATTGTTCACGAATTTCCTTTGAAAGTTGTATTTCAACAATTCGTAACTTTGCAGCGTAATTAGATAACTATGTCAACAATTCCTGCAAATAATCCAAATTTGAAATCGTGGGTAAAAGTACCTGCCAATTCTGATTTCCCAATTCAAAACCTGCCATTTGGGGTGGTTAAGAATGAAAATCTAACTCCACGCGTGGCTTCGCGTATCGGTGATAAAGTAATCGATCTGAAATCCTTGTTTGTTTTGGGTTACTTGGAGAATTTGCCCTTCGAATTGTCTGACTTCGATACCTGCTCTTTGAATGCCATGATGCGTCGTGGTAAAAAAGCTGTGCGCGATTTGCGCAACCGCATTTCCAAATTGATGGATGCAAACCAACAAGACTTGCAAAAGAATGCACATCACGTAGACCAGGTGTTGATCCCGGTTGATCATGTAACCATGTGTATGCCGGTTGAAATTGGCGATTATACAGACTTCTATTCTTCTCGTGAACACGCTACCAATGTAGGGATGATGTTCCGGGATCCGGCAAATGCCTTGTTGCCAAACTGGTTGTGGATTCCGGTTGGATATCACGGTCGTGCGTCTTCTGTCGTAGTTTCAGGGACCCCGATCTATCGTCCAATGGGACAGATCAAACCAAATCCGGAAGAGAATCCGATCTTTGCGCCTTGTCGCAATTTGGACTTCGAATTGGAAATGGCCTTTATTACCTTTGACGGGAAGCCAATGGGCGATCGCATTTCAACTGGGGAGGCGGAAGATTTTATTTTCGGTTTGTGCCTGTTCAACGACTGGTCGGCACGCGATATTCAAACTTGGGAGTATGTACCACTAGGGCCATTCTTGGCAAAGAACTTCGCGTCAACTGTTTCTCCTTGGATCGTAACCTTGGATGCATTGCAACCATATCGCGTAGATACTCCGAATCAAGAACCGGAAGTGTTGCCGTACTTGAAATTTGACGGGCAATTGTCGTACGACGTGCAGTTAGAGGTTTACATTCAGCCGGAAAACGCGGGTGAAACCAAGATCTGTACTTCTAACTTCAAATACATGTACTGGAATATGGCGCAACAATTGGCGCACCATACCGTGAATGGCTGTAACATCCGATGTGGCGATTTGATGGGTTCCGGAACGATCTCGGGTCCAACGCCGGATTCTTACGGTTCTATGTTGGAATTGGCCTGGAAAGGAACGAAACCGCTTCCAATGAACGATGGTTCAGATCGTAAGTTTATCCAAGATGGAGATACAGTGATCATGCGCGGATTCTCGCAAAAAGATGGAGTGCGTATCGGTTTTGGAGAAGTAACAGGAAAAGTGTTGCCTGCGAAGCCGTTCTAAGAAATAATGAACAACAAAGTAAAGTCCTGGTCTAGTTGAGATCGGGACTTTTTTATGCTTTAAAAAGAGGAAGTAGAGGTTGGGATTACAGGTGGTTTTCTGCGAAATTGTAGATCGCGCGTGCGAATTTAAAATACCGCAAAAAAATGACTTGACCCGTCTAGGGTTGTAAACCCTAGAACATTTTTGATAGCAATTTTTTATTCGTTTCGTAGTTCTTGTCAGTAATTATTTCAAGTATTTTGTTTCAAACTGAAGATGTGCTAAGGAATGAATTTATTTGCCTGGTCTCTCTTTGTCTATTTTATGACTTAAGTTTTATCTTGTTGATTTTAATACTCAACTTGTTTTTTAATTAACTGTAAAAATGTAAACATTGATTTGGGATAGCCGATGCGATACTTCGCGTCTAAACACGACATTGTTAACACTACCATTCATTTCCTGAATTATGCTTCTTTTTCCCGCTATCTTTGTAGTATAATTGCTTGTATTATTACCCGCATGGAGCAGAAAATTGATCTCGAAAAAGAACGAAAAGAAATCCTCTTGGCTTTCAAAGGATTGTTGCGCGCGACAAAAAATCGTTCGCGACAAGACACGGCCTATATCCGTAAAGCATTCGACGTAGCTGTTGAGGCCCACAAGGAAATGCGCCGCAAGTCTGGCGAACCTTATATCTATCATCCAATTGCTGTGGCGCGTATTTGTGCCGAGGAAATGGGCTTGGGAGCTACTTCCATTGCTTGTGCTTTGCTACACGACACCGTGGAGGATACGCATATCACTTTGCAGGATGTCGAGGATCTTTTCGGAGTGAAAGCACGACGGATCATTGATGGTTTGACCAAGATCCCGGATGCCTTTGATCAAAATACTTCTGTTCAGGCTGAGAATTTCCGTAAGATGATCCTTACGATCTCGGATGATTTGCGGGTAGTGCTGATCAAATTGGCGGATCGCTTGCACAACATGCGTACACTGAGTTCGATGAAGCCGGAACAACAAGTAAAGATCGCTTCTGAAACTAAATTCTTGTATGCGCCGCTGGCACACCGTTTAGGCTTGTATTCCATCAAAACGGAATTGGAAGATTTGGCGATGATGTACACAGAAACAGAGGTGTACAACGACATTCAGTCGAAGCTGAAAAGCACCAAAGACGTTCGGAATCGTTTCATTCGTCGTTTTGTACACCCGATTCGTGAAGCACTGGCAAAAGAAGGGTTTGATTTCGATATCAAGGCACGCACCAAGTCGATCTCTTCGATCTGGCGAAAAATGCAAACCAAAGACTTGCCTTTCGAGGAGGTTTTCGACCTCTTCGCGATTCGCATCATTTTGGATTCTCCAATGGAATTGGAAAAAGCCGATTGCTGGCGTGTGTACTCGATCGTGACCGATTTTTACCAACCAAGTCCGGATCGTTTACGCGACTGGATCTCGACTCCACGTGCAAATGGATACGAATCGTTGCATACAACGGTGATGTCGCCACAAGGAAAATGGGTGGAGGTGCAGATTCGTACGAAACGTATGGATGAGGTGGCAGAGAAAGGACTGGCGGCGCATTACCGATATAAAGAAAATCAGAAGGACGACTCTAAGTTCGATCGCTGGATCGCAGAGATACGTGAATTGTTAGAGAATCCGGATGTGAACGCAATGGATTTCGTGGACGAGTTCAAAATGAACCTGTTCAATGATGAGATCTATGTCTTTACACCGAAAGGGGATTTGCGCGTGCTTCCGGTGGGCTCAACAATCCTGGATTTTGCGTATGATATTCACTCGGCGATCGGAGATAAGTGTATTGGAGCCAAGGTCAACAACCGCTTGGTTCCGCTGAGTTATCAATTGCATAACGGAGATCAGTTGGAGATCATCACCTCGCCAAAGCAAAAGCCTACGGAAGAGTGGTTGCGACTAGTGGGTACCGCAAAAGCGCGTCAACGCATCAAAAGTGCCTTGAATGATGAGCGTAAGCAGATCGCTATGGATGGACGTGAGATCTTGGAACGCAAATTCAAGCAATTCAATATCCGTTTTGTTTCCGAGAACATCACCATGTTGGAGCGTTTTTACGGCATGCCGACAGCTACGGATCTCTACATACGCATCGCCAAAGGAAAGATCGATCTGGGTAAGATGCGCGAATTGGACAATGTGAACGGATTGTTGCAAGTTGATCGCAAAACCCAGCAAGGAAAAGTTCGCCATGAATTGGATATCTATCCGAAGATTAATAAGAAGGAAGATACGATCATCATTGGGGAGGATTTCAAGAACATTCAATACCAAATGGCGAAATGTTGCCATCCAATTCCGGGAGATAAAGTGTTTGGATTCATAACGATTTCAGAAGGGATCAAGATTCACCGCATCAACTGTCCAAACGCCGAGCATTTGCAGTCGAAAATGGCTTATCGTTGTGTGAAAGCGCGTTGGGCTGGTGATAGTTTAACAGAACGCGTAGCTGCTATCCGATTGATCGGGATCGATGATGTAGGGATCGTGAACAAGATCACTGAAGTCATTTCGAATGAGTTGAACGTGAACATGAAATCGATCAGCTTTGAGGCAAATGACGGGATGTTTGAAGGTCGCATCCGCGTGTTGGTTTACGATACCGAGCATTTGGATACCTTGATGCGCAAATTCGAGCAAGTGGAAGGTGTGAAAAGGGTAGAGCGCTGGGATACGAGTGAAGAAGAAAAGGTGCGTGAGTAAAATGATTTAGTTGTTCATTCTTTGTGGAAAAGTGTTTGTCAGAATCCCCGAATAATCACTACTTTTGCCCTTTCAATTTGACGGATGCAACAACAAGATTTGCAAAGTACGGTTCGGAATATTTTTTCCGCTTATCTGGAGCAGAACGGGCACCGAAAAACGCCTGAACGTTTCGCGATACTTGCGGAGATCTACAATTACGAGGGACATTTCGATATCGAGTCCTTGTACATCAAAATGAAGAACCAGAATTACCGCGTTTCCCGTGCCACTTTGTACAATACTATTGAACTTTTGTTGGCTTGTAATTTGGTGCGCAAACACCAATTCGGGAAGAACATCGCGCAATTCGAAAAATCTCATGGATCCAAGCAGCATGACCACGTGATCGTTACCGATACCGGTGAAGTGATCGAGTTCTGTGATCCACGCATCCAAAATATCAAAGCAACGATCGAGGAAGTCTTCGGGGTGAAAGTGCAGCATCATTCGCTCTACTTTTATGCGGTGAAGAACGAATCGGAAAAGGAATAAGGAGTATGAGCGCAAACTACCTCGTAAATACATCCGGAGCAAACGGTGTGGTGACCATTAAAGGTCGTATCATGTCTGATGAGGGCATGGTGGCTTGCTTCGAACAAGTAGCTGCGGCTACCGAAAAAGGAACGAAGAACTGGATCTGTGATGCATCCGAATTGGAGTATTGCAATTCTACCGGTTTGAACTTCTTCGTACGCATGCTTACACGCAGTCGCAACAACGGAGGGGATTGCATCTTGGTTGGTTTACAGCCAACGGTTGCAAAATTGTTCCAACTATCCAAACTAAATGAAATTTTCACAAGTTACGCAACGCTCGACGAAGCAAAGGCGAACGCTAAATAATTGACATGAAAGTAGATGTACTATTAGGCCTGCAATGGGGTGATGAGGGAAAAGGTAAAATTGTGGACGTGTTAACGCCGCAGTACGATATCATTGCACGCTTTCAGGGAGGACCAAACGCAGGACATACCTTGGAATTCGAAGGTGTGAAACACGTGTTGCATACCATTCCTTCAGGTATCTTTCATGGTCATGTGATCAATTTGATCGGAAACGGTGTGGTGATCGATCCGGTTGTTTTCCAAAAAGAATTGGAGAAATTGGTACCGTTCAATATCGATATCAAAAAGCGTTTGATCATTTCTAAAAAAGCACATTTGATCTTGCCTTCGCACCGTTTGTTGGATGCTGCATCCGAAGCTGCGAAAGGAAAGAATAAAATTGGTTCTACTTTGAAAGGTATCGGTCCTACTTACATGGACAAAACCGGACGTAACGGTTTGCGTGTGGGGGATATTTTCTTGCCAAACTTCATGGACAAGTACAAAGCCTTGGTAGAGAAGCACGAAAACATGTTGAAACACTACGATGGTTTTGAATACGATTTGGCTGAACTGGAAGGACCTTGGATGGAAGGGATCAACGTATTGCGCAGTTTAACAGCTGTTGACAGCGAACAATACTTGAACGAAGCCATGAAATCAGGTAAAAAGATCTTGGCTGAAGGTGCTCAAGGAACCATGTTGGATATCGACTTTGGAACGTACCCATTCGTTACTTCTTCCAATACGGTAACAGCAGGAACTTGTACTGGATTAGGTATTGCGCCATCAAAAATTGGTGATGTGATCGGTATCTTCAAAGCGTACTGTACACGTGTTGGTTCTGGACCATTCCCAACTGAGTTGTTGGATGAAGTAGGTGAGCAGATCCGTCAGGAAGGACGTGAATTTGGTTCTACTACAGGTCGTCCACGTCGCTGTGGTTGGATCGATCTTCCAGCAATGAAGTATGCGATCATGATCAACGGTGTAACGGAATTAGCCATGATGAAAGCTGACGTATTGGATAAGTTCGATACGATCCGTGCTTGCACTAAGTACCGCATTAACGGAGAAGAAGTTGATTATTTGCCGTACGATATTGATGGAGTTGAGATCGAACCGATCTACGAAGATTTACCGGGATGGAATACGGATCTTACTAAATTGTCATCATTTGCGGATGCGCCACAAGCATTGAAAGATTACGTGACATATTTGGAACGACATTTGGAAGTGCCTGTGACCACTGTTTCGGTAGGTCCGGACAGAAAGCAAACGTTGGCAACGAAATAATGCAAAAATTGCACACATATATTCAACGAATTGCGCTTGTAGTGAGCGCAATTTTTGTGTGTGCATATCACGCTTCTGCACAAAATGACTGGTTGGAATTACAACCGGGAGCTGAACGACTTTCCTACGATGAAAAAACAGGATTGGAGCGTTTAACGGGCAACATCACCTTCACGTATCAAGGCAATATCATGTTCTGCGATTCGGCACATTACAAACCGAAAACCAAAGAAGTGTGGGCCTATGGAAAGGTGCATTTGAACAAAGCCGATACCCTTAACCTGTTCTGCGATTCCATGTATTACAACGGAAAGACGCGCATGGCGAAGTTGTGGGGAAATGTCCGTGTACGTGACCGGGAGTATAAAGTCACAACGGATACACTGGAGTATGATGCCAAACGCGCTCAGGCGATCTATCGTTATGGCGGGAAAATTGAAAATATCACCACGCAAGAAGTGTTGACCAGCCAAGTTGGTTACTTTCATCCAAATACCGAAGAGAGTTTTTTTAAGGGAAATGTGGTGTACAAAGGACCTGATCTGAAAATGACAACGGACACCTTACAATACAATTACTTAAAACACCGCATTTATTTTTACGGACCAACTGATATTACCCAAAAGAAAACAAAACTCTTCTGTAAAAAAGGCTGGTACGATGTTAAAACGGAGGAAGGTGTTCTACAAGGAAATGCGCGCATCGATCAAGCGCCACGGATCATTGAGGGAGATAGTTTGTATTACGCGCCAAAAACGAAACTAGCGATCGGTAAAGGAAACGTGATCCTTCGTGATACAGCCCAGAAAGTGCAACTGCGTGGAGGATATTTGTTGTCGGATGACACCAAGAAGTTCGATAAGGTGTATGATCAACCCCTGATCACCTTCATGAAATCAAAAGATACGTTGTACGTACGGGCAGATACGCTTTTCCACTATCGGGACACAGCCAATAAAACGGTGCGTTTGAACGGCCACCGTGATGTGCGCTTGTTTCAGAATAAACTGCAAGGAAGTGCAGATAGCTTGCTTTACGACAAAGAAAAAGGCTGGATGGAATTGTGGGGACAACCTTATTTCTGGGCACAGAATTCAGAATTGCGCGGAGATAGTATTCGCGTTTATATCAAGAACGATACGCTCATCGAAAAAGCACATTTGCGTTGGAATGCTTTTGCCGCCAATGAATTGGATTCCGGAGTCTATTACAATCAAATGACGGGACGCGAAATGTGGGCTTACTTTGCGAAGAACGAATTGGTGAAGGCCAAGGTGATCGGCAATGCTCAGACCATTTATTTTCCGGAAAGCGAAGAACGCACCGATTCTTTGGTGACAATTAAACGCAGTGGAATGAATCGTGCTTTGTCTGCAGAAATGATCGTTTATTTGGATAGTGGTGAAGTGAAAGGCATTACCTTCTTGCAAGAACCTGAAGGAACTTTCTATCCGATGGACCAAATTGAAGATGAACAAAAGTGGCTCAAAGGTTTTGGATGGCATCCGGCATTGCGACCGAAACGTTGGCAGGAACTACTGGAAAAGCGCTGATCTATTTTTTCTCTTTGCCGAGTGTTCCATCCATGAATAATTCACGGCGCACCAATTTTTCATTGAGTTCTTCTGAACAATAAACATGCTCGTTCAGATCGTCCGAAGACAACTCCAAAAAACGGTATTCGGTAATCAAAGCTCCACTTCCGGATAGTAGTGCGTAATTCCAATTTTCTTTCAGTTTGATCTCATTGACCGATTGTACTGCGTAGAAATTCATCAGTTTTTCCGACTTCAGAAAGTGTACAGAACGGAAAGATTCACCTCCGATCAGCTGTTTATCTTTCGTTACGATGCCTACAAATTCAAAGGTCATTTCATCCGCGTACAGGTCGTCGCTGTTTTGTGTTTCCTTCTTCGGCTCAACGAAAGGAATAGTTTGGTCCAGTTTATCTGAAATGGGCGTTGTCTTGAGTAAGGTTTGCAATTGTCCGCGGTAGGTATCCGGCGCTTCAAAAACGAATTGGTGGTTGCCCACAGGCACGATCGAACGAAAAATGAATGGAAAGACCAATTCGCCTTTTGCATTGATGCAGCTGGCTTCGTCGTTGATGAACACTTCGGCATACCCGTATTGGAAATCATTGGCTCCGGTAAATTTCTCGTCAATAGCAAAGTGTCCACGTTTATCGATGAATCCGAATAGCGTTTCTGTGGTGGCAACAGCAAAACCTTCTGAGAACGAGCGAGCAAAATTGAATTTGAAAGGAATGATCGTTTTTCCTTTTTGATCCAAGTAACCGTATTTGGTCTCTCGTTTGGCGCATAACAGATTGTCTGATTCCGGGTGCAGATCGTCGTATTGGAAAGGAATGAAAATGCGCCCTGTAGTGTCTACCAAACCGTATTTGCGGTCTTTGTTCTGACAAGCCACCAACATGCCGTCTTCAGAAGGAACCACACTGCTGTAATTACACGGTAGGATCAGTTTGAGAGCTTTGTTGTAATATCCGGAAGAGTAGGTGCGTTCGTAGCCGCTGGTTTTATTCTTCTTGAATACAATCAATCCTTCCGGGTGTTCCACAATGCGATTATAGACGAATGGAACTACAGTGTTTCCCTTGAGGTCCTTTACGCCAAACTGACCCGATTCGTTTTCCTCAATCTGGTAATTACCAGAAAAAATACGTTGCGGGTACACCGTCTCTTCCTGAGCAAGGAGTGAGCTCAC
>JBMLQF010000232.1:22057-27671 GCA_049241705.1 Fluviicola sp. | reverse complement strand
CATCATCCGCAGTGGACGTTGCACTCGATGTACAGTAACAGTTCAAGAAGTTGTTGGTTGTAACAAAAACTGCAGCCGCAGTATCGGACAAACCAGAACATGTTAAATAACAACGATAATAAGTATCTACTGTTTGTGATGCAGAATAGGCCGAGTTTGTCGCTCCTCCAATATTTGTGAAGGTTCCAACAGCTCCTGTAGGAGAAGATTGCCATTGGTATGTTTGTCCGGCTCCAAACGAGTTGCCTGATAAAGATAAGTTGAAGTTAACACCAGGACAAATGTTGGATACGGATGAAACAACGCTACCCGGAGTTGGAGGTGCCACACAAGGTGTTCCAGGAGTATAACCGATCTGGATTTGTGGACGTCCGGTTTGCAAAGTCATTGTTAAAGCAGCGCTTGTACCGCTTGTTCCAAATACTTGGTTTGTCAGCGGATCACGCTTCCATGAAAATGCCCCTGTTGTTGGACCACTTGTTGTAAACAAACTACAATCCCAATAAGAGCCGATTTCTAAGTTACCACCCGTGTAAACAAAAGGTGATATAAATGTTAATGTGATAAAACCTGTTGTTGTTGGGATAACTTGGGCTGGGTTATCATAAACTAATGTCGCACCAGCCGATTGTGTGGCGAAATTACCACTAGACCAAGTAGTGGACGGTGCAACAGCCGAATTTTTCATGTAAATACGCCAAATGGACACGTTGTTACCAGCAGTTGTCCCGAACGTATTGTCTTTGAAAAAAGCAACGGAGTTAATAAAATCACCCGGGTTAATCCCAGCGGCAGCCAACTCCGCTTGTGTATACAGGTAGAACTGTTGACTAAAATCAAAGGCACTGGTTGCCGATGACCTGTAAATTGGACCTATATTAGACGCGGTACCTGTTGCAGCACCAGCACCAATAATAGTCGTTTGCGCTTTCACTAAAGTTGAGCTAAATAAAGCCATAATAGTGGAAAACATAAACAGAAGGTATTGATTTCTCATGTTAATAGAATTTTAATAAAACCACAGTAAAAGTAAATAATTCATTTGAACTATTCGATACATTTTTAGCATTGAACCATCCTAAATGAATATTTAACGATTTCCTCATTTTATATTTGAAATTTTTCGTTCTTGGGATTTGCTTACTTTTGTCTGCATGAAAGATCTTATTGGTAAAGTTGCCTTGGTGTGCGGAAGTTCTCAAGGAATCGGAAAATCAGTTGCAAAAATTCTAGCGGAACGTGGAGCATCTCTTGTATTATTGGCAAGAAACCCGGAAAAACTGAATAATGTTTGTTTAGAGCTTGATGCATCATCCGGACAGAATCACACTTTTATTTCAGCGGATTTTTCCAGTTATCAAAATGTTCAAAAAGCCATAGGTACATATATAGAAAACGGAGGTGTTGCCGACATCTTGGTAAATAATTCTGGAGGACCTAAAGGAGGGCCAATTATCGATGCTTCCATTGAGGAGTTCGTAAATACCTTTGAACAGCATTTATTGTGTAATCATGTTCTGGTGCAATCATTAGTGCCAATCATGAAAAAAAGAGGGGGTGGTCGTATTATCAATATCATTTCAACTTCTGTCAAACAACCGTTGCCGGGATTGGGTGTGTCGAACACGATCCGAGGAGCTGTTGCCAATTGGAGCAAAACCTTGGCAAATGAGTTGGGACAATTCAATATAACGGTGAACAACGTATTACCAGGAGCGACGAACACTATTCGTTTGCAATCCATAGCAGAAGCGAAATCAGAAAAAACAGGAGTTGATACAGACGCGATATTTGAGGAAATGGCCATGGAATCTCCAATGAAGCGTATTGCTGAGCCAGAAGAGATTGCCAATGCAGTAGTATTTCTTGCGTCTCCGGAAGCCAGCTATATCAATGGGATCAATATTCCTGTTGACGGTGGAAGAACAAAATCACTTTGATTTATCGCAAGACGTTAATATGACCGACGATGGTTTCTTCGATTCCGGAGTTGGTCAAGTAACGTATTTTGTAGGTGTAGGTCCCATCTGGAACTAAGAAACCTTCATAGGTCCCATCCCAAATGAAATGAACGTCATTTGATTTAAAAACGTTTTCGCCCCAGCGGTTGAAAATCCAAATAGTTAGTTCCTTGATCTTAATGGTACTTGCGAAGAATGTATTGTTGAACTCATTTCCATCAGGAGTAAATGTGTTTGGAACGTAAACCCAGTATTCTTCTTGTATCGTTATGATTTTTGAAACGGTATCCTTACAACCTAAATCGTTTGTTGCTATAAGCGTCACCTCATACTGGCCTGGAAGGTCGTAGGTATTGGAAGGATGTGTTAGGTCTGAACGTTGACCATCGCCAAAATCCCACTCATACGTTACTGCCCCTGAACTCAGGTTTTGAAATGTTACAGGAAGGTCTTCAAATGTTAACCCACTAATCATTTCAAAATTAGCAACCGGTTCAATAACCGTTACAGTTACTTCACCTTCTACATAAAAAGTTTGGCACTCGTCATACACACGAACAGTATAGGTGGTTGTAACATTTGGTGTTACCGTTACACTTGAAGTTGTCTCTCCGGAATGTTCCCAAAAATAAAAATAAGATCCATATCCTCCCGAAGCAGATACTGAAAGTACGGTAGGTTCCCACGGACAAATTTCCAAATCTGGAGAAACTGTGATCACTAACGGAGGACTTGTGATCGTGTATTGGATGGTTCCATTCAATATGTTACCACATAAATCAGTAACGATAACGGAATATTGCGTGCTTGATCCAGGAGAAACAGTGATCATAGAATCCGTTCCAATAATGGACCCACTTGCATCCATCCACTGGTAAGTGTAGGCTCCGGCTCCTCCCGCTGGAGTTGCAACCAATTCTCTAGGAATAAACGGACAAATCTCAACAATGTTCGGAGATGTTGCTAAGGTAAATGGTTGAAATACGGGTACAGTTACAGTAATCGATCCAATAGCCGTTTCGCCTAAACAATCATCTGTTACTGAAACCGAATAGGTTTGAGTAGTAGATGGGCTGACAAAAATGGAAGATGTTGTTTCTCCAGTGCTCCACACAAATGTGTACGGACCAACACCACCACTAGGAGTAGCAATCACTTCTATAGGTTGCCCAGGACAAATAATATCATCCGTTGCTAATTCGACTTCAACCGGCTGGATATCGTTTATCTTCAAATTCAATTCGATCGGATTGATGTTGCCACATGGATCTGGTATCTGAAAGATCAGATTTACGGTTTCAACACCTTCTGTTAATCCATCAGCTAACGCACTGAAAGAGAAAGTTACGGTGGTTTGACCTGGATTAAAAGTCACTGATGCCGGAATTGCCGTATAATCAGTACCAGGAGTTGCAGTTCCCGTAACGCTGATAGGTATAGTAAGTGCAGTACCTGAATTATTCGCTCCTCGAGTCAATGTGACGTTCGTGTTAACACAACCTTCAGCCATGGTTTCGCCGTCATTAAAAGCATCAAAACTCATGGTGTAATCCACTTCTACCGGCACTTTTGAAGACAAGGAATTCGCTTCCAAGAAAATCCCGGAATCATAAATTCCATCAACTGCATCGGCAATTGCAATCACTAAGTGATAGGTTTGTCCGCACTGTACTCGAGACACTGCCTCTAGAACTTTGGTAAATCCATCGTATTGAATGTAGAAACTCGAGCCGTTGTTAGGGGCAGTGCTGCCATCTCCATTATTGATATAATTCGCACAATTGGTGCATGGCCCACTGTTGGTAGAGCCGTTATTGACATTATTAATGGCTACTGCCTGACCACCAGGCAATCTCGCCATATTCTGAACTCCCGCGATTCCCGGGCCGGAAATGAAAAATGCGAAAACATCGTTAAACTCAGAACCAACGAATTCCGGATATTCCTCTGAACCAAATACATATCTAAAACGAACAGTATCCGAGTAGGGTACGAAATCAAATTCAAGAATTGCGGCATTTTTAGTAGGTGATCCTCCAATCAAAGCACTCAAAGCACTATATCCAGGTGAGCCGTTATCAACACCAGCGTTGAAAGAGTTGTTTGGCCCGTGAGGCCCTGAGCCACCCTGGGCTACTGTCCCTGTAGTGATAACAATACCTTCATCTAGTCCGAGATTCGTGTTTTGTCCGTTGAAATAGCCGATTGCACTTCCAGTTCCTGAATAATTTATATTAGATACGGTTACTCCCGGACCAAGAAGGGTGTTTTGAACAAGCGTACCCGGCGATTGGATATTCGTCACCAATTGCGCTTGAAGCACAAGGGGTAAAAACATCAATATCCAAATCAAGTTTCGCATAATAACTAAGTAACGTCTCGCAAGTAAAAGAGTTGTCTCTAATTAACAATTATTAAGCCAATTACAACTTTCATTGAGTAATCGGTCAAAATAACTGTATTCCTTGACCTAATAAATGTAATGAACTCTTTTGAATGTATTGTCATTTATTGATGAATTCCTTGTAAAGAACACAGATTAAAATATGTTCCTTTTTCTGCCATTAAGGATTTATGATCTCCGCGTTCAATAATTTCTCCTTTTGAAAGTACCAAAATCTCATCCGCCTGAACGATGGTACTAAGACGGTGCGCAATTACCAGAGACGTTCGGTCTTTCATTAGATCTACCAATGCCTCCTGAACCAAGCGTTCACTTTCTGTATCCAAAGCTGATGTGGCTTCATCTAAAATCAAAATGGCTGGATCCTTTAAAACCGCACGGGCAATGCTCAATCGTTGACGTTGACCACCTGAAAGTTTGTTTCCGCGCTCACCAATGATCGTGTCATACCCGTTTTCCAATTCCATGATGAATTGATGGGCATGTGCAATTTTGGCAGCTTCAATGATCTTCTCTATCGATATGTCTTCACGACCAAAAGCGATGTTGCTACGAACGGTATCGTTAAAAAGCACCGATTCTTGAGACACAATCCCAATATTCCGGTGAAGGTCGTCTAGTCGATACTGTCGCACATCAATACCATCTATTTCGATACCACCTTGCTGCACATCATAGAAACGCGGTAAAAGATCTGCAATTGTTGACTTTCCACTGCCCGATTCTCCCACCAGCGCAATGGTTTTGCCTTTCGGAAGTTCAAATGAGATGTTTTTCAAAACCGGTTCATCCTTGTAACTGAAAGTAATGTTTTTCACAGCTACTTTTTCGCGGAAAGTTTCTAATGGTTTCGCATTCGGTGCATCGAGGATTACCTCGTCCATGTTCAGGATCTCTTGAATACGCTCCAAAGATGGCTGTGCTTTGTTCAAATTTCCAACGCAAGTTGCAATGCCTTGAATAGGTCGAAGTAACTGAGAAAATACGATCACAAATGTTACAAACTTTTCTCCGTTCATGCTGCCACTGGCGTCTAGGATCATTGAACCTCCAAACCAAACCAAACACAACATCACTGCCGCTCCAAGAACTTCATTCAAAGGTGGCGATAAGTCGCGTTTACGAAATGCTTTTGTGATTAATTGTTGGTGACGCAAATTGTATTGACGAAATCGCTCACGAACAAAATCAATGGCATTAAAGGCTTTCACCACTTTAACTCCTCCAAGCGATTCATCCATGGCCGAAT
>JBMLQF010000232.1:0-22047 GCA_049241705.1 Fluviicola sp. | reverse complement strand
CGAATACACAACACCATTTTGCTCTTGACCTGCCTTTGCAGTGCGCTTGAGACTTTTCCCGATGCGAGAAATGACAAATGCTGAAATTGGTAGCAGAATAAATGAGATCAACGTTAGTGTTGGACTAATGTAGATCAATGCCCCGATTGTAGAAAAAATAGCAAATGGTTCTCTGAAGATCAATTCTAGTGTAGAAACAACCGCAATCTCGATCTCAAGCGTATCGCTATTCATGCGCGACATCAGATCACCTTTTTTTTCATTCGTGTAGAATGACATTGGCAAACGCATGGCTTTCGAGAACAATTGGTCTTTTAGATCGCGCACCACAGCCATTCGCAATTGGGATTGGTTCCAAATCGCTCCGTAACGGGCTAGATTTTTCAGAAAGAATGCGATAAAAACTGAGATACAAACAAATAGAAGCGCTGACTTGGGATCAGTTTTCACCATTTGTTGCATGGTATAATTATATTGTTCCGAACAGTACGAGAAAAACTCTAAAAACCCACCTTTCCAATGAGGTTTAGGTAGTTCTTTGATTGTATCTGTTGTCTTGAAAATGAGCTGTAAAAAAGGGATGAACAGCAACATGGACAGCAGATTAAAAATGACGAATAACAAATTGAAAACAATTGTTAGGATTGCCGCACTCTTATATTGAAAGACGTATTTAATGAACTGTCTGATCGATTTCATGTGCTGCAAAGATATGTTTTTGGAGCGCTAAGTGCTTATGCCAGTTTACATTTCTTAACTTTGCAGCATGAGTTCAATCAGACAAAGTCGCGTAGAAGGTGTAATTCAGGAAGAATTGTCCACCTATTTTCAACGCAATGCGCGTGAGATCTGTTTAGGGGCAATGGTCTCCGTAACGGTAGTTCGTGTAACTCCTGATCTTTCATTGGCACGAATTTACTTGAGTGTTTTCGCTGGTCCGGATAAACAAGACGTGTTGGAAAACATCCGTGTAAACGGTCGCAAGATTCGCGGAGAGGTTGGAAAACGTTTACGCAACATGCACAAAATTCCTGAATTGTCTTTTTTCATTGATGATTCATTGGATTACGCTGAGACGATCAATAAACTATTGAAAGATTAAACTGTCCTTCTTCATAGCGCGTCGTTACCTGCGTTACACCCGTAAGCAACGCAATTTGGTACATTGGATCACGAATGTATCGGTTATTGGTATTGCTGCGATCACCACGGCATTGATCATTTTGGTCGGAGCATTCAACGGCATAGAAAGTATGGTGGAGCGACTGTATTCAGATTTCGATCCGGATATCATCGTGCGATCAGAAAAAGGAAAGACCTTTTCGGAAGAATTGATCAAAAAGGATGCGCTGTTAACTGTTCCGGGTGTATTTCGAGTACACAGAGCGGTAGAAGAAACCGTGTACTTGAAGCATCAAAAGAAAGGAACAAATGCACGTATGCTGGGTGTGGATAGTTTGTTCCTTACCGACTGTAACATGTCCAAGCACTTGGTAGAAGGATCAGCTGCTTTCTCAATCAACGGCAGACCGGCAGCGATTGCGGGAGCTGGAGTTTTGAATGCAGTAGATGGCTACATTTCTACCCTTGATGGAACAGAAGAAATCCAATTGTATTCCCCCTTACGCGATGCATCGATCTCCAGAAGAAAAAGTCCCTTTAAAGTACTTCCGTTGGCAGTTGTTGGCAGCATGAATTTCAACCGTGAGGTGAACAATGAATACATATTATTGCCCTTAGAACTTGCTCGGGAACAGTTGAATTACGACAAAGACCTTACGGCTCTTTTCATTTCCTTGAAACCGGGGTTTAACCCACAACGAGTACAGCAAGCGATAAAAGATAAACTGGGAAATGGATTTTCGGTGAAAACGGCTGCTGAAAAGAATGAGTTGATCTTTAAAACGAGCCAGTCTGAAAAGAAAATAGTGATTGTGATCTTGGTTTTCGTTTTCATTTTGGCGGCATTTAACCTGATCGCTTCCCTGACGATGCTGTATATTGAAAAATCAGACAATATCGAAACGTTCTATCGCATTGGAGCCAAGCGATCATTCGTATTCTCCATTTTCTTCACAGAGGGAATGCTGATTGCAATGAAAGGGATCGTTTATGGAGTAATCTTGGGAGTTGGGGTTTGTTTGGCTCAATGGCAATGGGCAGTATTAGAAATGCCGAATTCAGGAGGAGAAGCATTTCCTATTGCGTTTACCTGGAATGATGGATTTTTAATTGCAGGATTGGTGTTGGGTTTAAGTGCAATCATGTCGTTTGCTCCAGTTTATTATATGGTTTACAAACGCGGCAAATAAATTAGATCCGAACACCGATGATGGTGATATCGTCGTTTTGTGTATGTCCTTCTGACCAATTTCTCAAGGTGTTTTCCAAATGTTTCTTTTGCAAAGGCATGCTATCCTTTTCTATTGATTCTAAGAATTCAGTAAATCGATCGATCCCAAATTCTTTACCCGATAAACCACCCTGTTGTACATACATACCATCCGTGAATAAATACAACAGATCGCCACTGTTTGCTTGAAATTCAAAAGTTTCGATTGCCTTTTTATCAGAAGATAGAATCAAATTCCTTTTCTCTGAAACCACCATGCAGCCCACTCCTGAAGAAGCCAATTGAATGTGTTGTCCATCTTTCACAACTACTAATAATTCTAAATTGTCGCTACTGGTTTCATCGGTTTGTCTGAGTAAGGTTGCCAGCTCGGTTTGGAAAGCCTTTACAATTTGAGGTGCATCAAGTAATTTGCGTTCACAAATGATCTGATTCAATAATTGAATCCCCAGGATTGTCATAAACGCGCCCGGGATACCATGACCACTCGCATCAGCCACTGCCATGATCCATTTTCCATTGATCTCCCCAAACCAGTAAAAATCACCGCTCACAACATCTTTAGGTCTAAACAACAAGAATGACTCCTGAAAATAATTTTCTAGTCTGGATGGATTTGGAAGCAGGTTGAATTGAATGCGTTTTGCCGAATTGATACTGTCATTGATGTCCTTGTTCTGTTGATCGATCAACAATTCATTGGCTCTTTTTTCGGTAATATCACGCGCTAGTGCAACGAAACCGGAAATGTGTTTTTTATTACCGGGTTCGTATTGGAGTGTGACGTTCTGACTGATCCACATCAACTTTCCGTCTCGCGATCGTATCGGAAATTCAAGGTAGGTATGATGCATTCTGTTTTTGAATTGTTCGCGATAGAAAGCTTCGACAGACTCTCTGTATTCCGGCATGATTTGATAAAAGGAGCTTTTCCCTAATACTGTTTCTTGGCGATATCCAAAAACCTGGATTGCGCGTTCATTGGCAAAGGTGAAATTGCCTTCAATGTCGGTTGTGTAAATGATCTCTTGGGCGTTTTCTACCAAAGCCTGATAATTGTTAGCCATGGTGAGTTTGTCGGTTACATCCTGACCCATGATTACCTGAACGTTTGAACTCAAGTATTTACATGACCATTCGATGTAGATCACTCTATCATCTTTGCTGATCATCGGAACCAAAAAGGTTTTCCCGTCTATGAATGAATCGTTGATGCTGACTTGACGCATTTCATTCGAAGCAACGATGTCATTTAACAGAGACAAGGGCTTATTCAAAAGTAGCTCCGCGCTTAATGAGAAGTAATTCGAAATATTACTGGAACAATAATGGATATTGTTGTTTTGATCAAAAGAGATCATGATCACATTTCCTTTATTAACCAATGCGTTCACAAAGATCAATTTTTGAAGAGAGTCACTGCGCAGCACAGCAACAACCACGGCCAAGGCTGCCGCAATGGTAATGGATGCAATAAACAATAAGACATTAAATTGAGCATTTTCAACTAATAGTGTGGTGGTGATCGCCAGTAGGATCAAAGAAATGCTTGACAGCATGACCCACCGGATGTTTTTGAAAATGTAAGGTGAAACTCCCGCGGAAATAATGATCCCAAAGATTCCGGATGGATGAAGGTCTGTAAGGAACAATAGTATGTAGTATCCTAAAATGACAACAATGTAAGTCGTGATCAATTGTGTCTGTAAAATAGATGCGTCAAACTGTCTTCGTTTTGCTAGCACGGCTAAAAAGAATAATACCAACAACACCCCTGATTGAATAAACATCAATGGCTCGATGGTGTAGTTATCCTGAAATGTGAATGACAATAATAATTGGATGATCAGATTAAACAAAAATGCCAAGCCGATCAGGCGAGGTATAATGGAGTTTGAAATCCCAAAATCTTGTGCATTAGTAACATGGGTAGGGACCAAGGACTTATTCCATTGAACAAATAATATGTTCAAAACACCTATCAAAACGATCAATGTGATGATAAACCATTTGTTCGTCCATAAAGGATTCTGAATCGAAAAGTTTACACTCGTTATTTCCGAAGAATTAATCCCGTCGTATGATGCCCTGACCTGGATCGTATGTATTCCATTATTTAATTCAGGGAGTACAACTTCTGTTGTTCTTGTATAATTTGACCAGTTGTCAACGATTCCCGGAAAACGATAAGAGAAAAGGACACCTGAGGTTTTACTCATAACACTTTTAATGGTGAAATAATGATCTTCAGTATTTGCCTGAATACTACCATCCAGCATTTCACGCCCTTTGATGATTAGTGGTCGTGGAGGGATTGGATACGATTCTAAAATGTTTGAATTGATCTGGTACAATCCTTCAATTGTTCCAACAAAAGCGTTATTGCCATTTTGATAAACAGCACGCATGTTTGTTTCATAACCTCCAAAGCCTTCGTTAATGGAATAATTTCTTTGTCTCAGTACATGACCTTCGTGATCCACACGAATCACATTGATGCCTTTGTTTGTGCCAACTAGTAGGTTCCCGTAATTGTCAGCGCTCAGGGTGTAGAACAAGGTTGTAGGCAATTTTTCTGCATCGTCGATGATAACAGTTTCACCATTTTTCGTAATTCCAACCAACGCCTTGTCCAAGGAAAACCACAAGGTTCCAAATTTGTCTTTTGTCGAATTTCCGCCATAGGATCCGTATTTATTCAGTTTCTTCAACTGAGAAAAAGAATGTGTGCGTTTGTTCCAAGAGAAAATGCCATTATTGGTCCCAAAATAGATTACATTTTGGTCGAAATTGTTTTGAGCCGTATAAAAGAAATTCGGAAATTCTTTAAAGAGGTGTTTGAATTCGGTGGTCAATTTACTTTCCGGATTGTAACAGTTCAGCCCATTACCTTTCTCGCTATACCAAAGTAATCGACCGTCCCAATGGATGAAATTGATCTCCTTGCCTGCATTTTTTGGTCCGGTAAACGCTTTTAAAACCCCGTTTTGAATAGAAAACAATCCTTTTTCGGTTGCAATGAGCGTACCTAGCGGACATTCGATAACTTGATATCCACGTATTTTGTAATTTGTCGGAGGATTTCCTGCATAAATATTGCCGATATAGAGATCACCTTTGGCGTTCCCCAGGATCATTTCATTCTGTTTTGTTTTGTAGACCAACATGATCGTTGGATCGTCATAGATCTTTAATAGATTGATCTTTGTAAAAGGCTCAATGGATATTTTTATAATTCCTTCATTGGCATTCACCCAAAGATCTTCATTGAAATCAACCGAAAGCCCATGGATCTGATCGATTGGATTGAGCAAGTTGTTGATCACATAAGTGAGTTTTCCGGAATTTAAACGAAAGATCTCGTCATTCGAAGTAATGAAGAACGTTGTGTTTCCATGACTATCACATTTAAATACATCGGCATTTCTCAAGCCGTATCCTGTGATTTTTTTTATTTGTTTTCGCAATTCTTTTCCCGAACTGGAATAGCTGATTTCATAGATCTTACTGCCATCCAGATCGATCAGTTGAAGCTTATTCTTCGAAAAATTGGCTGCTGAAATATTCGCATTCAGTTGGTTCTTTTTCAACCATACAGATAGCTGAATAATTCTGTCTTTTGAAATTATGAAGTTGCCGGAACTACTAAAAACCAATGAAAAATATGGGGTTTTTAAAATTTGGTGATAGGTGGTTAATGCGTTTTTGAGTTGTTTAGAGTGCAATAATTTTCCGGAATGATCAATGATATCAATCGTGTGATCAGTAAAAACGATGATCATTTCTGAATTGACAATGATCTTCCTGCAATCACCCTTCTCCCGATCCGGCTTGTAGATCAACTTGTACTTCCCGTTCTTGTATTTGAAAGCACCATCGTACAAAGTTGTGAGATAGGTGTAACCGTCATCGCCATGCTGTATGTCCGAAACGTGAAATGGTTGTTGTTGTTTAATGTGTTTTATTTCTAGAAATCGCTTCCCATCAAAACGCATCATCCCGCCACCGTCAGTTCCGATCCACAAATAACCGTCCCGATCCTGGCGGGAACAGAGCGTGGATTCTGTGATCAATCCATCGCGGTGATTGAAACGTTTGAAAGTGAATAGCTGAGACCATCCAGAAAATTGGATGAAACAGACTAGGGTAAGAGCGAGAACACGTAGCAAGGCTTTCAAACTGCGTTAGTTTTGAGCCAAAATACAAAAAATGGATTTTAATCAGGCCTTTATTTTCAATGTGGTCGCAACTTTTCTACCCACGGTTTTGCAATTTTCAAGGTCTGGACCATAGATAGTCACATGGCCCATTTTTCGGAATCCCTTTGTTTTTTGCTTTCCATATAGATGAACAGCAACACCTGGCCAGGACATTACCTCTTCGATTCCTTCGTACTTGGCGTCTCCTTCAAAGTTTTCTTCCCCCAATAAATTGATCATGACACCCGGAACAATGAGATCAGTTGAACCAAGCGGAGCATTTACAACACTGCGCAAATGTTGCTCGAATTGAGAGGTATAACAGCATTCGATTGTGTGATGACCACTGTTGTGCGGTCGTGGAGCGATCTCATTCACCAGAATTTCACCGGTTTCAGTGAGGAATAACTCAACGGCCAAAATACCCACCATCTGCAATTGATCGATCACTTGAAGTGCGATCTCTTCAGCTTTTTTCTCGATATCCTGCGGAATTTCAGCTGGCGAAAACAGGAATTCAACCAGATTTGCAACCGGGTTAAATTCGCATTCAACGGTTGGGTAAACCGCCGTCTGCCCCGCTTCATTGCGCGCAACGATTACGGATAATTCTTTGCTGAACGGGATCATTTCCTCTATCACACAAGGAGCATCGAAAGCAGTTTGCAAATCCTCTTCGGAACGAATGATCTGAACACCTTTGCCATCGTATCCCCCAGTTCTAAGTTTTAATACAAACGGAAATTCCGGACAGTTAGCAACTAGTTCTTCCTTGTTTTGAACCAATTTAAATGGTGCAGTTGGAATTTGATGTTGGTCGTAAAAAGCTTTTTGTGTACCCTTATCTTTGATCGTAGCAAGAACGCGTGGTTGGGGGAACACTTTCTTTCCTTGTTTTTCAAGCTCAACAAGTGCCTCAATACTCACATTCTCGATCTCAACAGTGATCACATCTTTGTCGCTGCCAAAGGCAATAACGGCATCGTAGTCATTTAAGCTGCCTACGGTAAATGAGCTTGCAATCAGTGAACAAGGGGCTACAGGATCCGGATCGATGCAATGCACATGAACATCGTAATTAAGTGCTTCTTGAATAAACATTCTGCCAAGCTGTCCACCGCCAAGCATCCCCAATTTGTATTGGTTTCCGTTCCACTGTTTTTTCATGTGGCAAAGATACACTGCGCAATTGAAACAAGAAAATGCATTTAGTTACCTTGAAAAATGAGAAGTTGAGTTGATGATTTATTGTGGTCATTTGCCTTGAAGGTCAAAAAGATTCCCTGAAAAATCTTAATTTTGCGCAAATTATTTCTGAGAAGTGTTACAGATCCACGATAAAACATTCGAAGTGTTCCTCACGAACGAGGAGATCCAGAACGAAATCCGTTCCCTTGCCGGTCGTATCAATGCAGATTATGCTGGTAAAGAAGTGGTTTTCGTAGCTGTTTTGAACGGAGCATTTATGTTTGCTGCTGATCTGATGAAACACGTTGTTCTTCCTGCTGAAATTGCTTTCGTAAAAGTAAGCAGCTATCAAGGCATGAATTCAACCGGAAGGGTAGACGAGGTGATCGGAGTAACTCAACCATTGAAGAACAAGCACGTGGTCATTCTGGAAGATATCGTTGATACCGGTATCACGATGGAGAAACTATTTACCCTACTTTCTGTGGAACATCCTGCAAGTATTGAAATTGCAGCCCTGTTATACAAGCCTGAGGCATTCAGAGGAAAACACGAACCAAAGTACGTCGGATTTTCTATTCCCAATAAATTTGTGGTTGGGTACGGATTGGACTACAACGAATTGGGTCGAAACACCGCTGATATTTATCAATTAAAGGGTTCATCCCATTAACGAAACGCTATGTTAAACATTGTTTTATTTGGCCCTCCGGGAGCTGGAAAAGGTACACAATCGGAAAGATTGATCGAGAAGTATGGCCTGGTACATTTGTCAACAGGTGATATTTTCCGTGCGAACATCAAAGGAGAGACAGAATTAGGGCTTTTGGCAAAAAGCTACATGGACAAAGGCAATTTGGTGCCGGATGAGGTAACGATCAATATGCTTAAGAGCGAAGTCATGAAACATGCAAATCCGAAAGGTTTCATTTTTGATGGTTTCCCTCGTACAACAGCACAAGCTGAAGCATTGGATGCATTCCTTCAATCGATCAATACGTCGATTTCCATGATGGTTGGATTGGAAGTGGCTGAAGAAGAGTTGCGCGAACGTTTGAAAAAACGCGCAGAGATCAGCGGAAGACCGGATGACGCAAATCCAGATGTGATCCAGAACCGCATTAACGTTTATAAGAATGAAACGGCTCCGGTAAAGGATTTTTACGAAGCACAAGGAAAATACAAAGCTGTGAACGGCATTGGAAGTATCGACGAGATCACCCAGCGTTTGTTTACAGCAATCGAAGGATAAACAAAAATTAACCGAAACTTCAATCAGTTGCGGATCGCACGCTGGTTGAAGTTTTTTTTATTCCATACAAATGGCATCAGATAATTTCGTTGATTATGTAAAAATTCACTGTACTTCCGGTAATGGAGGGGGTGGATCTACGCATTTCCGCCGTGAGAAATACATACCAATGGGAGGGCCAGATGGCGGTGATGGTGGTCGCGGTGGTCACATCATTGTTCGTGGAAACAAACAAATGTGGACCTTACTCCATTTGAAATACCACAAGCATGTTAAGGCAGGACATGGTGAACATGGTTCTGGTCAGTTGCAAAAAGGTGCTCAAGGAGAAGATAAGTACATTGAAGTTCCGTTGGGAACAATTGCCAAGGACGCTGAAACAGGAGAGGTTTTGTTTGAGATCACCGAAGATGGTGAAGAACAGATCTTGGTACCTGGCGGTAGAGGAGGAATGGGAAATGACCATTTCAAATCTGCTACGAATCAAACTCCGCGTTTTGCCCAACCGGGTGAACCAGGACGTGAAGGTTGGATGATCCTAGAAATGAAAGTGCTTGCGGATGTTGGTCTTGTTGGTTTTCCAAATGCAGGTAAATCAACATTGCTTTCGGTACTTTCTGCTGCGAAACCAGAAATTGGAGATTATCCTTTTACAACCTTGCGTCCAAATTTAGGAATTGTCAAATACCGCGATTACCGCTCTTTTGTGATGGCCGATATTCCAGGGATCATCGAAGGGGCTCATACGGGAAAAGGACTAGGTTTACGTTTCTTGCGCCATATTGAGCGCAATTCTTGTTTGCTTTTCATGATTCCGGCAGATGCTGATGATATTCACCAAGAATACAAGATCTTGCTAAATGAGCTGAAGCAATACAATCCGGAATTGTTGCACAAAGAACGCATTTTAGCGATCACGAAGTCGGATATGCTGGATGACGAATTGAAGGAGGCGATCGCTCAAGACCTTCCGAAGATCCCTTATGTCTTTATTTCGGCTGTAGCTGAACAGGGTTTAACTGAGTTGAAGGACCTGATCTGGTCTCGATTGACACATGCTTGAGACACTTGAACATATCGATCAAGAGATCTTACTTGCTGTTAATGGAGCCCATAATCCCTTCTTTGATGCTTTTTTTTGGATCATCAGTGGTCGTTTTGTTTGGCTTCCCTTGTATATTTTACTGGCCTATTTGATTCAACGCGAATTTGGCTGGAAAAAACTGGGATTGTTTTTACTCGCTGTGGCTCTCACAATTGCTGTTGTTGATATTAGTTCTGTGTATTTGTTCAAAGAGCTATTTGAACGCTATCGTCCTTCACACCATGCCATAGTTGGACCGCAATTGCACCTTCATGTATTTGAGGATGGATCGGTATATAAAGGCGGTATGTACGGTTTCATCAGTTCGCATGCATCGAATTTCTTTGCCATTACCGGACTTGTTGGACTTACCTTGCGCAAGCGATATCCACAGTTGATCTACATCATGATCTTATGTAGTTTGTTGGTTTGTTACTCCAGAATGTACTTGGGTGTACACTACTTAAGCGATGTATTTGTAGGCGCTCTCTGGGGCTTCATGATTGCTTGGGCAAGTTATACGTATTTGGTCAAACGTGTTATTCTGAAAAACTGAGTCTATGACGGTACTATACGTTTTTTTGGGAGGAGGCTTGGGCGCTCTAACGCGATTTGGGATCAGTTGGATCTTTCAGCGATTTGAATGGGGTAATTTTCCCTGGGCTACTTTCCTTGCCAATTTATTCGCTTCATTGATCGTAGGATTAACGGTGGCTATATTACGAACGAAAACGGCTCAATCAGAGCATCTTTATGCTTTGATCATTATTGGCTTTTGTGGCGGCCTTAGTACCTTTTCCAGTTTCGCTAAAGAGAATCTGGAATTGTTCGAAAAGGGAAATTACCTTATCGGAATTCTCAATATTGCGCTGTCCATTGCGGTTTGCATCTTTGCCGTGTGGTTTGGAAAAAGAATCGTTTAAGCTACAGGAACCACAGCTCGAATCTTTTCCACCAGTTGCTTGCGCTTTTCTACAAATTTGCTCAGATCAGCTTGTTGCATCATTCCTTTCAAGCGGTATTCCAAGAACCAGTTTTGGTAAGCGTATGCAATGCGCCAAAGTGTAGGAGCCACAAAAAGGAAATACACGATTCCAAGAGACCAATGCGGAAACAAGTAATGTGTTAGAAGCATTACGATCGGTATGTTGTAAATAGAACCGATCAATTTACCAAGCATCATTTTTACCGATCCCCAGAACACTTTCCGGCGCATGATCTTTTCGGTGACTTTTTTCGAGATCAAATAAGGAATTAATCCGTGACACCAACCAAGAATAGCCAAAGGCCAAACAGTCAGTAAAAGCAGCAACTCTTTGGTTCGTGAAATAGCTTGGCCATTTTGTACCTGATGTACGAAGCGATCTTGGATCTTCATACGTTTTTCAAGGGTGAAGTATGCCTCCATTTCTTTACGTAATTGTGTCAGGTCTTCGCGTTCCTCAGTTACTTCCTCGTTGATCCAGGTCGCCAAATTTTGGCTGTAATCCAAGCGTTTTTTTAACGGGATAGCTGCGTCGTGATTCGCATGATTGAATCCTTTGCGCGTCAATTGCATGATGTTCTCCAGGAAGCTGTAATTTGCTTTATCATGAACATAAATGATGCAATCTTGCATTTCAGTTTCCAGGCGCTTGGTCAGCTCATTGATCACTTTAACACGATTTTGAGCGTAAGCTTCTTTGAATTCATTCAAGCAAATGCGTTTATTGTATTGGATGACAAATTCAGAATAGATCGTATTGCGGTCTGTGTAATTGATACCCATTGCACAGATGTAGATCTTTTTACTCCAATTGCATGCCTCCAGCGCACCAAATCCCATTCGGACCGGACCTTTCTTTACCGGTTTCAATCCTCTGATCGGGGTGTCGTCTGTAAACCCTTCACCAAAGATCAAAATGTTACGGCCTAATGCAAGCGAACGATTTACTTTATTGAAAACATCGGAGTTTTTTGCTTTGGTATCCTCGCCATCATGTTGGCGATAAATAGGCAACATGTGTGAAGCCCATAATACCGGTTTTAACCACCATTTGAAAACGTCGGAGCGCGTCATGAAGTGAACAACAGGTCGCCCCATTGCTCCAATCATTATTGGATCCATGAATGAATTTGGATGGTTGCTCACATAAATGGTCCGTCCAAACAGCGACTTTGGATTATTCACAATTTCAAATCGCTTGTAGAACAAACGAAAAGAAATATTAAGCGATATTTTCAGAAGCAGGTAAAACGGGCGCATTTATTCGTTTTTTGCAAAAGTAAACAACTCTAAATTCTCAAAGAATGATGGGGGAAAACAAAATGAACAAGGAAACGTGTATGACCTTATTGATTTCCTGTTCCAGGTTGCGTTTCCAAATCCTCTGAACCTTTCTTTTTCTCTTCCTCTTTTTCCTGGTCCTTCAATTCTTTTTCCATATTTCGACGGTAACCGAAAATGTATCCGATCTGAAGTTCATGCGCTCCTGCACCAAAATGGCGGGTCGCGCCTAATCCTGCATCGAAATTGTAAGCGATTCGGAAATGGCGGTAAACATTCACCCCGGCTCCAATGGCTAAATTACCTGAATTGCGGTATGCAATTGCTACCCAACCCATACGATTGTAATGAATGCGTGCACCAATATCATAACTCACCGGAGATCCTTTCACCTGTTTCATTTGAATGATTGGTTCAACGCCATACGTTGAGTTCATTTCAAAACGATATGCAGCGATTAGGTATAAATGACCTAAATGCGAACTAGATGTGGTGACATCCTTGAAGCGAATTGCAGAACCAAACAGTTGAGTTGTAGACACTCCGAATAGTAATTTTTCATTGTAGATTGTGATACCTGCATTCGCATCTACTCGATTTTGAATACTCGTGTTGGCAAAATACGTCTGAAAAGTAATATCTCCCGAGGATCCCAAGATCAATTTTGATTGGTCAATACCGAAGTTGTTCCAACCAAATCCTAAACCAACTCCCATATTGAATTGCTTGGTCAAAGGCAAGTGATATGCATAACTCGCCATAACGGCATTTCGGGTAAATGGTCCAATTTGATCATTGAACACGCGAATCCCTGCAACATGTTTGGATCCCAACACCCGATTTGGAGCGTTATAAACCGTTTTTCCTCCAGTTGCTAATTCATCCAGAGCATGACGCTGTTTGCCAGTTCTAAACGCCGAAGAGAATGTTAGATAACTCGTCATTGGTTTTCCTTCCACCTGCATGAATTGCATGCGGTTTCCGATATTGATTTCACCTACATTACTTGTTCCAGATGCTGCTGGATTGAATAAATAGGGATTGCTCAATGTTTGCGAAAATTGAAAATCCTGTTGTCCGTATCCGATTACAGACCAACAAATCAAAGTGAATGCTATTATTTGTTTCATGGTTCTCAGGATTTGAATTAGCGGATTATACTGATTGAACCGGTTACCTTTTCAAACTCGCCGGTTGGTGAAGTGATCGAATAGAAATAAGTTCCTGCAGGCACTTCCTCGTCTTTAAAAGTTCCATTCCAAGGACTATCATAACCTGTGCTTTCGTATACAACTGCTCCCCATCTATTAATGATCACAACTTCGGCATTTGGATACAAGTCATGCAAATTCTCAATTTCGAACAAATCATTGGAACCATCATTGTTCGGAGTAAACAAGGTAGGTATGCTTCCAAGAACGTCGCTACAAAGGTTCAATTGAATTTTAAATGTGTCTGTAGATATACCGCAAATAGGGTGGTTGAAACGATACACGATCTCAATCGGTCCGGATTGTCCCGAAGTGATGTTCGTAAATGTTGTGAATTGATTACTCAATGTGGCTGTTCCAGACGCAACAGACCAAGAAACGGATTGGCCATCGTTTGGCGTATTTCCGTTCAGGAATAATGGCAAATCCTCTCTACACCAGGTCGTATCCGGAGTCAGGATCGAAGCAACATCTGGTCGCACAACAATCGCCGAATCAACCGTCGATGGACAGGCCGCATTGGAGATCGTCCAGAATACTTCATGGAAACCGGGAGGAACATTGCTTAATGTTGTGACAGGAGCGTTAACGTCATCAAAGATGATTGGACTACTTGTTGACCAAGTTCCTATTCCTGAGCTGGGGATGTTGCCTTGAATGATACTACCGTTTTCTGAGCACACGAACAGGGAATCAAACAAACTAGCTTGCGTATTCGGTTGCCCTACTTGAATAACAACCGTATCACGCAGCGTTCCGCAACTTGGTGAACTCACAACCCAAACAATCAAGTTGGTTCCTGATCCCAAACCACTAACCGCTGTTTGCAATGCTGTTGGATTTGCAATTGTAGCTGTACCTTGAGCAACTATCCAGGAACCGGAACCGCTTACAATTGGTTCAGCTTCCACCAATGTATCGAATTGATTACACATAATGATGGTGTCATTCAGAACTCGAGCGGTGTCTGGGTATGCAAAGACCTGAACAGTAAATGAACAGACATCACTATTGCCAGATGAGTCAACTACCATGTAGGATTGGGTAGTAATGCCTACAGGGAAAATATCTCCTGATGTGAATCCAGAGTTGTCCGTTTGAGTTACTAAGGTAACACAGTTATCTGATGCTGCCGGTGACGCATATGTAATTTCCGGATTACACGCACTGATGTTAGCGGGACAGGTGATTGAAGGTGGAATAGTTTCGGTAATAATGAATTGTGTGCTACACCCCACTTGATTTCCTCCTGCATCAGTTACCACAAATTGGATGGTATTACTACCAGAGGAGAGAATTGTTCCTGCCACTGGGGTTTGCGTGATGGTCCAGCCGGAGCAATTGTCCGTAACATTTACTAACCCACTTAAGTCAGGTAAAGTGGAGGTACATTGGGCCACATTGTTCACTTGCTGATTTCCCGGACAAGTTACCACTGGTAGGATCAGATCGATTGGATGGATCGTTGTTACGCAAGTCCCAGAATTTCCAATAGCGTCTTGGTAAGTAATAACAACTTGTGTTTGTCCACTAGCCGGAGTACCAGGTGCCGGAGTTTGGTTAAATGTTAATGAACTGACTGCAGTACAGTTATCATTGGCATAATGTGTACCCGCGAAATTAGGGATCGTGTAATTACAAGGATTCGTAATGGTCAGGTTGGTGTCGCTCACACAGTTAACTATTGGTCCTGAAGTATCAATGGCTGTTACGGTGAAAGTACAACTACTTGCATTTCCCGAAAGGTCTTGCACGGTCATTGTGAATACTTGTGAAGCGCTAAAAGGAGTCCCAATAGCCGGAGATTGCTGAACAACCATTTGAATAGTAGGAGAACAGTTATCAGAAAACCCAACCAAGCTGCGATAATCTCCAGCGATTGCAACACAAGCTCCATTCACAGGCTGGTTCACTACACCAGCCGGACACGTTACGCCTGGATTAATGGTATCTAGGATATTCAAATGGAAAGTACAGGTTCCTTGGTTTCCGGAAGCATCTTGAGATGCAATGATCAGCACAAAATTCCCATTTGGATAGGTAGTTCCCGGAGTAGGTAGTTGATTGTATGTAAAGGTGCTCGAGCAATTATCTGTTGAGGAAGCTAGGCCTGTATAATCGGGTAATGGCACATTGCAACTTGCTCCTGTATAGAGAGTTTGGGTTGGTGGACATGTTACTACAGGTGCTATTGTGTCAATAAATACAATTGTAGTATTGCAAGAATTGTTCAATCCCGCTTGATCGGTTACGGTTATTGTTGCTGGTGTGTTGGCAGTGATCACTGTTCCAATGTTGGGTGTCTGGCTAAAACCAAGATTTCCAACCGATGTGCAGTTATCCGAAACAGAAACTTGACCACTTAGATCTTGGATCGTAGCATTACAGGCAGCAGTAGCATACATGTTAATAGAAGCAGGACATGTTATTGATGGAGCCTGACTATCTGTAAGTGTTCCCTCCAATAAAACGTTATCAATAGCCGGAGGATTGCCATTTATTGAATTGTCGTTGTAAGTAAAACGAAATCCGATCAGGAAATTCCCACCATTCAGTCCAGCCGGAATAGCAAGGTTTTGAGCAGTGAATGCGGCAAGATTGGTTATCGGAGATCCGATATTGAACCAGTTCACACCGTTATCGGTGCTGTAAACAACTTCCAGATAATCTGCTATATCTCCATCAACTCGAGCGTCGAAGCTAAGTTGCATTGCAGTAAAACAATTGGAAACAACAGGTCTGGCTAAAATCGTCTCCAAAATTCCTGAGCTGCTGTTCACATATCCGTAGTGTGTGATCCCGCTGGGACTACAATCGTTTGTGCTTCCACCGGAAGTGATGTATGCCGACTTCGTTCCCGAAGCTGCAATACAATCCCCCAAGATCCAACTGTTTGGGGAACTAGAACCGAATTGTTGCCAGGAATTGGTTGTTTCAAAACCATCTGAAAACAGGGTGGTTTGAGCAACAGCTTTTTGCCATATTCCAAGAAGGGAACAACCAAGTAAAAATGAGAGTAAATATTTCATTCGTTGAAAGTTGTGGTGTAAAATTATCAAAATTAAAGGCCCTAAAGAGTCATGTCCATGGTCAGTTATGAACATCCCATTTCGTATATCGCCATGTTGTATGATCCTTTTTAATTTATTTCTCCAGCAGCGCTTTCGATCTGCAACGAATAGTTCTAACTTTGTAAAAAAAACAGGAATGGTTGGGATTATCATGGGCAGCACATCGGATCTGCCAATTATGCAGGATGCTGCAGCGATTTTAAAAGAATTCGGAGTGCCTTATGAATTGACAATCGTCTCCGCGCATCGTACACCTGAACGCATGTTTGAATATGCGAAGACTGCTGCCGAAAGAGGAATCCGTGTGATCATCGCAGGAGCAGGTGGTGCCGCCCATTTACCTGGAATGACAGCTTCCTTGACGCCACTGCCTGTTGTTGGTGTTCCTATCAAAAGTTCTAATTCTATTGACGGTTGGGATAGTCTACTTTCAATCGTTCAAATGCCAAATGGTATTCCAGTTGCAACGGTAGCAATCAATGCAGCGAAAAATGCTGGGATCTTAGCTGCTAAAATTTTGTCAACTGGAGATGATGCACTGCGTGCGAAACTTTCAGATTACATGGAAACCATGAAGACTACTGTTCTAGAAGGAGCCAAAAAAGTAGAACAGGATCAATTATAGATCAAATATTTTTGACGAATCTTGGTAAACTGGTCAATCCCGGGTTTCCAGGTTGCTTTAATTTCTTTAGCGCTCATACCGGCTGCTAATTGTTTGCGTAGTTCACTTGTCCCAGCTAAGCGATCAAAGAAGTTGCGTTGATCTATGAATGTCACACTATCCCCCAATTGGTCTCGCGCATTGATCAGCCAGTTCAAATTGATCTCGTATGCTCGTTTTCGTTGAATTGATCGCAGATCATAGCCATTACAGATCTTGTTTTGCCAAAGTGGTTCTTTTGCCCCTGTTGTTGGCATCGGAATAAAGGCATAATTGGTTTGGCGAAAATTCGGATGTCCGTACATTTCGAAGGGACGTTCTGTTCCTCGGCCAACACTCACCGTTGTTGCTTCGAAAAAACACAAGCTTGGATACAAGGTGATCGCCAGATCAGTGCGTAAGTTCGGGCTCGGCGCGATCGGAATCTCGAATTTCATTTTGTGGTTGTAATTCTTGCATGGAACTACGTATAATTGACAGATCACATCGTTATGCAACCAAAATTCACCATTGATCATCAAGGCATATTCGCCAATCGTCATTCCGTAAACAATCGGAACGGGATGCATACCAATAAATGAAGTGTGTTCCGGCTCGCGAACAGGTCCGTCAATGTAATGCGCATTCGGATTCGGACGGTCTAAAACAATGAGCGGTTTTTTGTTCTCTGCACAAGCCTCCATTACATAGTGCAAGGTAGAAATGTAGGTGTAAAAACGAACGCCTACATCCTGAATATCAAACAAGACGATGTCAACGTCCCACAATTGATCTGCCCGTGGTTTTTTGTTGTTGCCATATAAGGAAACGATCGGCAAGCCGGTTACGGGATCCTTATGACTCCAGATCTTTTCACCTGCATCGGCCGTCCCTCGGAAGCCGTGTTCCGGTGCAAAGACCTTTTGGATCGTGATTCCAAGTGCCAAGAGTGAATCGACCAAATGCGTGCGATTGATCACCGAACTTTGGTTGGCGACAATAGCCACTCGCTTTCCGCGCAATGAATCCAAGTAGAGATTCATACGTTGATTGCCAATGATCAATTGTGGAACGGCAGTAGGGTTACTTTCGCCAATGTAGATCTCATCTTCTTCACTCTGGATGACCTGTTCCGCCACAAAATCTTCCTCTTCTTGAGAGACAACTTGGCCATGGCGCGACTTGTTCCATCCACAAGCCGTGAGGAAAACCAAACAAATACTTTGTATGGCCAAAAGCTTTATGTACCTTCGCATTCGCATGAGGAGTTCCTGGAATTTCACCTATTTTATTGCTCAAAAGTTACAAAAGCGTTCATCGGGTCGTGATGTACATGCGGTAGCAGGAGAAAAACGAGAGGCTAAGCCTATTCGCAAGATCGCTACTATCAGTATTTCACTGGCGATGATCGTGAATATCGTCACGATTGCCGTTGTAAATGGTTTTCAGCAAGAAGTGAGCCGTAAAGTTATAGGTTTTGGTTCACATATTTCCATTCAAAAGCATGGAGAAGGAACTTTAATGGAAAGCGCACCCATTCAAATGAATGCGGATTTCCCGGATATTTTGCGCGGTATCAAAGGCGTTAGTTCCGTACAATCAGTGGCTTACAAACCTGCTTTGTTGCAGTCTTCCTCGAAGGTGGAACAGCGTGAAATTTTAGGAATTATTTTGAAAGGGGTACCTGCAAATTACGATTGGTCGTTTTTTGAGCCCTATATGAAAGCAGGTAAATTGCCTTCATTTCGCCGCGAGGATTCCAATGAAATTTTGATCTCTAAACGCATTGCTACCGACCTTCACTTTGGGGTGGGTGATACCGTGAATGCCTATTTTGTGAAACAACGGCCTATTCAGCGGCAATTTCGCGTAGTAGGGATCTATGAAACGGGATTAGAAGATTTCGATAAAGAATTGGCATTTTGTTCCTTGGCTCAGGTTCAACAATTGAACGATTGGGGAATTCAGGCAGAAATCGTGGTGGATGATACACTCGCTAATGGACAGTTGATCATTCGTGGGGTTGTTAATGGTGGAAATGGCAATTTCCGTTACGATTGGGGGAAAGGGTATGAGGCCTATGGAGGCTTCACTTTTTGTCCTACCAAGGATACCACTATTCGTTTGATTGCTTCTGATTATTGGATGAGCATGAGCGAACCGAGTGGACGTCCTGACCTGATCAGTGGAGAAACTGCTTTACCAGACACAGCCTATTTGGAAATCAAGATTCGCGGAAACGAGCAAGCTGCATGTAACATTCAATGTGATCGGGAAGGAACCATTCTTCGGGAATTTCTGGATGACGAAGGTTACCGCTATTCGATCAATGCCGGAGGAAAGCAACTCGAATTTCATTCCATTCCAGGTAACGGCTCGTTTCAAAAGTACATTGGCGCTTATGAAGTAAGTATTACAGACATCGATCAACTGGATGAGGTGAAAAAACGGATGATGAAAGCCGTCATGCTCAATCCGGATTTCCAGCAGCAAGTTCAGGTGAAAAGTATCAAAGATCTGCATGAAGACTTATTTGTTTGGCTCGGATTTTTGGATATCAATATGTTGATCATTATTGTACTAATGTTGATCATCGGAATTGTGAATATGGGATCAGCTTTGTTGGTTATCATTTTGGTACGAACGAATTTTATTGGCATCATGAAAGCCATGGGAGCTAAAAATGGTCAACTCCGAAAGATCTTCCTGGCGCATGTAGGAAGTATGATCGTCCGCGGAATGATCTGGGGAAATTTGATCGGTTTCGGACTGTGTTTGGCTCAAGATATTTTCCATATCATTCCACTTGATCCGAAAGTTTACTACTTGAACAGTGTGCCGATCTCATTGAGCTGGTGGATGGTGATAGTATTGAACGCAACAACAATAATTGTTTGTCTCTTGGCGTTATTCATCCCGAGTATTTTGATCAGTAGAATTTCGCCTTCCAAGTCCATTCGATTTAGATGATTTTCATTTAAAGGGTGCGAATGGCTTACTGAAAGGGGACTAATGGTTTGGACATAAATTTTTACCTTTATCGCATGATTTCTTTGCTACGCGCTGGTTTATTCTTCGCTTTGATAAGTTCCGCTTTCTTCAGCTGGGGACAACGAAATGTGCGCGACAGTGCCATTGCTACTCCTTGGATTTCGGTGCATTACGGTTTGAACTGGACAGGAGGTGATTTGGCTGATCGCTACGGGTTGTTGAATCACTTGGGTTCGATGGTGAGTTATAAGACTACCAAGAACTGGGTCTTGGGTGTGGAAGGAAACTTCATTTTTGGCAATCAGATCCGCATTCAAGGCATGTTCGACCACCTGGTAGATGAATTTGGGAATATCACGGATGTAAATGGCGATATTGCACTGGTAGCAGTGAATGCCAGAGGTTTCAATGCAAATTTATTGGTAGGTAAAGTATTTCCGATCTGGTCGCCGAATGAGAATTCTGGTCTTTTTGTTCACGGAGGATTGGGCTACGTGCAATACAAGGCACGTGTGGAAACACAGGAGCAAGTGATTCCGTTGCTGGAGTTGGATTATCGCAAAGGTTATGACCGCTATACGACAGGCTTAAATGCGCATCAATTCGTTGGATATGCCTTCATGGCGAATCAGGGATTGGTCAATTTCTATGGCGGATTATATATCCAGGAAGGCTTTACTTATAACCGACGGGATGTCTTTTTCGATCAACCAGATGTTCCTGTTTCGAAGTCAATGATGTTTGATTTACAATATGGATTCAAGGTAGGCTGGTTTATTCCTATTTACCAACGTAAACCAAAAGACTACTATTTCGAATAATGCGTTTGATCTACGGTTTCGGGATTCGTTTGTTGGGTGTAGCAATGCACCTAGCGGCTTTGTTCAATGAAAAAGCCAAGCGTTGGGTTCAAGGACGAAAAAACTGGCAAGATCAACTTCAAATTCCCGCGGACAGAAAGGTAATTTGGTTCCATTGTGCTTCGTTGGGCGAATTTGATCAGGGATTGCCCATCATGCATGCCTTGAAACAACACGATCCACAAATCTTCTTGTTGGTTACCTTCTTTTCGCCAAGTGGTATGCAGCATTATCAAAAGCGCGAAAATCAGGTTGATTTGGCGGTTTACCTTCCTTTGGATACAAAGTCGAATGCTAACAAATTTGCGCAATTGGTGAAGCCATCCATGGTATTCTTTGTGAAATACGAATTTTGGTACAATCACCTGAAGGCTGCACGACGAGCAGGAGCGAAGATCTATGGTGTGAGTAGTCTCTTTCGTCCGGAGCACCGTTTTTTTAAATGGTATGGTGGTTTTTTCCGAAAGGCATTGTGCTTGTTCGATCATTTCTTTACACAAGACGAGCGATCCAAGCGGTTATTGGCTTCCATTGGAATTAACCAGGCAACAGTAAGTGGAGATACCCGTTACGACCGCATGGCAGCTTTGGCGGCTAAGAAACCGGTAAATGAGGTTATCGCTCAATTCAAAGGGGAAAAACCTTTGTTGATTCTAGGAAGTAGTTGGCCGGTGGACGAGGAACTTCTCCTTACCAATTTGGCCATATTGCAAAAAAGCTTTCAGGTATTGATCGCGCCGCATGATGTGTCGGAAAATCATATCCAGAAGATTGAACAAAACCTAAACGTTCCGTATCAGCGGTATACAAGTTTTGATGGTCAGGCGGAAGCTTTCGTATTGATTTTAGATACGATCGGACAATTGAGTGCGGCGTATAGTTATGCATCTATTGCTTATGTGGGAGGTGGTTTTACGGGTAAATTACAC
>JBMLQF010000231.1:0-2671 GCA_049241705.1 Fluviicola sp. | reverse complement strand
ATCCATTACCAATCGCGAGAGTCAGTCATTAGACAAATACTTGCAAGACATTGGAAAGGAGGAATTGATTACCGCGGAAGAAGAAGTAGAACTAGCTCGCCGCATCAAACAAGGAGATCAAAGAGCTTTAGAAAAATTGACACGAGCGAACTTACGTTTCGTGGTTTCTGTGGCAAAACAGTACCAAAATCAAGGTTTGACACTTCCCGATCTGATCAACGAAGGAAACTTAGGATTGATCAAGGCTGCTCAAAAATTCGATGAGACGCGTGGTTTCAAATTCATTTCATACGCTGTATGGTGGATTCGTCAGTCTATTCTTCAGGCTTTGGCTGAACAAGCACGTATCGTGCGTCTTCCATTGAACCAAGTTGGTTCATTGAACAAGATCAACAAAGCTTTCTCCCGTTTGGAACAAGAATTCGAACGCCCACCTTCAGCTGAAGAATTAGCAGAAGCATTGGAAGTTCCAGAAGATAAGATCAAAGAAAGTTTGAATGTTTCCGGTCGTCACGTATCTATGGATGCACCTTTGTCTTCATCAGAAGATGGTGGTACCCTGATGGATGTAATGGCAAACACGGATTCACCGAAAGCTGACCACGCCTTGATGGCTGAATCTTTACAACGTGAGATCGAGCGTTCGTTATCCACTTTAACCGACAAGGAGCGTGAAATCATCCGTTTGTTCTTCGGAATTGGAATGAACCACGGTTTGACTCTTGAAGAGATCGGCGCTAAGTTCAACCTCACTCGTGAGCGCGTGCGTCAGATCAAGGAGAAAGCGATTCGCCGCCTTCGCCACACCTCTCGAAATAAACTATTGAAAGCATACTTAGGATAATAAAAAGGCTGTTCGGTGACGAACGGCCTTTTTTGCTTCATAGGTAAACCAAATAAGTATATACAATTAATTAACTCATAAACAAATCAAATGGAAGCTGCAGTAGGCTACGAAAAAGAGCTCAACTTGCACGTTCAACGTGAACGCGCTGCTGTAAAATTATCAAGCCATATCGGCGAATTGTTGTTCGACAAAGGAATCGAATTGGTATTGTTCCGCAATCACTTGGTGGACATTACGATCTCTGAGATCCTAAACTTGCATGAGTATGCAAAAAATGTCGTACACAAACCAATCGATATTGAAACTTCAGCAAGCTTAGCCGAAGAATTATTGAAAATGGATTTATCTCCTGCAAAGATCGATATCGGTAAATTGGCTAGCGAATGGTTGGAAGAAGGAAGCAAATTCGGCTCTAAAGCGGAATTCTTAAACAGCAAACTAGGTAGCTTCACAACATCAGGTGAATCACTTGAACCGCGCGATGTTGTTTTATATGGATTTGGTCGTATCGGTCGTCTTGCGGCTCGTGAGTTGATCAAACAAGCAGGAAAAGGACAACAGTTACGTTTGCGTGCAATCGTTACACGAGGAGCTAGCGATAATGACATTATCAAGCGTGCAGCTTTGTTGCGTTCTGATTCTGTTCACGGTGCATTCCGCGGTACAGTATCTGTAGATCTTGAAAACAAATCATTGATAATCAACGGACAGATCGTTCGCATGATCGACGCTTCTAATCCTGAGGATGTTGATTACACGCAATACGGAATTAACAATGCATTAATCATTGACAACACAGGTGTATTCACGAATCGTGAAGCATTGTCTCGTCACTTGAAAGCAAAAGGAGCTGCAAAAGTATTGTTGACTGCACCAGGAAAAGAAATTCCTAATGTAGTTTACGGAATCAACCAAGATACTTTGGATGTAGAAAACGAAACGATCTACTCTGCTGCATCTTGTACTACAAACGCTATCTCCCCTATTTTGAAAGTTGTAAACGATGCTTTTGGAGTGGTAAAAGGACATATCGAAACGGTACACGCTTACACCAACGACCAAAACTTGTTGGATAACATGCACAAGAAATCACGTCGTGGTCGCTCTGCAGCGATTAACATGGTTATCACTTCAACAGGTGCTGGTAGCGCTGTTACTAAAGTGATTCCTGACATGAAAGATAAATTGACTGCTAATGCAGTTCGCGTACCAACTCCAAATGGTTCATTGGCAATCCTTTCATTGGAATTGGCTAAAGGAACGAATATCGAGGAAGTGAACAATGTTGTTCGTCAAGCTTCATTAGAAGGAGACTTGGTAAATCAGATCTTCTACTCGTACGATCCTGAACTAGTATCTAGTGATATCATCGGAAACACATGTTGTTCGGTTTATGATTCTCACGCTACTATCGTTTCTCCTGACGGGAAAAATGTGGTTCTTTACACATGGTACGATAATGAGTTCGGTTACACAAAACAAGTTATCCGTCTTGCAAAACATGTTTCAAAAGTTCGTCGCTTGATCTATTATTAATCGGCAAATGATTCATATCGAAAGGCTGCTCGAATTTTCAGCAGCCTTTTTTATTGCTCAGGCTTTCCTTGAACACACATCAACAAACGTTCTATCGGAAAAAGTATGTTTGAACACTTAAAAAAATTCTTCTTTTTACTCTTACCAATTGTATTCTTTTGGGCCTGCTCGGAGAAACCAGAAAAATCCATTGATTCACTGAGTAAACTACCAATTAAGTTTGCCAAAAAAATAGTTAGCAGTAAAGCACTTCAGTATCAGATCAAACTACCAGATTCGTGGATCCGC
>JBMLQF010000230.1:0-6849 GCA_049241705.1 Fluviicola sp. | reverse complement strand
CATGGAGTTTGAAGGAGATGAATCGGCATTGTCGGTGCGACAATTGGAGGTCTTGAGTATCTATCGACGCTTACATGCGATTAACCAGCACAAAATGCAACCGATACCTGTTTGTATATTACCAGAACACCTGAAATGAAAAAAACAATTGTTTTACTTTTGATTACTATCCTGCCTGTGCTCGTATTCGCACAAGTAGATTTTGATCAGTATATTCCATTGCGCTCCAGTGGGCCGGTTCCTGCCGATTTCTCACTTACAACCGCGCGTAAGATCGATCAAGCCGATCAAGATCATTTGGACCAACTTTCGGCACGAAAAAGAAAATTGTTTACCGAACAGGTCAATTACTCCATTGACGAGTTGCTTCAATCAGGTTTAGTTACTTTCGGTGATCCTGTGAGCAAGTATCTGCAAGAATTAGGAGATCGATTGACAAAGAATGACCTGAATCTCAGTGGAAAATTGCGATTTTATGCGTTCAACACGAATGAGGCCAATGCGTTTTCAACAGATCAGGGTATCGTGTTTGTTACCACCGGATTGTTGGCGCAATTAACCAATGAAGCACAACTTGCTTTTGTCCTGTGTCATGAGATCATTCACTACAAAGAAAAGCACGTTTTAGATCTATTCGATTACACCATGAATAGTACGGATCTTTCTTACGGAGAAAAGATGCGTTTCTTTAGTAAATACAGTAGAGACAACGAATTTGAGGCTGATCTGGATGCTGTTCCGATGTATCATTCAGCTGGTTATGCCCAGGAGGCAATTACAACTACGTTCGATGTCTTGATCTACAGCTACCTGCCATTTGAAGAAGTACTTTTTGATAAAGAGTATTTCAATAATCAATGGATGTACGTTCCGGATCTGGTATTTGAAAAGGAGAAAAAGGAGATCTCAGCGCGCATCGATTACAATGATCGATTGCTTTCACATCCGAATGTCCTCAAGCGGAAAGAAGCCTTGGAAAAACGCATTTCAGAATTTAAAGATTGGGGTGTCGCTTACAATACTGATGAAACCCGATTCTTGGAGATCAGAGATATTTGCAGATTTGAATATGTCTTGAACGAAGTGTATTCGTCGAATCAGATAGATGCACTTTACGGAATCTATGTTCTGGAAGCAAAATACCCGAATTCACGCTTCCTTAGAACGTGTAAATCGCAATTGTGGTTAGATATGATGGAGCCCGATCCGAAAAGAAGGAGTTCGGAAGACATTTACACGTTTTACGGAAATGACAGAAAGTATGCTTCGGATTACGAGGGACAGATCTCAATCGTCGCTCGAACGATCCTTACCTTACCTAAGCAGGCGAAATTGGCGATGGGTTTGCGTACGATCCGCGATAACTATTTGCGTGATACAACGGATCGTTTTGCTCATAGATTATGGGAGAAAGCAATTGAGTTTTCAGCTTACAGCCGGGATTTTGAACTAGATCAGTTTTCAAAAATGACCTTCTCAGAAGCCGTTGAGCATTTCAAAGAAGAAAAGCGCTTTCAGGATTCCTTGAAACAAGCAAAGCAGCGTGTTGATCCGAACTGGAATAAATACGAGGCGATCCGCAATCAAAAAACTGGTTTTAGTTTGGATCTGGGAGTGGATTCTACCAAGTTCTATTTGTATGGAATTGCTGATCTGGTGAAGGACTCAATTTTCAAAGCGCGTTTCGATTTTTATACCAAGAAGTATAAAGAAAAAGAGCAGGAAGAGGATGAGCTATTTGAAATGACCGATGAAGAACAGGATGCATTTTATTCCGAAAAAGAGGAAGATAAGTTGCACTTAGGCATGGATACGATCCTGTTGGTTCACCCCTTGGTGTATGAAATCGAAGGTTATGAATCAATTGATTTCAGAAAAACGGATCAACTTGAACAACGTCTGCATGTAGCTCTGAAAAAAGCAGCCGCGGAAAAAGGCATTGTTCTTAAGCAACTGAATCGATTAGAGCTACAAGGCTTTTCTGCGCAGGAATTCAATGACCTGGCGCAACTTATGCGCAGCTTGGAGAAGCGCGCTCGGAATACCCAGAATAAAACTTTTGTTCTGGATGTGGAGGAATTGCAACGATTGAGAAGTGCTTACGGTACCAGTAAAGTGTTGCTGTTGCAGTTGCAGCATGAGTTTGATCCACAAATAGGGGTAGGTGGTGCTATTTTGGGAACTGTTCTTTTTCCGGTTGGAATGGTATATTTTCCCGCAGCCATTTTGTCCGGACACCATACCGCATGGGATGCTTATGTGCTTGATCTGAACACTGGGGAGTTGATCTTGGATGAATCATATTACACCAATGATATGGCATCTAGAAAGTTCATCGAACTACGTTTGGATGCTTTGTTTAACCAACTCAAACAGCCAGGAAATGAAGAATAATTTGCTTATCAGCTTTATGCTGATCATTCCGATAATGCTGTTTGCTCAGGAACCGGGATATTATGGCCGAAAAACTTTTTTGGAAATTCATGGGGCCGGTGCACTTCCTATTTTTCAAAATGTGTTTGTGCAGGACAAAGGCTACGTGTTTAAAGACGGAGCCTTGCATAAATCGTTCAATGTGATCGATCTACAATTTCGAGCAGCAATTAATCGAATTACAAGTGAAAATGCAGGATATGGATTTGAGTTTCAACAGCGTTACTATGCCTTTAACCCCTTGTATTTGGGTGTGATCAACCGTCAGTTTCGCGATTCAAACAACAATTTGATCAGTCAGGAGCTTCCGTTGAATGTGGAGCATATTAAGGTCGTCGAACGCGTGTTCATGCCGAAGATCATTTTAACTACGGATGGAAACCGTTTGCCTGGAGGATTTTTTTATGAGTTTGGGATTGGTTATACCATGACGAGCATCCAAAACCGAGAACCGGCACTTGAAGTAGATTCCACCTTAGGTTTTCAGGCTAGTGATCTGACTTCAAAATTTATTGATGAGCGCGTTGATGAATTAAAAGGATTACGTTTTCAATACGGATTTAGAATGAATTATCCGATAAGCAGACAATTGTTGTTCACCGTAGGAGTGCGCTATAATTACTCATTCTTGTTCCGCAAGAAAGACTATCGCAATATGGAAGAAACGGAATACTGGTTGTCTGGCAGGGAAATTTGGTCGCGCTTGAATCAAAGACGCCAGTGGGGAATTATGGAATTAGGAGCAGGGTTGGTATTCTGTTTCTAAAATTAACTGTTGTTTAACTTGCGTGAATTAGTTGTGTTTGATTATTTTATTTGGTCATTTCTTTTTAATATTACTAACTATTTAATTAAGCAACTTTTCCTCATTTCTTCATAGAGAATTTCTGTTAGGTTGAAATGACACCATGAATTTTGTCACATAAAATTATGTGATGAAAAAAGTTCTAATTGTATGTTTTTTAATGTGTCGTTTTACACTCGGAATGGCACAAAATCCGGGTGTAGCCATCTCAGAGTTTTTGGTAAATCCGGCTGGTACAGATTCTCCCTTTGAGTGGGTAGAGTTGATTGCGACTCAAAACGTCGATTTTGCGGTAACGCCATACACGATTGTCGTAAATAATAACGGTACCGCTACTGCTCAAGGTTGGGTACAAGGTGGGACTATTTCTTATGCGTTTCAAATCAACACCGGAACTGTAAGTGCTGGGGATGTGTTTTATGTTGGCGGTTCCTCGATGTTGCCCTCAGGTTTAAAACTAAGACAAATCAACACCGGAACAACTATTGGTGATGGTTTTGGGTCTGCTGCGACGGGTGGTGTTTTTGGTAATGGTGGCGCAAATGCAGATGGAATTGCGGTATTTGATTTACCCGTTGCAAGCATTACAAATACCTCTGTTCCAAAAGATGCGATCTTTTACGGAACCGCTATTGGAACCGCTTTAGTGAATGGCGGGTTGGATGGTTATCAATTGCCTGTTAATGACCGTTATTCCGGAGGTAAATTACAAAGTAATTCTTTTTTTGCAGGTGAGCCAAGTAGTGACCAAGTGATCAAAGCAACCGGCTTTTACAATACGAATACAAACACTTGGTATGGCCAACGCAACTGGGCTGTAGGTTCTTTTACAAATGATAATCAATCTGGGATTTCATTGGGAACAGTTAATCCTCCGGGAACTGTAACATTTACAGGGTTTTCGCAAATCATTAGTGAAAATGCAGGGACGATTCAACTTCCTTTGAGTATCGCAAATCCCAATGGAACTGACGCAAAAGTTATCTTGACAAAAGTGGCCTACGGAGATGCTGTTGAATTTTCAGATTATGTGCTATCTGAGGATACAATCACTATTCCGGGGCATATCTCAGGGTCTTATCCAGTTTCGGTAACGATTACGGATGATGCTGCTTCAGAAAAAACAGAACGCATCGCTTTGAAGTTGAGTGCTTATCAAAATGTACTTGTTGGAGCTTCAAATTATCATTTAATCTATATTCAAGATAACGACTATCAAGCGCCTGTCGCAAACAATGAGTTGATGATGTCATTACTTACTTCATTTTCAAATGGCGCAGAAGGAACAAATTCAGCAGAGATTGTTACCCATGACCCATCCTCTCAACGATTGTACATAGCAAATAGTATTGGTGCAAAAATGGATGTGGTAGATTTCTCAAATCCTGCTGCTCCTGTATTACTCAATAGCATCTCCATGACTCCATACGGAAACATTAATTCCATTGCAGTTTACAACGGTGTAGTGGCCATAGCTATGGAGAATGCTAATCCACAATTGAATGGTTCGGTTGTTTTCTTCGATTTTAATGGTAATTTTTTGAACCAAGTAGCTGTTGGGGCAATGCCAGACATGATTACTTTCAATAAGGACCATTCCAAACTTCTTGTTGCTTGCGAGGGAGAACCTAAAACGGATTATTCAATCGATCCTGAAGGAAGTGTTGCAATTATCGATTTGACTCCGGGAATTCCTGCGTTGACAGCTTCCAATGTCCAGCTTGTTGGATTTACAGCGTATAATGGACAAATAGCTGCTCTTAGAGCTCAAGGAATTCGAATTTTCGGCCCTGGTAGCACAGTAGCTCAAGATTTAGAACCTGAGTATATTGCTATTTCTGATGACAATTCTAAAGCCTATGTAACGTTGCAAGAAAACAATGCTATTGCAGTAATTGAAATTGCAACAGGAAATGTATTAGAAATTCGTCCTTTGGGCACAATTGACTATTCAAATGGATTCTCCGCACTTGATCCTTCTGATCAGACTTCGGCTGTGTTGATTGGTTCATTGCCGGCCAAAGGAGTTTTTATGCCTGATGCCATCGCTACATCAAGAATAAACGGAACAGATTACTTGTTTACCGCGAATGAAGGAGATGCAAGAGAATATACCGCTGTGACAGATGTTGCCAGATTATCAGCGACTAATTTGGATGCATCCACTTTTCAGGATCAGTCATTATTGAAAAACAATCAATTTTTAGGAAGATTGAATGTGCTGCAACAAACAGGCGACACGGATGGTGACGGAGATAAGGATGAGATTCATTTATTAGGAACACGTTCTTTTAGTATCTGGAATGCCCAAACAGGAGCACTCGTTTTTGATTCAAAAGACTTGTTGGAACAAATCACCAAAACACATCCGGCCTCAGCGGGTTTTTTTAATGCTAGTAACACGTCAGGCGCAGCGGTGTCTAAAAATAGATCAGATGATAAAGGTCCTGAACCGGAAGGTGTAACTACGGCTTTTATCAATGGAAATAACTATTTGTTTGTCTCTTTAGAGCGCGTTGGAGGAGTTATGATTTTTAATGTAGATCAGCCTGCAAGTCCAACGTTCGTAGGTTATTACAATAATCGACTTGCCGCTTCAAATGGCCCTGATCGAGGTGCAGAAGGTATTATTTTTATTAAAGCAACTGAATCTCCAAATGGTCAACCAATCGTAATCTTGGCAAATGAGGTTAGCTCAACGCTCTCCATCTTTCAGGTAAACACGTGTGTACAATTGGCAGGTGCCGTGTTCACTACAACTGAAGATTCAATTTGTCAGGGAAGCCAAGCTACCTTAACAGCGACAGGTTCAAGCAATTCCAGTTTTCAGTGGTATCGAGATAACTTGCCTATTTCAAGCGCGACCAATCCAAGCCTTACTGTTACACAAGCCGGTAGCTACAAATTGTTTGTATCAAATTCCGCATTAAGTTGTCAAGATACTACTACTGCTCAGATTGTAACAGTGATGCCTTTGCCTGCTGTAAACGCGGGTTCTTCGCAATCGATCTGTGCTGGTACAAGTGTTATGCTTACAGGTAGTGGAGCGCAAAACTACACTTGGAATAATGGTGTTGTAAATGGTCAATCATTTATTCCTGCGGTTTCAACAACATATACCGTAACCGGTACAACCGCATTTGGGTGTTCAAATACTGCTCAAGTTAATATTAGCGTGAATCCGAATCCTGTTGTTTCTGTTCCGGGCAATGACACTATTTGTGTTGGTGAAACAATAACTTTAACTGCTACTGGTGCCCCAAGTTTGATTTGGAACAATGGCGTTTCAAATGGTGTATCTTTTACGCCAATCAGTTCGAATTCGTATCAAGTGATTGGAACCACACCATTCGGTTGTACGGATACCGCTGTTGTTTTTGTGGACGTAAGGCCAATGCCTCAAGTTGAAGCTGGATTAAGTCAACAAGTTTGTCTAGGCGATTCAGTGTTGTTATCAGCTTCTGGAGCCAGTACGTATGTGTGGAGCAATGGTGTTGTTAATGGGATGTATTTTGTTCCAACAAGTTCAGTGAGTTTAACAGTTAATGGTCAGGACAATTTTGGCTGTGGAGCTTTTGATCAATTGAGTATTGAAGTTTTGCCAATACCAT
>JBMLQF010000229.1:0-4734 GCA_049241705.1 Fluviicola sp. | reverse complement strand
TTCAAAAATTGATGCAAACACTTGCGAAAGAACAAGAAGTGTTGATGAATATTGCTGACCTTGCCATCAAAACATACCTCGCGGAATCCGCTCTCTTACGCGTTGAAAAATTGATCGAACTACGAGGGGCCGATAAATGCGCTTTAGAGATCGCAGTAGTTAAAACCTATTTTTACGATGCCGCTGACGCCATTGAAAAACATGCGAAAGATGCTGTTTTGAGTTTCACAGAAGGCGACGAAGCACGCATGATGCTAACAGGAGTTAAACGATTTACGAAGAGTTCGGGTATCAATCCAAAAGAGAGTCGCCAATTGATAGCCCAAGCATTAATTGATAAGAATTCCTATTTCCTATAGATAAAAAGAAAGGGGGAGCAATGCTCCCCCTTGTTTATTGAAAACCCTTTCAGGTTAAACTTACTTCATTAAGTACTTATTGAAAAAATCATCGAAAGTTAATTTATTACCGTCGATCAAGTAAGTTTGAACATTTAATGAGATCATTAATCTGTTCATTACTTTATAGTTCAATTCTTCTTTTGCTTTCATTTTCACTTGCATCACATGCGTTGTTGGGTTGAAATTTACTGTAAAGTAATTTTCGTAATAACCCTTTACGCCTTCTACCTGATCAGCTGTGATCTCGTTAGACATTACAAAAGAAAACAACCCGCTTGACTTGCCAGTACTTACATCAGTCGAGGTTGCAGTTGCGGTATATTGTGCACTTGCAGAAAACACCAAAAGGCACACCGTAAGAATAGAAATCAGTTTTTTCATTGTCGTGTTGTTTGTTGTTAAACGCAAAATCCAATCAATTAGTTGTCTTGCGTTTCGGAAATATACAACAATTTTGCCAACTTTGAATCCATGTTACTGAATCGTTTTTCAACAGGTGGTATTGAAGCTGGGTGTGATGAAGCCGGAAGAGGCTGTTTAGCCGGACCTGTTGTTTGCGCCGCAGTCATACTTCCTGATGATTTTTATCACCCCTTACTGAACGATTCAAAACAACTTTCTGAAAAGAAGCGCAATTTGCTCCGACCTGTTATTGAAAAAGAAGCCATTGCGTTCTCGGTTCAATTTATGACCGAAAAGGAAATTGAATCTTTGAACATCTTACAGGCAAGTTTAATGGGTATGGCTCGCGCAGCAGATAACTTAAGCACAAAGCCTGACCTGTTGTTGATAGACGGAAACAAGCAACTTGTTCATACTTCAATTCCTTCTATCGCTGTAATAAAAGGAGACGGAAAATACACGGCTATCGCTGCTGCATCTATTTTGGCCAAGACATACCGTGATGCATACATGGAGGAACTTCATGCTACTTTTCCGGAATACCGCTGGAACGTTAATAAAGGCTACCCGACAAAGGACCACCGAGAAGCCATCGCATTGCACGGACCCTCGCCACATCACCGTATGACCTTTAATTTACTTGGGAACGGACAACTTTCCTTATTCGAAAACACCTAACAATCCGCTGTTGATGAATTGGCAAGTTTAACGCTCTAGGCGTTGCACTACTGCTTACTTTTGGTTTCAGAAGTTAGTACTATGCTGAACCGCTCATTTTTAGTGATTTTGGGTATCCTTTCCCTTGGATGGATCGCCTATGTTGCACTCAATTTATCTGCAACGAATTTCTCCCCTAGTCCAGAAAAGATCTTCTCAGACATGGATTCTGGCGTGGTGGTAATTCACAAAACTAACGAGATAGATTACAATCAAGAAGCTTTCGCTTTTTTACAAGAGAAACCATTTTTTCAGCAGTTGCTAAGTAAGACCGAGCGTATTCAGCATTACTATTTCTCAACGAATCGCGACATTGCCATTCTGGAACGCTCTAAACCTTGGTCCTTCGATTTGATCCAAAAATATTTTGCGAAACTGCAGATTGGTTCCAATCTAAAGTATTCCAGAGAGATCAAATTAAGCAATGATTGGTATGCGCGCTATCATGACAATTACCTGGTTCTTTTCAGAGGTGAACTACTAGAAAATCCTAGCGCTATTGTAAACTGGAAATTCATAGACCGCAAATGTTCGGCTTCATTGATCAGCAAAACAAGCGGTAAATACAGTATAGAGAACACTTACTTCATCAGCTCAAACAAGGTGAAGTACATTTCTCAAACCAACCAGCAAGGACTCGAATTGGCTGACGACCAGGACGCATTTTTGGAAATGATCCCGTCAAAATTCACCAGCTACAATTTTTACGAGAAGTCTTTTGCAAAACAGGAATCAGCGATTAGTTCACCACTCTTTCAATGGGTCGACAAAGGATTTGTGGTTTTAGAAACGCCAAAAGGCACATGCATAATCAGTGATTTCATTGCAGGACAGTCGCCGTTTGCAATTTTAGAACCCTATATAGAGAAGGATATTGATCTCGCCAATTTAAAGCGAGTAACGACTAAAAAAGTTCCGTTGCCATTCAAGTTATTCCAAAGAAAAAAGTGTACGATCGAACTTTTCAATAATTACACCTTGATCTCAGATAACGAGCAGGTAATCAACGAGATCATTGGAAGTTATGAAACTGGAAATACCCTAGCACAGTCACAGCTAAAAAAAGACAAACTATTTGCTGAAACTCCTAAAAAAGTAAGTTTCAGAAGTATCAATGATAGCATTCACCAAACAATCAGTCAGCTCACAGGTTCTACACACCGGGTCATCCATTATCTCAACCACGAGCAAAATTCTGAGGAAGTGACCACCAATATCGCCTTACCTCCTATTCGAATGGACGGTTCGGTTGCGCATATTATCCCGGTGCAAAATAGCAGTACATTTTTTGCTATCAGCACTAACAATAGCCTTTACTGCATTCGCAACAACGCGATCATTTGGCAGCAAACAGTTAGTGGGCAATTGGTTGGTGACCCCGTATTGGCAATGAACGGACAAGCACTTGCCTTGATCTGTTCAGATGGATTGTATGTGTATACATCCGGTGGAAATCTGGCCAACGGGTTTCCAATCAAAGGGTCACCTAGAGGGTCAATTCACGCCTTTGAATGGAAGGGTCAATCAGCTTTTGCAAGCATTTTGGATGGGCAACTGGTGTGCTATGACGTTCAAGGAAAAAAAATAGGCTCTGTGGGAATTGGTGCTGGTGCCAATTCGGAAACACCAATAACCGTAATCGGACAACGTGGAGAGTTGATCGTTCATTGCATTGTCAATGGCAAGTGGAACGCTTATAACTTACGCAAGAGAACACTTGTGAAATCCATTGGCGTAGATGCTGGAGAATGGTACCTCGTTAAAAACAATGGTCGTGTTTCTGCCATGGGACTAGTTAACAAACAGTTCATCAAAGTGGGAGACAACGGTAAAAAAGCTGTCATGATCGGAAATGTGCAAAACATTTTGTGCAGAAATAGCACCAACGACCTTGAACTTCTTTACCTGACTCAAGGACCTCGTATTTTTGTAGTAAAGAATGATGGTACCTTAATGGCCCAATTTGAAACACGTGTTCGACAAATTCAAGATATGTACTCTGCAACCACTGAAAAAGGCAAAACCCTTGTTGGAATTTTGGATGGAATTGCAAATAACAGTTATATTTATACCTTAAACGGAAACGAACTAAGTAAAGAATCTTTCGAAGGTGCGAATCAGTTAGTCTTGCACAAACAGGCAGACGGATCACTGATTCTCATCTCTGAATCAAACACTTATTTGGTGCGCTATCCAATTAACGACTAAAAACTACTTTATGAGAAAACGATTATTGCACGTAATGCTATGTGCCAGTGCGTTCTTAGCCTCCGGAGTCGCGGTAGCTCAGAATTATCTTGGCGTTCATAGTAGCAATTACGCCGGAATCATGGGCGTTGATCTGCAGCCAGCAAGTTTTGTTGATAGTAGATTCAAAGTAGATATCAATCTATTTAGTTTCAACACAACAAACTGGACTAACGCAGCCTATTATACCACAGAAGACATGCCTAAATGGTGGTCAAAATCATTTAGAGCAGATCAATTAGCAACCGGTGGTTACGGTTATGAAGTTGGCGGAACCAATCCTTACAATGATTGGATGATTCCTGATTCTACGTTCATGGATCGTTACATAACCAGAAACTATGATGCAAACTCCACCAAAACTCTTGGTTTCTACACAAATACTCAAGTGGATATTTTGAACTTCATGTTCCACATCAAACCAACTATCGCGGTTGGAGCTTTCGTAAAATTACGCAGCATCACGAACTTGGATGATGTTGATCCAAAGCTAGCTGTGCTTTTTGAAAAAGACTGGGATTATACCACACTTTGGAACCAACAGTTCAACGAAGAATTATTGAATCTGAATCACTTGACGTGGATGGAATATGGTCTGAATTATTCTCAGGTAATTAAGGATGATGGCGAACATTTCATGAAAGCTGGAGTTAAAGCAAAATGGTTATCCGGTATTGCTGCAGCTTACATTCATACAAACAATTTCAAATATGAAGTAAAGAACGACTCCACTTTTGCAAGTCTTTCAGGTGACATTTCTTACGGTCACTCTTCCGGTATTCTGGACAAGATGGACCAGCAGAACAACGATCCAAATGCACCTGCTTTAGCTTTGGGCGACTTCATGAAAAGCTCTGCTAAGTTCGGGATAGGACTTGACCTTGGTTTCGTCTACGAGTGGCGTCCAGACTTCAAGGAGTACAAATACGATATGGATGGCGAGACTGATCTTTGGAGAAAAGACAAA
>JBMLQF010000228.1:0-18583 GCA_049241705.1 Fluviicola sp. | reverse complement strand
GGCGTGTAATATTCGTAGAAGAATAATTTCAATAATATGGCTAAACTATAAACCATTCCATATTCTTCGGAGAAGGATGACGCCTTTTGTACGGAAAAAGCAGAAAGCGGTGGATTACGGGTACCGCGAAGAAGCTCTGACGATTGAGTCAGAGATCACTGACGCGGTCGCAAAGCCATTATTGGCGCGCATTGACGGACAAACAGCGTCGAGTTTTCTTTTGTTACTTCCTCGTACAACGGCAATCATGGATTTGCCTGTACTTTGTCTTCACAAGCGATGCTTGTTCTTCTTTTGCGGAAGAACGAGTATTATTCGTGAAGACCAAACGTTAGTGCAGGGAGGAAAAGTAATTATTATTCCCCAATCTTGATCAAGCGCATTTGCTGCACCACGCGATCCGCGGAAACAATCTGTACTGTCCAAATCCCATTTGCCAGATCGCGTAGATCAATTTTAGTTTCAACCGAAGTCTGAGACAAAGGTTTAGAAGCCACTACGCGCCCAAAGACATCCACTAACTGATACGAGCACGCTTCGCCGGTCCATTCTTTCGTTTGAACAATGGTCGCTTCTTGCTGCGCCGGATTCGGATAAAGCGAGAAGCCATTGTATGCTTGATTTTCCTCTAAGCCAACGCCCCAAGCTTGGAAATAGGCATCAAATTGAATGGAACTCACATCTAAAGTATCCAAGAACACCGCATTCAATTGATCAGTGATCAAACCATTTGAACCCCAATGCGAGAAGTTGTAACCGTAATTCGGGATTGCCTCGATCTTGATCGGAACACCATTGAAGTAGATTCCATTCCACGGATATTCCTCCGGTTCGATCGTACTAATATGAATTTTTCCTGCACCTGCCGGATGAACGTCTAAAACCAGATCCACTTGGTTTGGCAAGTTGAAATTGCTTTCAATGTGATCCCTTACCTGATTGCTGCGCTCCGTTAATTGTGATTGGAACGTCAGGTGACTGTTATACAGATCGGTCATTTGCTGCGGAATGTTATTCGGATCGCCCCAACGCGCATACTCGTTTTGCATTTCCACTACGATCTGGTTGAAGAAATTGTTCTCCAAAGGTATCAATCTGCTTGGCAAGTATTCTGTGTTCATGACATCGGCAAAGCGGTTGATGAAGTAATCTTTGAATCGTTTGTTCTGCAGTCCTTTTAACCAGATATTGATGAAAGGATTTCCAGTGCTTTGACCCAACATATATGAAATGTGATCGTCGTAGCAATCGGTCCAGGAATAAGGCGCAAGGGCTAACTCCATGTCAATGGTTACGAAGCGGTATCGGAAATCTGTTTTATTGGAACGATAGATCTTGATGTTATTTCCCGGCCAATCCGTGTTGCCCATCCAAGATTCGGCAATGATGTAATCCACGTAATAGGTTTGATCAAAATAGCGATCCGCATCCTCCCAATATGTTGGAGAATTCGTATTGAGACTGTTGAATGCATTGTAAGCAACATTGAACGTGTCAACCGGTGAACCGGCACCTGCAACTCCGCGCAAAATAAAGCTATTCCAAGCGCTTAATGAAAGAATATCCAGGGAATCATTATCTGCACCGTCTTTTTGCTGGAAGAACTCCTCGTCTAATTTTTCGCGCAATTCGTACAAACCAAAATAACTTCCGTTGATATAAACCGTAACTGGTCGCCATGCAGCATAGTAGTTATTGGTTGTTCCGGACATGGCTTCTTGTTGGAAAGCATCTTTGTAAGGAAACTGCAACCACTGATTACTGCCGTTTCGGATATAGAACGTGCTGTACTTCGTGCGATTTGGTCGGTTTGGAATGATCTGATAATTCACCGGTCCACTTCCCAGAGTTCCGTTGTCCATTTCCAAGCGGAAAGAGTGTTGCGGATGAGAGCGACTTCCTCCCCAGCCACCATCTACTTGCATGGCTGCATTTCGTGAAAACAAGAGTTGTTCAGTGTCAGTGAAGTAATCCATTTGTGCCGTGCGCTGCCAATCGAATTGCCAATTGTCGAAGATTCCTTGAGGACCGTATAAATTGCTGTTTTCAGTTATAACAGAAATGATCGGCGTCTCGTGATCGACACCTAACAAGTAGGATGCGCTGGTAATTGAACTAGGTAAGAATCCCGGTCCAAACGCACGTGCACGCAACACTTGAGAGAAGAAGATCGGAATCGGTGCTCCGGTATATAAGTTAGACGCCATAGTTGGCTCACTGCCATCGGTTGTGTAATAGATCATTGAACCCAGTCCATTTGGATTGGTGATGGTGATGTCCATCGATGTTGCATACACGCCCGAAGGAGCTGAGAACACCGGTGGAAGCACGTAACCGTTGAATCCTTGAGAAAAGTTGTTAGTTGAATCAGGTGTGCCGATTTGGAAACGAACAATGGAAGAACTAGCGTCTGGAAGGCGACCGCGACTTTCGTTCAAATTTTGGCAATTGATGAAAAGGCTGCTTTCCAGTTGCTGTGTTGGCGAGTATAAACTCACATTATCACCGGTGCGTGAAAGGGAGAAGTTCGTGTGCTGATAGCTGTTTGGATTAACCGATTCAAAGGTTCCATTCAATGAATTGTAAGAAACGAGCATCATGTCGATCTCCACGTAATCGTACACCATATTTGGATCTGTGGATGCCACGTCAAAAGCCAGTGAATTGATGTATCCTGCACTTAATCCGGCTGCACTCAATTCAGAAGCCAAAATAAGGATTTGGTGACGTGCGCTCCAGTACCAGTTTCCATAAGGGGCAGGGTAATCTGTCGCTGAGTTTTGAATGGTTCCGGTACCAATTGTTGAACCGTTTAATTGCAAATTCGGGCGCTGGTTTACCGTATTTCCTGTTGTGAAACCGCAAGAAGCATCACTGTTATCGACAAATGCAAATGCGGTTGAAGCAAATGGCGTAGCACTTTGATTGAAAATTGAATTTACGGTGTAACCAGTACTGCTATAAGAACAAGTATTCACCAAAACATTGGAAACGCCATCCCAGTAAAAAGGTGTCGTAAAAGTATGTGTGTTCCAGCCAACAGTTGGTGTATAAGGTGCAGCAGTCAATACATGCGTAAACCCGGCTATCGGTTTGCGATTTTTGCCACTACAGAAAACGGGCTTGTATTCATTGGGCAGCATTACGATTGCCGGGTAAGTCCATTTCTGAGGTTGTCCGGGCTCATCACTTAAGGAGTAATTGAACAAAGAAACGGTATCAGAACTCGTATTGTACAACTCGATCCAATCAGGAAAATCACCATCTTCATCGGGCAAGGCTGTGTAGTTCCGATTACTACCTTCATTGATAACAATTTGTGCTGTCAGCAATTGATTGAACGAAAGAAACAAAGTAGCGAGTAAGATATGCTTCATAAAGTTTGCTGATTTTGTATGCTTACAAGATTACAAAGTTTGAATCAATAATTCGAATCAAATTCAACTCAAAATTGGAAGGCAAAAATCGACTATTCGTTTTTTTCAGTTATCCAGCTAAAAACGGACTTCTTTACATCAACTTTTTTGTAGTATTGTTCAAAATTTGAATGATGAGAAACGCTTTACTTTCCTTGTTGCTCCTTTTGGGAGTTGTATTTAATTCTCAGGCCGATTCGCCGCTAACGTCCACATATTTTGCGGAAACCTATAACGATGAGGATATTGTGAATCAAGCTTTGCTGGCAAAAGGGCAATTGACCGCTCCGTTAATGGATTATTTGGTCAATGAAGCCAATCCGATTGCTGTGAAATTGGCAGTGATCAATGCTCTGGGTTGGCAGTATGAAGGAAAGAACAATTGCGCTACTTTCTTAAAGTATTTGGGGAAGAAAAAGAAAATGAAGACACCTGAAAAAGTATTGAAGAAAGGTTCAGCTCACGACATCATTTGCATGGCTTACCTGAAAGCAATGGACAATTATTTCGATGTAAAAGAGGCGGCTAAATGGTCTCGAGTAGCTCAAGAAAAAGAACCTTATAGTTATTCCTTACACCTTATTGCTGCGGTGATACAAGCACAAGAAGCGTTTGATACGGATTGGTGTAAAGTATTTCAATTGACAGATGCTGTGCGCAACAATACCAATTTAGAGGTTGACATGCGTGATCAGTCGTATGCGATCATTTACGAATACATGGACCTGTATCAGTCCTCTTGTACGGGAGAATAATTACGGAATATCGTACACACCGATATCGGTTGGCGAGCCTCGGAAATTTCCTTCCAGATCCAAGCCGTCAGAAGTTGGGTAGGCAGGATTCGCATTATTGCTCAGCACCGAATTCGTATTGGTGAATTTGAAGTTACCGTTGTACGGACTCGTGAAATACGCAGCCTGATTGAAATAGCAATTCGTGAACATCGGGTTGGTGGATGCGGTAGCTCTGATGGCTGTTTTATTGAACTCAAAATTCAAAGTTGCTCCACTTAAGGTATCAAAGGCTAACTGTTGATCGCCATAACCGTCGATCACGCAATTTGTAAATCTTCCCAAAGGAATACTGCCAATTGTGGTCAATCCCGTATTGTCTGTGTAGTGATTTCGGATCCCAACAACCGGTGTGGTTTGATCGCCACCTCCGTAACCCATGAAATTGCAATGGTTGAATTCAAAACGAGCGCCTTGCAGCACTAAGAGTGCGTGAATCCCCGATTTGTAGATCAAGGTGTTTTCAGCCACAACATAAGGCGCATCGAATAAGAAGATCCCATAGGCAGCAGGATTTTTGATCTCCACTTTTTTCATTGTAACTGTAGCGGCAGAAAAGGATGCATCTTTGGAATAAACATGCACACCCGAAGTAGCATTCTTAATGAATACATATTCCATCGTTGAAGGTCGCGCTTCGTGGAAATAGATCCCGTAATACTGACCGGCTACATCGTCATAGAACGACTCCAAACGATCTCCTTGCAAGGTGATACGGTCCGTAGCTGTTCCTTGCATGTTCAGCGTTCCTTTGTAGTTGTACAAAATGCTGTTCTTGTGCAGGTAAATGTCAGTCCCAGCCTGAATGTTCAAGGTCTTCGCAGAATCGATGATTGCTGCACCGTAAACCACGTGGGGTTTGTCATTCGGCCAGGTACCCTCGTTCAAGTCTAAGATATCTGCCTGAAAATTCGAATAATGAAAATACATGTCCTGCCCCCAAACGGCTAGTTTCACATATTGATCGGCGCCGTTCGTGCGAAAACGAATGCTGTCTTCTACAACCATCGGCAGGTTTTGTCCGTTTATATCCAGTGTTACTTCGACAAAACAGAATAGGGAATCTCCACCTGGAACTTCGATGTCTGAAAGGCTGGTACCGATCAAACCGTCCAGGTTAAAACGGAAAGGCGAATTTTCGCCACCCATCAATTGTACTTCTTCGATCACGATCGGGCGTTTATCGCGGTTGTACAATTTGAATTGTTGGGTTGTTGAACCAATAGTTGTGAAAACAGTATCAAAGACCAGAGTATCCACCGAAAACTCCAAATTACCGGAAGATTTACCTTTGATCTTCTTGCAACCGGAATTGAGTGTAAGTACCGAAATCAGTACAAAAACCATTGGAATTAATACACGGATTGTTTTCATCGTGCTAAAATTAACGAAACTCCTCCATCTTTATTTTGATTCTTGGTTTTTATGTGCTTAAAAACGTAAATTCGTTAACGATTTTGTTAGGATTCAGAACTCGTTGAAATCAACTAAATTAGAAGGAGAAGTATGACGCCTTTTTGGGAAAAAGAAAAGTAAGTTGCTTTTAAAAGGGGCCGTGTTTAGAGGCTCAAAAAATTTTTGGTTTACAGCCTTCGGAAGCACAGGTACCAGCGTCTTCAATCAGACCTACATCATTACTTCCGGAAATTTCTACAATGCCGAAAATCTAACGATCGGGACCGAATCTCAACTGGATTGTCACGGGTCGTTTTATTCCGGAGATACCTTAGGCGGAGCAGCCAGCGCTACCATTGACGATGTGGTAGGTGTTGATGTCGATTTTGGGATTTCGGATGATCTTGATGGGTCAGGAACGATCTGTATTGGAGGCGTTTCTACCAATGTAGGAGCAATTACAGGAACTTTAAATATCTGCGACAATGGTGGTTCAGGATTGGATTTCAATTTAGGAACCATTGGATCATCAGTCACTTTCTGCTCTCCGGCTTGTTATTCATCTGCCCAAGAGCTTTCAGTAGATTTAGAGATTTATCCGAATCCAACTGATGGATTGTTGAATATCACAGGTTTAACAGAGGTGAATACGATTGAGTTGTATTCTATTGAAGGCAAGCTGATGAAGACCTGGAATAATGCTAGTAGTGCTTTAGATATGAGTGAATTGAAATCAGGTGTTTATCAGTTGATTGTGACGTCAAATATGGAACGAATTGTAAAAAGTATTTTGATTCAATAAGTATTTTGTCAAATCTCCTTGTTATTTAAAAAACTTGTTCTATTTTTGCATTCCGATTTTTGAAACAAGAACAAAAGTAAAACGAAATATGAAAGCAGGTATTCACCCAGAAGATTACAGATTGGTAGTGTTTAAAGACATGACAAATGAATATTCATTTTTGTGTCATTCTTCAGCTACTTCGAACGAAACAGTAAAATGGGAGGACGGAAATGAGTATCCATTGGTTAAATTGGATATCTCTCACAAATCTCACCCGTTCTTTACAGGTATCGTTCAGTTCGTGGATACAGCAGGTCGTATCGATAAATTCAACAATCGTTACTCGAAATTCAAAAAATAATCGTTCGCGATTTGAGATACGAAAGGTCTTCCATTTGGAAGGCCTTTTTTGTTGATACTTTGTGGTAAATTAATCTTCAAACCTATTAACCATTTAACGCGCTGCCGTTATTTTTGCACTATGAAGGCCTTGTTTTCTTTCTTGGTTGTTTGGATGCTGTGTTCCACAATGGTTCACGCAGCTTCGATAGATAAAGCGTTTGCTGCTTTGAAGTCCTTTAACTATTTCGAAGCGAAACGCCTCTTTGAAAAGAATCAACAAAAAATGCCGGCTGCAGCCAATTTCGGTTTGGCCGTGATCTATTCCCGGACAGACAATCCCTTTCATCAATTGGATTCGGCATTCGCCTGTGTGCAGCGTTCGGTTGCGACCTATTCCGGTAGTAAGGAAAAGTGGAAGGAGAAATGGAAGAAGCACGGTTATGATTATCCCGCGATCGATTCGCTCCGCGCTCTGATCTCCTCAGCCTTCTTTCAATTTGAATTGAAAGCCATGAATGAGTTGGGAATGCAACGTTTTCAGCAGACGCACCCATGGGCGAAGGAAGTGCCGCAAGCCATCGCATTGCGTGATTCATTGGCCTATGCCACAGCTTCAAACGTAAAATCAGCAGCTGCCTTTGCCGAATTCTTGCGCAAATATCCCGAAAGTCCATTGGCTACGCCCGCTCAAACGGAGTTCTTCCGCTTGCAGTATCGCGAGCAAACCACTTCTGAAGCGCTGAGTGCCTATATCAATTTCGAAAAACAATTTCCTGAAAATCCGTATGTGGCAGATGCGCAAGATCACATTTACCGTCTTTCAACGAAACGAAATCGCGTGGAAGATTTTGCAGCCTTCATCCAAGCTTTTCCAAATAACCGCAACGTGTCGGCTGCTTGGAGAAAATTGTATCAATTGTACATGACGGACTACTCCAAAACGCGATTGGAACAGTTCAGAACTACTTATCCGAATTATCCGTTCATGGACGAATTGAATCGCGATACCGAACTCAGTGAAAAAGTACTCTTGCCTTATAAACAAGACGGTTTGTTTGGTTGGATGGATCTTGAAGGAACCATTGTGATCCCGCACCAATACTCAGCTGTTGGGTTTTTCAAGGAAGGATTGGCGTGGGCTGAAAAGAATGGGTTGTATGGATATGTGAATAAGGCGAATGAAACGATCATTGAATTCACCTTCGAAAGTGCCAACGAATTTGAATCTGGGAGAGCGGTTGTCATGAAAAATGACCGTTATGGGATCATCGATCGTTCGGGAACTTTCTTGATCAAACCTGAGTTTAAAGATTTGGGAACGTTTACGGAAGGCTTGATCTATGCGCAAAAAGATTCCCTTTACGGCTATTACGATGGTTTCGGTTTTCAGCGTATTCAGCCACAATTTGACGAAGCATTTTCGTTCAACAAAGGAATTGCGAAAGTGACCTATCAAGGTTTGGATGGTTTTATCGATACCTACGGTTCGTATGTGGTGCGTCCGCAGCATGAAGGCGTGCAGTTCTTTTCAGATTCGTTGCTCTATTTTGAAGATCAGGATTTCGTACGTTTTATGCGCTATGACGGAAAGGTAATTGAAGCCCTGTTCGCTGATGCGGTAGGGATCTTGCAAAATGACCGAGCTGTTTTTGCCTACGATGGAAAAGTGGGGTATATCGATATGAAAGGGAAACTGGTCATTCCAACGACCTTCGATGATTTCACCAATGTTGAATCAGAAGGAGCCTTTCAAGGTGGATTTGCCAAGGTGAAGAAAGCAGGGAAATTTGGAGTGATCGACAGACAAGGAAAACAGATCATTCCGTGTCAGTACAATGCCATGGGCCTACCTTCTACCTTGACAGCAATAGAAAAAGGTGGCAAATGGGGTTTCATCGATCTATCGAATAAATTGGTGTTACCAATGACTTACGAATATGCGGAATCGTTCTCGGATGGATTGGGAATTGTTCAATTATTGACCTTGCGTGGAGCTCTCAATGCGAAAGGACAAGTCATCATTCCTTTGAATCATACGACCATCAAGAAACTGGACAAGAACCATTACCTGGTTTCCATCGGTGCGAAATACGGCATTTACAATAGCAAAGGCGAATGCGTTGTTCCGCTGGAATACGGTCAGATCCGCAAAGTACAAGATGATTTCTATGTGCTTACCAAAGGCTTGGAGATGCATTTCTTCCAAGTGTCGACCGATAAACTGATCCAGCCCAAATTGTCTGACGAAAACTAAATTGTATATTCGTCACATGTCGGTAGTGAAATTGCAGGGCTCAGTTTATGATTTATCCAAACAGTTGGATTTGTCTCCTTCAGATACCGTTTTTTTAGCAAGCGACATTACCCGTTTGGCTTTAATTGCCAAAAAACAAGGGGAAGCTTTTTCGGCCGACCGATTCATTGAGTCTATTCAAGAAGTATTGTCGCAAGGAACCTTAATCGTTCCGGCTTATACAGATCATTTAAAGAACGGCGATACGTTTAATTGGAATACAGACAAACCCACCACCGGCGCCTTATCCAATCGAGTGATGCGCCGTAAAGATTTTACGCGAACAGAGGATCCTTTGCATTCCGTGTTCGTTTGGGGAAAAGGAAGCGAGGAATTGCTGAATCTACGTGATGAAAGCACATTCGGTGCTAATAGCGTTTTTGGTTTTTTGGAAAGACAGCAAGCAAAAATGATCATCATCGATGTGGATTACGATCACTCGTTCACCTACATACATTACCTGGAAGAAGGGTGGGATGTACACTATCGCCGCTACAAAAAATGGCAGATGCATATGGAAAAAGAGGGTCAACTGGTTTCCAGATCTTTCCTGTTTCATGCCAAGAAAATGGGTGTTCTAACAGAACTGGGTAACTACGAAAGAAGCATGCGAGAATCCGGTTTGGCGAAGTCCTTCGCCCTAGAAGATGTGCCGATCACGCTTGTTCCCTTAGAGCCTGTGCGTGTGTTTACGCGCTCATTTTTAGATCAAGGCGGAAAATTGCACCGCTTTAGTCTGACTTTTCTGTTGAAATCAGTCGTTAAAAAGTTTTTACGTAAAGCTTAAGCTTCGCAAAGTTTGCTTCATTCGAACAGGCCTTTTGCTTATTTTTGTACCTCAAATTAAGTTTAAGCTATGGCAACACGCAATTGGACATCCATTAAATCGTATACAGACATTAAATTCGAAATCTTTGATGGTATTGGAAAGATTACGATCAACCGACCACGCGTTTACAATGCATTCCGACCGGAAACCAATATGGAGATCTTGGATGCTTTAGAAATTTGCCGTGAGCGCCAGGATATCGGTGTAGTCGTGTTGACAGGTGAAGGCGATAAAGCTTTTTGTTCCGGAGGTGACCAAAATGTAAAAGGAGTAGGAGGGTATATCTCTGAAAACGGCGTTCCGCGCTTAAACGTATTGGATGTACACAAGGCTATTCGTGCATTGCCTAAGCCGGTAATTGCAATGGTTAATGGTTATGCGATCGGCGGTGGTCACGTGTTACACGTTGTATGTGATTTGACAATTGCTTCGGATAACGCGCGTTTCGGACAAACTGGTCCAAAAGTAGGTAGCTTTGATGCTGGATTTGGATCGTCGTTCTTAGCGAGTCATGTTGGACAGAAAAAAGCACGTGAGATTTGGTTCTTGTGTAATCAATATACTGCAGAAGAAGCGGAGAAAATGGGAATGGTGAACAAAGTCGTTCCGTTAAAAGATTTGGAAGATACAACTGTTGAATGGTGCCAGACGATCATGAAACGTTCTCCTTTGGCGATTCGCATGATCAAGCGCGGTCTGAATGCAGAATTGGATGGACAACGCGGTTTGATGGAATTTGCTGGTGATGCGACGTTGATGTACTATTTGATGGAAGAAGCACAGGAAGGTAAACGTGCTTTCTTGGAAAAACGCGAACCGAACTTCCAACAATTCCCGAAATTCCCATAATCGTTTAAAACATGGTGCTCAAGTTATCTGCATTTGCAGAAAAGTTTCAGCAGATCTTTGGTTTTAGCCTCGATGAAGGCAAGCAATGGTTGGTGCGTACCGGAACAAATCTCGTGTTCGCAGTGGTCATTCTTGTTGTCGGTTGGTGGTTGGCGAAATGGTCGGGAAGCACAATTCGAAAAATCCTGACAAAAAGTAAAACCGATGCCGGATTGGTGACCTTTTTATCTAGCTTGGTGACCATCTTGTTGAAAGTATTAGTGGTTGTTACTGCCATCACCCAAGTGGGCGTTCAGATGACCTCTTTCCTAACGATCTTAGGAGCTGCTGGTTTGGCAATTGGTATGGCATTCAGCGGTACACTTTCTAATTTTGCCGGAGGAGTGATGATCTTGTTATTCAAACCTTTCAAAGTAGGGGACACGATCACAGCTCAAACGTATCAGGGTAAGGTCTCGGAGATACAGATCTTCTACACTTACATGTACACTGCGGATAATAAATTGGTGGTGATTCCAAATGGTCCTTTGGCAAACGGACCTATAACGAACTATACGCGAGAGAAAAAACGCCGCGTGGATTGGGAATTCATCATCAACTATGGTTCAGATTATGCCAAAGCCAATCAGTTATTGCAACAATTCCTGTCGGAGGAAAAACGCATTTTAAAGCAACCTGATCCTTTAATTGCCTTGGGGACCTTGGCCGAAGATCACGTAAAGATCATTGTGCGCGCTTGGGTAAAGACAGAAGATTTCTGGCCGGTTTATTTTGAAATGAATAAGCGCGTGTATCAGGAGTTTGAAGCGAACGGCGTGAAATTACCGGAATAATGGAAGATCTGAAAACAAATGAATTGATCCAGCAATACATTGCCTGGAATGAATATGGTCGACTTCTCGGTATGGATTTCACGATCCCAAAGGCTGGAGAGGTGATCTATGAGATGACGATCAAAGACTTACACTTGGCCACTCCATTCGCCGCGCATGGTGGATCAGTTGCTTCGTTAATGGATGCAGCATTGGGAGTAGCAGCTTTATCGAACGTTTGTGCATCCAATAGAATCGTTGCCACCGTTTCGATCACGATCAATTACATGCGTCCCGCGCTAAACAACGATCACTTAACCGCTCGTGCACGTGTTGTGAAATCTGGGAAATCCTTGCTGTTTGTGGAATGTTCCGTTATCAATCAAAAAGACGCTTTGGTTGCCAGCGGCTCAGCGGTGATGAATGCTTATCCGGTAGAAAAAGCTAGTTACGGTAAAGACGTGTAAACAATTCCACCGTTTGTTTTGCTTCCTTTACATCATGTACTCTGAGGACCGCTGCACCTTGATGTAAGGCGATCGTATTCAAAGCAATCGTTCCCGTCAAACTCTCCTCAGGACTTGTATTTAAAGCCTTGTAGATCATCGATTTTCTGCTCACTCCAACAAGTATCGGCAAATCAAATATCCGGAATTGATCCAGCGCGCGAAATAGATCGTAATTCTGCTCCAATGTTTTCGCAAAACCAAATCCAGGATCTAGGATAAGATCGTGAATACCGGCTTCGTGTGCGGCCTTTATTCTTTCAGAAAAGTAATAGGCGATGTCTTTGAATAAATTGTCGTAAACCGTTTCTGTTTGCATCGTTTGAGGTGTCCCACGCATGTGCATGAGAATTATGGGAACTTGCAATTCGGCAACAGTTTTGAACATTTCCGGATCTAACTGTCCACCTGAAATGTCATTGATAATATGGGCGCCACTTTCGATCGCAAAGCGCGCTACCTTGCTACGGAAAGTATCCACACTCAAGAACATTTCCGGATGATTCTTAGTTACGTATTCCAGTGCAGGTGCCAAACGTTCAATTTCTTCGTTTTCAGAAATATCCACAGCATTCGGTCGACTGGAATAAGCTCCCAGATCCAATAGGTCTGCACCTTCTGAAATGTGTTTGTCAATCCCTTTTTTAAGCTGATCCAGGGATGACCACCTGCTGTTTTCGTAAAAAGAATCAGGGGTGCAATTGACAATTCCCATCACCCAAGGTCGGTCAATAGTTAATAACTTCCCACGGCAATTCAACACCCGCTTACGGTGAAAAATCGTATCTTCAACCCTTAAATTTGCGATACCAGCTCCCATGGGACAAACTTCGGAACAATATCAACAAATCATACACGCTTGTCGTGAAATTTTTCTCAAAAAAACGAAAGATTACGGAACGTCTTGGCGAATTGCCCGTCCTGCCTCGTTGACCGATCAGATCTTCATCAAAGCTAACCGCATCCGTACCATTCAGGAAACGGGACAGAACAAGGTAGGTGAGAGCATTGAAGGTGAATTTGGAGCCATGATCAACTATTGTGTAATGGCCCTGATCCAACTGCGAGCTCCGAAGGATTTACCGATGGAACTGTCTGAAGCCGAAGCGGTAAAATGGTATGATGAAGTGATTTCCGAGGCCACGGCATTGATGGAGAAAAAGAATCACGATTATGGTGAGGCTTGGCGCGACATGCGCGTCAGTTCATTAACGGATATGATCTTGATCAAGTTGTTGCGCATCAAGCAGATCGAAGACAATGATGGAAAAACATTGATCTCTGAAGGTGTGGATGGCAACTACTTCGACATTTTAAATTACTCAGTATTTGCCTTGATCCATTTGCAATTCTAGCATGCTGTATCAGGATCGATCGATAGCCGGGTATTCCCTCGTATTGAACGTACTTTTTGTATGTCTTAGCTTTACAGGCTACGGGTTACTCTATGTTTCGCAAAATGGTTGGTTTGAAGAGATCCGAACCTTGACTGTTGTCTGCGGATTGCTTTTGGCGGTGATCGGCGCTATTGGTGCCTTCCTGTTCAAAGGTCGCTTGATGCATGCCACTGTGGGCCGTTTGATCTTAGGAAGTTTCCTGATCTTTCAGTCCTTGGCGATGATCGCAAATCAGCAAGCAGGTTCTCAGATTATTCGCGAACATTTCCAGGATGATGTCTTTGCTTATCGCGTCAAAGAATTAGTAGGTTGGACAAGCTTTTCACTTGAAGGATTTACCGCTTATGCAAGTGGTTTGTACCTATTTGCGATCATACTTTATTTTACGGGTGGAGTTTTGCTGGTGATCGGTGGAAAAGTCCGATGGATGTGGGTGATTTTAGGGATTGCGCTGTGCGTGCAATTCCTGGCACGTTGGGAGGATGTGATCTGCGAAGAAAACCGCCATTTCACAGATTTGAATGTTTACGAAAAAAACGATACTACTGCCAAGCGTTTGGTGCAACTGGATAAGGTGCGCAAGGATATCAAGGTAGTTGAGAAAACAGATGACGTTTACTTGATCGAGGAGTTGAAAGCAGTGCGTTGCCCGATTTACGAATCACCGGTTTCCTTGAAAATGAAAGCCGGAAGGGCACACGCCTTGAATCGCGGAGAACAATTTCAAATGCACTTGTTGGAGTTCATCCTGATCTTTTGGGTACTTGCAAGTTGGAGATCCTTGTCGCCAAATACCGTGAAACAGAATTGGCGCATGCTACCGTGGGCCTTGATCATACTGACCTTGCTGAGTTTCTTGTCAGGTTCTTACCTGTATTTGATGATTGCTGCTATTGCCTTGATCGGTTCCTTGTGGATCTATCGTGCCGGCGGAAAATTGTTAGGGAATCATTATGGTTCGCTATTGTTTTTAATTGGATTGATCAGTGCCGTGCTCATTATCGGCTTTTAATGAATAAAGAAATATGAATACTCGAAAGCGAATTGTTGCTGGAAATTGGAAAATGAATCTCTCGTTGGCTGAAGCGAAGGCCTTGATAGACGGTGTGAACGAACTTTCATTAGCGAATGGACTTCAAGTGGCTGTTTTTCCAACGATGTTGTATGTAGAGCCGTGTTTGCAAAAGGCAAAAGCTCATGTGGTAGTAGGTGCGCAGAATGCTCATCCTGTTGCTTCCGGAGCCTATACCGGAGAAGTAAGTATGCAACAACTGGCATCTGCTGGAGTTAAGGCTGTTTTGGTTGGACATTCGGAAAGACGTATGATGTTCAATGAAGATCACGAATTTTTGAAAGAAAAGGTGAATGCTGCCTTAGAAAATGGATTGACTCCTTTTTTCTGTTGTGGAGAGCCTCTGGAGGTGCGCGAAACTGGTGGGCATGAGGCGATGGTAAAAGAGCAACTAGAAGAAAGTTTGTTTCATCTAAGTGCTGATGACATTCTGAAAACGGTGATCGCTTACGAACCCGTTTGGGCAATTGGAACCGGATTAACGGCTTCAACGGAACAAGCAGAAGAAATGCATGCAGCGATCCGTTCTTGGTTGGCAGCGCGCTATTCTCAAGAAGTTGCTGAACAGATCAGCATTTTGTACGGTGGAAGTTGTAACCCGGGCAATGCAAAAGCGTTATTCGCGTGCCCAAATGTAGATGGTGGTCTGATTGGCGGTGCCTCGCTTAAGATCGCAGATTTTAGTGTATTGGTAGCCGAAGAAACATGGACTATTTAGAATTGAACATACAGCTCAAGCCGCGCGATCCGTGGGCGGACATCCTGATTGCTGAATTGGCTGAATTGGGCTTCGAAAGTTTTATCGAAACTGAAGAGGGAATCAAAGCGTATGCGCCGGAAACGATAGGTAACGTGCCTTCCTTGTTGGAAGAAACCAGCATGAACAACAATCCGGAATTGGAGAGTACTTATGAAACCACATTGATCCCGCATCAAAATTGGAATGCACAATGGGAGGCCGATTTTGAGCCGGTTGTTGTAGATGTCCGTTGTGTGATCCTCGCGCCTTTTCATGATCAATATGCGTTTTCAAATCCCTTGAAGATCATCATCCAACCGCAGATGTCTTTTGGTACCGGACACCATCAAACTACTTTTTTGATGAGTCAGTATTTGTTGGATGAACCTCAAATGCCGGAATCCATTTTAGATATGGGTACCGGAACCGGTGTATTGGCAATTCTGGCTGAAAAGTTGGGAGCAAAGCACATTTTGGCGGTAGACATTGAGCCGTGGAGTGTTGAGAATACAGCTGAAAATGCGGAGAGAAATCATTGCAAACACATCAAAGCACTCGAAGGGGATGTAGATGTAACTTTTGGATCGAAATTTGGTCTCATTTTGGCCAACATCAATAAAAATGTATTGAAAGCACATCTTCCACATTATGCTGAATTAAGTGAAACAGGAACCCTGTTGTTCCTTTCAGGATTCTTTGCGTCTGATGTGGACGAACTAAAATTAGCTGCTGAAAAAGTTGGGTTTTCCTTGCTGGAAGTTCGGGAGAAAGAAACCTGGGCTGCTATGAAACTGATTAAAAATTAAGTTATGAGAAAAAGCGTTTTACTTTTTGCTTTATTGCTGACGGCTTTTGGAACCTTCTCACAGTCCTATCCGAAGGATAAAAAGGAATTCGTGAAAACCTTTCAAAGTTTGACAAGTGAATATTTGTCGAAGGATCAAAAGGATTTTATCAAAGACGAATTGCAAGTGAGTTTGGTGGAATTGAACACCTTTCCGGATAGCTATTTCCAGCAAATGGTTGCTACCTGTAATTTGATGGAAAGCAAAAAGTTAAAACCCTATCCGGAGATCTACAATTACGTGTTCTCGGTTTACAGCTTTATCAAGAACAAACAACCGGAAGCCTCATACACCGCATGGCACAGCTCCATCGACAAGTTGCTAGATGCCCGAAACATCAAGAAGTTTGCAGATTTCATTGAATTGTCTGCCGGTTTCTTCTCGAAGAACATGATCGCGGAATCGTCCAACACAGAGTGGTATTTCTACGGAACCTATGCATTTGAATTTACCGACAAACCTTTCATGCGCCTCACGAATGGTCGTTTGGTGTGCGGATTTCCAAATAAAGATAGAAGAGATAAAAACGATCCACGATTCTTGGACTCCATTGTGGTGTATAATACAGGTGGGGTGTATGATCCGATCTTGAAGAAATGGGAAGGAAAAGGAGGAAAGGTAACGTGGGAAAAGGTGAATTTACCGGCTAACGAGACCTTTGCAGAATTAAAGAATTTGGAGATCAACATGAAAACCTCCGGGTTCGGTGCGGATTCTGTATTGTTGACATCTCCATATTTTCCGGGTAAAAAGGTATTGGGTAAATTGAATGAGCGCGCATCGCGCATTACACGTGAAGTGGATAAAATTTTCCCGGAGTTCATTTCGTATGAGAAGAAACTGACCATCAAGAATTTGCGTGAAGAAATGGATTATGCAGGAGGTTTCTCCTTGCAAGGTGCAAGTTTGATCGGACTGGGTTCTCCAAAGGATCCGGCGACCATTACAATCTATCGAAACGCCAAACCTTTCATTGTTGCGCAATCACAACTTTTCAACATCGCCACAACAAAAATTCACGCTTACAGTGCAAGTGTCAACATGCGGGTTGGTGAAAAAGATTCGGTTTTCCATCCGGGATTAGATTTTACATTTTTCAAGGATTCCAATTTGGTTGAATTGGCACGTGGGAAAACGGGGGTTTCTATGGCGCCGTTTGCAGATTCGTATCACCAATTGGATTGGTATGTGCCAAAAGTGACTTGGAATCGTACATCTCAAGAGATCATGTTGACCTATGGTATTGAGGTAGGGCAAGAGCAGCGAATAGCCCGTTTCGAATCACGTAATTTCTACGATGGTAGATTGTATGATCGTTTGCAAGGTTTGGAGCAAGTTCACCCACTTGCTGCAATTTGGAATTATTGCTATAAGTATGATGAATACGTGATCGATGAAGGTAAGGCCGCTACTGCCCTGGGTAAGACCATTGACCAGTCAAAATCGCTGTTGTTGGAATTGGCCGGATATGGATTCTTGAGTTATGACACGGAATCGAAGATTATTCGTGTCAACCCAAAAATGCAAACCTTTATTAATGCCCGAAGCGGTAAGATCGATTACGACAATTTGATGTTCGTTTCCGATATGCGTCCAAAACGTTTGGAAGGTTACACGGAAGAACAATTGAAGAACGAGCCTAAGTTGCAGGAATTGGAAAAACTGTACAAAAAACAATCTGAAGAACGCCGTTTGATGCGCAATTTCGGAGTGTTTAGTTTATCCAGTTTGGAAATGAAGTTGAATGCCGTAGATCAGGTTGTAATCTCCGACGCGCAGTCAACATTCGTTTTACCAGATCAAGCAAAAGTGACGATCAAACAAAACCGCGACTTTGAATTCTCTGGTTGGGCAAATGCTGGAAAATTACAGACACAAACGGTCATTGCCAATTACAACTACAAAGCCAACAAGATCAACCTGATCGAAACGAAGAAAACGACACTTAAAGTACGTCCTCTGCGCGAAGATGATGGTCAAAAACCAATTCTCATGACTTCTTCGATTAACGGAGTAGTTGGAGAGATTTTGGTGGATGATCCGAATAACCGTTCCGGAAACAACAAGGCGATCCATAAGTTCCCAATTCTGAAGTCTACGAAGCCTACAAAAGTATATTACAACGATCGCGCAATTTATAAAGGAGCCTACGATTCCACACGTTTCTACTTTACTTGCGATCCTTTCGAATTGGATTCCCTGGATAATTTTAAGGAAAAGCATTTGCGTTTGAAAGGAGAATTGACTTCCGCTGGAATTTTCCCGTCTTTCAGAGATTCATTGAAGATCATGGGCGACTATTCGTTCGGGTTTAGCACGAAATCTCCAACTGGAGGGTATACCTTTTATGGTACGAAAGCAAAATACGACAACACGATCGTGCTTTCAAATAACGGATTGCAAGGTTCTGGAAAGATCGATTTCGTGCAGTCAACATCCATTTCTAAGTTGTTCACGTTCTTACCAGATTCAACGGTAGGTTATGCAGAATTTACCAATAAACCAATTGA
>JBMLQF010000227.1:0-6936 GCA_049241705.1 Fluviicola sp. | reverse complement strand
CTTCCTCCAATTGGCGGTAACTCATACCCAGAGAACGCATTGCCTCTACCCTTCCGACTTCGAAATAAGAGGCATAATTACCATAATAGCAGTAACCCATTTGATCCGTTTCACCATACCGAACTCGCAGGTTAACAGTGTGTTGAAAATTGCATTTTATCTCCACGGATTTCACTTCTTAAAATACTATACAAAAATGCACATTTATCTGACTATTATTGCTACTTTCGGAGAAAAGAGAAAAAGAAGGTTATTCGAAGAAATTTAACCGTTAATCAATATTTTAACACTTTTCATCGAAACAAGAACGCATTTTAATACAGTGTTAGAAAGTGATTAAAGCAACGCTTTAATACCAAGTAAATATTTTCAAATAATCAACACCTAAACAACTTTTTTTTTCACTTTTTTATGTAAATATTTGCCTTAACCAAATTTACTGAACTTTACACCACCTAATGAAGAGGTTACGATAACTGAAAATTATTAACACAATAACTAACAATAAAAACTATTGCTAAATGAGTGCCAATCATGAAGCTATTTGGAATGCCTGTTTGAAAGTGATCAAGGACAACTTGCCGCTCCAAGCATACAAGACCTGGTTCGAACCTATCGTTCCGGTTAAGTTGGAGAACAATGTACTGACCATTCAGGTGCCTTCCCACTTTTTTTACGAGTGGTTAGAAGAGCATTACATCACCCTTTTGAAGAAAGTAATCAAAAAAGAATTGGGTGCAGAAGGACAACTAGAATACAGCATTGTCATGGAAAACTCTGCAAACAACAACAACCCTTACACTGTAAAACTGCCTGCTTCTAACAAGAAAGCGGTGAAGAATGCACCTGTTAACATGCCGCTTAATATTAGCGACAATCCAATTAAGAATCCATTCATCATCCCAGGATTGAAAAAAGTGAATGTTGATTCTAATTTGAATCCTTCCTATTCTTTTGAGAATTTCGTTGAAGGAGACTGCAACCGATTAGCTCGTTCTGCTGGTTATGCTGTGGCAAACAAACCAGGCGGGACTGCTTTTAACCCACTATTGATCTATGGTGGTGTTGGATTGGGTAAAACGCATTTGGCACATGCGATAGGAATTGGAGTGAAAAATCAATTCCCAAACAAAACTGTACTTTATGTAAGTTCTGAGAAATTTGCTCACCAGTTCATTGATGCGGTGCGCAACGGAACCACAAACGATTTCATCCATTTCTATCAAATGATCGATGTATTGATCATTGACGATGTGCAATTCTTCTCTGGAAAGGAGAAAACGCAGGATGTATTCTTCCATATCTTCAATCACCTTCACCAAAATGGAAAGCAGATCATTCTGACCTCTGATAAACCACCGGTGGAAATGCAAGGAATGGAACAACGCTTGTTGTCTCGTTTCAAATGGGGATTATCTGCTGACCTTTCTACTCCAGATCTTGAGACGCGTATTGCGATCATGGAAAAGAAAATGTACGGCAATGGAATTGAGTTACCACGTGAAGTTGTTGAATACCTAGCTTATAGCATCAACACAAACATCCGTGAAATGGAAGGTGCAATGACTTCTTTGTTGGCTCAGGCTTCATTGAACAAGAAAGCAATTACGCTGGATCTTGCGAAGCAAATGATCGACAAGTTTGTGAAGAACACTGCTCGTGAGGTTTCTATTGACTACATCCAGAAAGTAGTTTGTGATTATTTCGATCTACCAATCGAGATGTTAAAATCAAAAACACGTAAGCGCGAAGTAGTTCAAGCACGTCAGATTTCAATGTACTTCTCTAAGAAAATGACAAAATCTTCTTTGGCAAGTATCGGCGCACACTGCGGAGGAAAAGATCACGCTACGGTATTACATGCTTGCAGAACCGTAATGAACCTATCCGAAACAGACAAACAATTCCGAGTATACCTCGAAGATCTTGAGAAAAAATTGACTATTCAATAATTCGAATCCCTCAGCAATGAGGGATTTTTTTTTGAATTCCCTCTGAACTGTTCAAAACTCATTTCCTTTCCCTACATAGAAGTACACATGAACTGTAAATTTGTATCGTGAGTCAGAGTGAGCACATATACAGAACAATCCAAACCGTTTCTGAAGGATTCTACAAAGAAAAGGGATCAAAGTTTTTGGCTTTTGCCATTCCATGTAAAACCGAAGAGGAAGCAAAGGAACATATTGCTGCTTTTCGAAAGGAACACCACCAGGCCGTTCATGTATGTTCTGCATTTCGATTTGGCTCCGATAAAAAGCACTACCGCTCCAGTGATGACGGAGAACCCAGCAATTCTGCCGGTCCTCCCATTCTTGGCCAGATCCAATCATTTGACCTCACAAATATTTTGATTGCGGTTGTTCGCTACTATGGCGGGACTAACCTAGGTGTTGGTGGTTTGATCAATGCCTATCGCACAGCCGCGAAAGAAGCATTGGAAAATGCCACAATCGTAGAACAGGAAGATGCGTTCAATTACCGCTTACATTTCAATTACAACGCGATGCCTGCAGTTATGGCACTCGTGAAGACTTATCCGGTTAAGATCCTTCGACAGGATTTCCAAATGGATTGCACCTTAGAATTATCCGTTCCGGTTTCAGCAAACACGTTCTTAGTAAAAGCGCAAGAGATCGAACACTTAACAATTTCAAAAGATGACACAACAGGATATTGATATATTACAACGCTTGATCAGCATTCAGGGGGTAGCGAGCGACGAATCCAAGATCAAGGAATTCATCAAAAACTACGTATTGGAAAACGCGAACACCTGGAAATGCAAGCCACAAATTCTAGACGGTCCGGACTTTCATGATACGATGATCCTGGTATTTGGAAATCCACGTACGGCTGTTTATGCACATATGGATACGATCGGTTATTCCGTTGGATATGAAAATCATCTGATCAAAGTTGGTGGACCTAAGATCATTGACGGGACGATTTTGGTCGGAGCAGATGCCACCGGACCTTGTGAAGTTGAATTGATGGCGATTGAACAAGAAAACGGTCAACTGGAAATTCAATTTGTAGGAGAACGACCGCTGGAACGCGGCACCCTACTTTCCTTCAAGCCTAACTTTCGCGAAACAGATGAGTTCGTGCAATCACCCTATCTCGATAACCGCTTGGGGGTATTTGTAGCGTTGAAATTGGCTGAGACCTTAGAAAATGGAGCGATCGTATTCTCAACATACGAAGAACACGGCGGAAATAGCGTTGGGCATTGCGCACATCACTTGTTCCAGAATTACGGAATCAAACAAGCACTGATTGCCGATATCACTTGGGTTACTTCAGGTGTTGAACATGGCAAAGGAGTCGCAATTTCCATGCGTGACAGCATGCTTCCACGACGATCCTATCTCAATCGCATCATAGAATTGGCGAAAAATTCTGGCGTTGATTTTCAATTAGAGGTAGAATCAGCTGGAGGGTCAGACGGTTCGGTACTGCAAAAATCAGATCTACCGATAGATTGGTGTTTCATAGGAGCTGCGGAAAACAATGTGCACACACCAGACGAGATCGTACATAAAGATGACATCACCTCAATGATTCAACTTTACCAATATTTGATGGTGAATTTATAAGTTTTACAAACCAACACCAACATGTTTGCCCGCGATGTAAGCTGTGGTCCATGCCGCTTGGAAATTAAATCCACCGGTCACTCCGTCGATGTCCATTACTTCTCCGGCAAAGAATAAGCCAGATACTTGTTTACTTTGCATCGTTTGCACGTCAATTTGTGACAGATCTACTCCACCTGCAGTCACAAATTCTTCTTTGAAAGTCGTTTTCCCTGAGACGTGAAATTGTCCAACAGCTAACTCTTCAGCCAAACGCATGAGCTGTTTTTCACTGCATTGCTCCCAGGTACGTTCCGGATCAATCCCCGCTTTGCCTACTAAAAACTCCCACAAACGAGTTTTAATACCAAACAATGGAACATTACGTACCAATTTACGTGTAGATCGCTGTTCACGAAGTGCTTCAAACGTTTCATTTACAGACAAACCACTTACCCAGTTAACGTGAAAGTCTTTCTCATAATTCACGTGCGCCAAGTCACGTGCTCCAAATGCCGAAGCCACCAAAATTGCAGGCCCACTTAACCCCCAATGCGTGATCAGTAAGGGGCCTTCTGAATTCCATTTCCCTCCGGCAATTCGAACTTGCGAGCACTTGTTTACAATCCCCATCAGGTCACGAATTGGATGTTCCGGAAGATTGAAGGTGAAAAGCGACGGAACAGGATCAACCAATTTCACGTCCAAAGGTTTCAAATAATCCAACCCGGTAATCTTAGGATGTCCGCCGGTTGTGGCGATCACGCATTTTGCTTCGTATATTTTATTAGACGTTTCAACACGAAAAAGATCATCAATCTTCGAAATGCCTACCACTCCCGTTTGGAGTTCCATAATTACTTGTAAGCGTTTCAGTTCACTTAAAAAGCAATCGATGATCGTTTGCGAATCATTGGATTCGGGGAAATAGCAACCGTCTGGATATAACTTCAGTTTGATGCCTTTTACTAATAGCCATTCAACCATGTCCTTTGAGGCGAACTGATAAAACGCTTTTTTAAGAAACCGTTCGCCTCTTGGATATTTCTTAGAAAGCTCAGCTGGATCAGACAATACATTCGTTACATTGCATCTTCCACCACCGGAAACCTTTACTTTAGCCAGTGGTTGCTTTGATTTTTCAAGTATCCGTATTTTAAGATCGGGATAAGATTCCGCAGCTTGAATTGCAGCAAAACAACCAGCTGCTCCAGCCCCAACGATCAATACATCTACTTCCTCCATGGTCCAAAATTAATCAACCCCTTGAACATCTGAATTACCACAAAAGAAAAAGGCCTCTTTTTCAAGAAGCCCCTTTCCCTTAACCTGTAGATGTTAATAATTGATCCGTTGCATTCTTTAACGCTAGACCCTTGAAAAGGTTTCAAAAAAAAATTAAAAAAAATATTTTTTCTCAAAAAGGTAACATAAATCACTTTTTATACGATGCGCGCACAGTACCTTTGCTAAAACACTTAGATTATGTTTGGCAAAGGTTCAAGAATGTATAGCATTCGCACGTTTACCTGTCCGCGTTGTCAGGAAGGTCAGTTTTTTGTTTCTCATCCATACGATTTGAAAAACGCTGGTAACATCTTACATCACTGTCCAAGTTGCGGTTTAAAATATGAAAAGGAACCGGGATTCTTCTACGGAGCCATGTACGTTTCGTATGCGCTGGGTGTGGCTTTGTTCGTAACACTTTGGACTTCGTTCAATCTTTTTTTTCCAAATGTTACCATCGGTTGGCAAATTGGCACTATCATTACAACAACAGTAATACTATCACCCTTTTTATACGCGTTGTCAAAAATAATTTGGGCCAATTTATTCTACCACTATGACAAAGAAGCCATTGAACAGTATCGATCAGCTCACTGATGCCTTCGGGTACTTATTTGAAGCTGAACTCATTCAGGAAATTGATAAGAATGGAACTTGGTATTCAGCTCCGGCGCAAAGTACATTCATTGATGTAGGTCAAAAACTTCCAGGAATGCCTTTGCTATTGGAAGGTTCCTTAAAAGTGTTACGTGAAGATGATAAAGGCGATGAGCTTTTACTTTATTACATCGAAAGTGGAGACACGTGTGCAATGACCCTGACCTGCTGTATGGGAAATGCAGTTAGTCAAATCCGGGCAGTTGTAGAAGAAGATGCACGCTTGGTAATGGTTCCGACAGAAAAGATGGAAGAATGGATCGTAAAGTATCGCACTTGGCGTTCGTTTGTGTTGAATTCCTACAACAACAGAATGAATGAAATGCTAAATGCCATAGATGCACTTGCTTTCAAGAAACTCGACGAGCGTTTATGGATGTACCTGACGGATAAAGTAAAGGTAACTTCCTCTACGATGCTATCAATCACGCATAATGAAGTGGCCTTTGAACTAAATTCCTCGCGAGTGGTGATTTCCCGTTTATTGAAGCAATTGGAAAATCAGGGCAAGATCAAAATGCATAGAAACAGTATTGAAGTTCTGGATTTCTAAATTCGGAATTGAATCACATAAAAAAGCCTCCCTGAATTCAAGGAGGCTTTTTCAATTACAAAACTTTAGTTCAGGATGACATTTTGATCCTTTGGATGCTTCATCTTGAATGAATACGTTAACTTTTTGCTTTCCTTGGCGTCGAGTTTCACTCTCCATACCAATTTACCGGTAGTCTTATCGTATTCAGCCTTATCCAAATTCACTGGTTCAATAACGATCTCTGCGTTAGTGGTAACAGGTATTTGATCCTCAATCACCAATTCTACAGCTGTTCCTTTCAAATTCTTCATCGAAATCTCATAGGCGAAGGTGCGTTCTTTATCCTTATCAATAATGCGCTCTTTCATTTCTTTCTTCAACAGAATGCGTTTCACAATGATATTCGGATCTTTTCCAAGACTCAATCGCAAGGTATCATTCATAGATGTTGGATCTAAGTATGTTTCACCCATATAGGTTCCATCGAAGAAGATATTTGCAGCAGCAGGAACCAATTGCAATTCGTCTAATTTCAGGATCTCAGCCATTAAATACACACCCGGATCCAATTTTGGAACTGTGTAATACTTATACGTTGCATTCAGATCTGTATTGCGAACTAGCACCAAGTGGCCCTCCCCGTCTGAATCGATCGTATATGGAAGATCAATTTTATATTCGGCAGAAAGCACGCGATCTACCATGGTCATGAAATTCTCGGATGTTTGAGAGATCGACAGGTCTTCTGCAACAGCTTCAGCATCCTTTTCCTCTTTATCATAAGCTCGTCCAGGTGCTTGTGCAGGAGCCAAACCATAGCTATTCAATCGTCCATTGATATTTTGGTTGTAAAGGTTATAATAATCTACATACCATGGA
>JBMLQF010000226.1:0-15595 GCA_049241705.1 Fluviicola sp. | reverse complement strand
GTTTAGATATCGAAGCTGCAGTAACTGAAAAGACAGATGGTCAAAATATTCAAGTTTATGTCAACGACCCGGTGGTTTCTGGTTCTGCAACTAAAAAGAATGATATCCATGTCGCTGCCGGAGCTAACATTGGAAATTTAAGTTCAGGATTACACGGACACGCCAGTTACGCCTTCACTAACAATGCAGTTATTGTGGCAACGGCAACTGGATATTCCGGTTCATGTACCACCAAAAACTTTGATTATGCAGACAGCTCAACTTCGGTGCAATATACAGGGAGAAAGTTTGGAATCGGAACCGGTTACTACCGTCCATTAAGCAATAATAATTTTATTGAAGTATTAGCAGGTGGTCAATTCGGAATCAGCGAAAACGAGCGCAATTCAGAAAATTACGAATATCGTTACATCAAGTATTTTGTACAACCCGGCTTTTATCAATACACAGAACATTTCCAGGTAGGCTTCTATTTACGAACTGGACTTATTGATTATTTGAATTTTCCTACAGGAGCGAACCATGAAATTCAAAAAGTGTCAACCAATTCACCCATTTTTTATGTGGACCCATCATTTTCCATGTGCGTTGGTGGAAAAATGACAAAAGTAGGAGTTCAGGTAAATTACACCCTTTCTACTATGACATCAGTAGGAATGTACAAACTAGGGCTTTACTTGGGAGACGTCGTTCAAGATCCTCTATCCTTAAGCTTTTTCCTGCGTTTTTCTATTCCATCGAAAGCTCAAAATTAATTGGAGCATCGTAAAATGAAGTCAGTGAAAAGTTGCTTCCAACTTGGTCGGTCGCATGTCGCAGTTTGTCAAATAACCTTAAAAATGACCCGAAGCATACCGTGTTTCCGTAATATTTCAGCGTAACTTGTTATTTTTGTGCCATTATTGATAGCATTCAGTAATACAAAACATGCTCTCCATTTACCGACATATCATTTGTTTTGCCTTTTTATTTTTGATTAGCGGATTTGCTTTTAGTCAAGAAGATATAGATCAACCGATCGATACAATTCCAGACACGATTTTTGCGAAAAAACTAATTGAAATCCCTCCATTTCAGCTTTTGAATCCCGACACCATTGTTTTGGGCGAACACGATGAATTGATTTGTGATTCTTACACAGCACTTGGGCAACCTTGGGTTTACGACGCGTTACATTCCTTTAATAGTCGACGCATGGACAAATTCGGTGGGTATTTGAACGTGAAGATCAATGAGGGATTAGCAGAAATACGTAAAAAGGGCTTCAATTCGGATGTCAAGAAACTATACATCCAGATCGATCCTAAAACGCTAACGGTGTTTTGGACAGCCGTTGTTGGTCCAAGCTCTGATGGTCGTTGTTATGTGAGTGTCGATAGTCGCGGCTCTGCAGGTGGAGGACTACCCGCTGTACAAAAACAATGTCCGCGTATGCACCGCATTCATGCAGGGTTAAAACCTGTAAAATTATTGGAGTACAATGAAAATGTGATTCAATGTTATGACTGGCACAGCAATCGTTTAGACAGTGTTTGTAGATACGTGAATATTCAGCAACACTTTTATAAGTATTATGATCCGCGCATCGGTAATTTGATCAGCGTGCAAGACTATTCGAAACAAGAGTCTGCCACAGCTCAAGTAACAAATGTGGTTCCTACAGCTCCTGTAAAAAAAACAGCACCACCGGTTAGTTACAAGAAGTATACGGTAAAATCTGGTGACACCTTGTCTCAGATCGCTGAAAAATATCACACTAGTGTTACCAAAATCAAAAAGGTGAACGGATTACGTTCTGATATGATCCGTGCCGGTCAAGTATTGAAGATTCCGAAATAATTTTTGTATTCGGTCTTGACTTAAATGCTGTTTTCCATTAACTTAAATAAGAAAACAGCGAAAATGGGATTAACTAAACCTAACGATTACACCACTGAACAATTAGTATTTTCTGATATTGGTAAGGCCTTGGGGCATCCGGCAAGGCAGCGGATCATGATGATTTTGAGGGAGGAAGGTTGGGTGCGGGTCACAGACTTAACAAAAGTCTTGAATTTGAATATCACCTCCGTTCACAGACATTTAATCATTCTTAAAAAAGCAAAATTGATCACTTCTGAATATCGGATACACGAGGCATTGCTTAAGCTGGACAAACATGGAATTCGGGAATTGGAAAGGATGGCTGAAGTTCTTGGAAAATCGGATCGAAATTAATAGCGATTTTGCGATTTTGTCATATTGCAAAATTGCAATATGACAAAATCGTAATAAAATATCATCGATGCCCTCCGGCCAACTGAATCAGACCTTCCAAATCCGTTACAAACACTTTCCGCGTCTGCACATCGATCAATCCCTCCTCTTTGAAATCCTTCAAAAGTCGGATCAAGGTCTCCGTAGCCGTCCCAACAAAATTCGCCAAATCTTCTCTGGTCAAATTGATCGGATCCTCCCCGTAGATGTCCTGTAAGATCATCAATGCATAAGCCAAGCGTTCACGCACCGATTTCTGGGCAAGATTTGTAATGAAAATCGCACGTTCTCCCAATTCTTTAGAAAGCTCCTTCAAGACTGCATTGCGCATGCTGGTATTGCTATCCAACATGTTCAAGAAATCGTCTTTCGACACGAAGCAAATGTTCGCATCTTCCAGGGTACTAGCCGACAATTTGTAAGGCTCACCGCTCAACATCGAACGGAAACCAACAACTTCACCTTCCTTAGCAATGTGTACGATTTGTTCTTTTCCTTCATCACCCAAGGCGTAGATCTTTACTTTTCCTTGATTGATACAGAAAACCCCACGTGGATAACTGCCCTCAACAAATAGAGATTGATGCTTTTTGTAGTAGTTGCAGGATTTGTGGCCATCTAGATCACAAACCTCGTCGTTACTCAAGTTAGAGAAAATACCAGTGCTACGCACAGCACACTTCTCACAGGTAACATGTTTGTGGGACTTGTCCAACATAAATTTTGCTCGTTAAATAGTAGACACAAATGTAAAAAAAATATAATTACCCGGAAAGCTGACAAACGTCATTTTTTAGGGAAGTTCCTAACACTAGATTTGTCTAAAATTCAATGTTATGAACGGAGAAAATTTAATCGAAAAGTACAATGTACCCGGTCCGAGATATACTTCCTATCCGACCGTGCCGTTCTGGAAAGTTCAACGCTGGGATGTTCAGGATTGGATCCAGTTACTCCATAAAGGATTAAAAAGCACGTCCAATAACGAAGTTGCACTGTATATTCATTTACCATACTGCGATTCACTTTGCACATTCTGTGGATGTCACAAACACATAACAACAAATCATAAAGTTGAAGAACCCTATATTTCTGCGGTTTTAAAAGAGTGGCGTTTGTTAACTCAACAATTGGGACAAAACCTTCGCATTACAGCTATACATTTAGGTGGTGGTACGCCGACTTTTTTCGCGCCGGATGAATTAAAAAGACTCATTGAAGGAATTTTGGACTTCGCAACTTTGATTCCCAATGCGGAATTGGGATTTGAAGGACACCCGAAATCAACCACAAAAGTTCACATCGATACACTTGCCGAACTGGGATTCAAAAGAGTCTCTTTCGGAATTCAGGATTATGATCCGATCGTGCAGGAAGCCATCCACCGTGTTCAAAGTTTTGAAGAGGTGTCTCGAGTACACCAATGGTCTGTGGATGCAGGATATACTTCTGTTAGTCATGACCTTGTTTTTGGTTTACCGAAACAAAACATCTATGGCTTCGAAAAAACTGTCGACAAAACACTAGAGTTGAGACCACACCGCATTTCATTGTACAGTTATGCGCACGTTCCATGGATCAAAGGGACCGGCCAACGAGGTTTTGATGAAAGTGATTTACCTACAGGTTCCACCAAACGTGCTTTGTACGAAATGGCAAAAGAGAAATTCTTGGATGCCGGATACATCGAGATTGGAATGGATCACTTTGCGTTACCAACGGATGAGTTGGGAATTGCCGCAAAATCGAAGAACTTGCACAGAAACTTCATGGGCTATACCACTCAGACTTCTCCTGTATTGATTGGCCTTGGGATGTCGGCAATCTCTGACGCTTGGTACGGATTTGCACAAAACGAGCACTCCGTAAAAGCATATTTGGAGCGGTTAGAAGAAAATGAATTGCCAATCACACGTGGACATGAATTAAGCGAAGAAGATCTGGAAATGCGTCAACACATTTTGAATTTGATGTGTCATTTTGAAACTGAGATTCCGAAAAAATCCTTCATACACTTCGGAGAAATAATAACCAGACTTTTCCCGATGATTGAAGATGGATTAGTGTCCATGGAAGATCATTACATCCGGATCAGCGAACGGGGTATTCCTTTTGTAAGAAACTGTTGCATGGCCTTCGACACTTACTTGCGTAATCCGGTTTCAAAACCCACCTTCAGTCATACGATTTAGAACACACAATGAACACAACGAGCACTTTAGATACAGAAAACGACATACAACAACAAGATCCGGACAGTTGCTATCATTGTCACGATCCTTTTTTTGAAACACCGATCAAGTATGACAATCACGCATTCTGTTGTCAAGGATGCAAGAATGTATACATGCTTTTATCGCAACATGATCTGGGAGCTTATTATCAACAAGGAGAAAAGATCGGGGTTCAGCCCACGAAAGAAACCGTACACTTCGACCAATTAGACGCACCAGAAGTTCGTAAGAAACTGATCCAATTTCAAGAAGGTTCGATCGTTCGAGTACAACTGCATTTGCCACAGATCCATTGCGCCAGTTGTATTTACTTACTTGAGCATTTACATAAACTAGATCCGGGTATTCGCGCTTCATTTGTCAATTTTCCAAAGAGATTAGCTACCATTACCTTCGACGAAAGTCAAACCTCATTGAAGGCCGTTGCAACGTTGCTCACAAAAATTGGATACCGACCAGATTTCAGTTCCGATAAAGCAAAAACTCCAAGCGTAGATAAACGCTTATTGATCCAACTAGGCTTTGCAGGTTTTGCCTTTGGATCCATCATGCTCTGGAGTTTTCCGGAATACCTTGGAATCGATGAAACATATGCGGGCTTCAGAAATCTGAGTGCCTATTTGGCCTTGATCGTTTCCATCCCGGTACTTTTCATTTCCGCACGTGATTATTTCGTCGCTGCTTGGGGAGGTATTCGCACCAGACGTATCAATCTGGATATTCCGATTGCCATTGGGATCGTAGCCCTTTATGTGCGCAGTGTCGTTGCTATTTTCAACCATGAAGGTCCCGGTTACATGGATTCCTTTGCAGGATTCATATTTTTCTTGTTGATCGGAAAATGGTTCCAAAGCAAAACTTATCGATGGCTCTCATTCGAACGCGACTTTAAATCCTACTTTCCCATAGCCGTCTTGAAAAAGACACATCCGGCAGCAGAAAAATTTGATATGACCCCTATTGAAGACCTTCAAGTGGGAGATCAGATCCTTATCCGACACGAAGAGATCATTCCTTCCGATGCCTTGCTGATCTCTGAAACAGCAACCATTGACTATAGTTTCGTGACTGGAGAAGCCGATTGGATCGAGAAAAAAGCAGGAGATTTTATCTATGCCGGCGGTCGCGTTATGGGTAACGGTGTGGAAATGTGCGTAGAAAGAACAACGAATCGATCCGAATTGACCCAACTTTGGAATGAACAAGAGCGAGATACAAATACCTCCGAATTCACTATCCGCCAAGACCGTATTTCGGGATATTTCTTATGGACTGTCTTGGTGATCGCTGCCCTATCCTCCATTGGTTGGTGGTTCATTGAACCCAAATTGATCCCGGAGATCGTCACAGCCATTCTGATCGTAGCCTGTCCTTGTGCGCTAGCTCTATCTGGACCGTTTACTTATGGCAACATGATGCGTAAAATGGGAAATAATGGTTTTTACCTGAGAAACACTACGGTCATTGAGAAAATGCAAACCTGTTCCGTTGTCGTCTTTGATAAAACCGGCACACTAACCAGCACCGACCAAGTGTCTTGTCAGTATGAAGGTCAAAAATTGACAACAGAACAAATTGCCCTGATCGCAGGAATGACTGCTCATGCCACCCATCCTTACGCCCAACAGATAAATCGCTGGGCAAATGACCACAATGAACTTTCGCCAATGAACATTCCGTTGCAGGAGGTACAAGAACTTTCGGGTAAAGGAATGCAATTCCAAGCGGTAAAGATCGGATCAGCCTCTTGGTTAGGAATTCCCGAACAAGGTAACGAAAGCGCATCTTTTTTAGCTTTAGAAGGAAAGATCCTGGGCAAATTCACTATGGGCAATGAGATACGCTTTGGTATCGAAAAAAGCATTAAAGATCTGGCCGAGCATTACGAATTAGTTATTCTGAGTGGAGACAATGATCACGACAAAGAAAAACTGGAACGTATCTTTCCTGCAAATACCACCTACTTGTTTCAACAAAAACCGATCGATAAAAAAAGATACATTGAATCGCTCCGTGAAGGCGGTAAAAACGTGATCATGATCGGTGATGGATTGAATGATGCCGGCGCTTTACAAGCGGCCACGATCGGAATTGCGGTTTCAGAAGACCTCGTTCGTTTTACACCAGCTTCGGACGCCATCTTGAAAGCCGATAACTTACAAAAACTAAATGCTTTCTTGAAATATGTGCGCGATGGAAGAAATTTCCTGAAGATTTCCTTTGCTTTCTCGCTGGCTTACAACATCACGGGTTTAACCTTTGCTATCTCCGGATCGATGACACCATTTGTTGCCGCAGTAATCATGCCTGTGAGCTCGATAACGGTGGTGGGACTATCTACATTTTTGGCATTGCGCAGAAAGTTCTAGATTCAAATGAAAATAGATACCCTAACAAGTGCATGCTCAGCAATGCCTTCTTGTTTGCGCACACTACTTTTTACAGGCAACAAATATGTCTTGTGTTTTGTATCGAACCAAATAGCTGTCTTCCAAGTGGTAACTCCAATGGATGCGTTCACGGGTAAACGTCCAAAACCTGCTTCCTCACGACCGAAAAACTCGCGTATTTCTTGCGCCATATAAGCGGGAATAGATACAAAACACCACGAACTTAACGCATTGTAGCGCCACACGGATGCTTCAAAATCATATTTGACTTGCATTCAGATCACAATTGAACAAAGTCGATCGAAAGCAGATCCTGGATATATCGTAACTTCTTACGTTCTACTGGCTCCACAAAACTGACGGAAAGTCCACGTTTTCCAGCTCGTGCGGTTCGTCCGCTGCGATGGGTATAGTAATCCGGATCATCCGGTAGCTGGTAATGCAAGACAAAAGTGAGGTCTTCAAAATCAATTCCGCGCGCCGCGATATCCGTTGCAACGATGTATTGAAAATGTCCTTGATGAAACATGCGAATAACCTTTTCCCGATCGCGCATCCCCATTTCTCCATACAATTCGCAAACTTTGTACTCGTTTTGTTTCAAAAAACGAGCAAGGTATTCAACATCCCCTTTTGTTCTGCAAAAAACGATCCCTCTGGATTTTTTCATTGTTTGAAGGAATTCCAATAAGAACATTGGTTTATCTTCTTTTTGACATTCGAGGTATTGATGTTCAATACGCGGATTCATGACTTCTTTGGTTTGCACGGTGGCCTTAGGAGCATCTTTCGCCAAATGTTGTCTAATCCAAGCATTCAAGTCACCATGAATCGTTGCTGAAAACAACCACTTCTTGTGGAAATCATTGGTGTAATTGAAGATCTTATCAACTTCTTTCATGAATCCTTTCGCGTAAAGCTCATCGGCCTCGTCTAGAACGATGGTTTTTACCCGTCGCAATTCAACAGCATTCATTTTCAATAATTCCAATAATCGGCCTGGTGTTGCCACAAGAATTTGGGTTGGTCTTGAAAGTTTGAACACTTGTTCATCAATCGGCTCCCCTCCCATGATCCCTTCAATGAAAAACTTCGGAAGATACTTACCTAATTTGAACAAAGACTTGGTAGTTTGTAGCACCAATTCACGCGTTGGAACTAAGATCAACGCCTGCACATCTTTGTCGGAAGGATCGATGCGCGTAAGTAATGGAACACCATATGCGATCGTTTTTCCGGAACCCGTATGCGCCTGTCCAACGTAATCCTGATGCTTGTTCAGCAAATACGACCAAGCGTGTTCTTGGATTTCCGTAGGCGTGTGAAAGCCAAAATCATCCAAACGTTTTGCCAAAGCAGGATTTAATGTCACCCGTGTTTTCATGTTTCAAAGTTAGTCATTCCTGCCAGATGACCCTACGCGAACACTATCTAACTAGAACACAAGCAGTAAGATTCAATTCAAGTAAACAAATAAATGCATTTAGCAGAAGATCGGCCTAATAAACAGGAATATCACCCTCATTTAAAACATGATTTTAATCAGGTTTTTTGCTAAAAAACGTCATGGTTTATGCCTTGAATAATAGATTCCTTTGCTTCATGGGAATGATCTACATAATGCTAATCATAAGCCTCATCATGGCAGTGTTCTTCCTCATCATTTTTATGTGGGCAGCGAAGACAGGTCAATACGAAGATGATTACGCGCCTTCCGTACGTGTCTTGTACGACGACGAACAAGTTTTGCACAACCAAAATCAAAATAAAGATGGAAATACAAACAGTAAAGTACGACAATAAGATTGTCAAGTATTTCGCCTATGCCACACTCTTATGGGGAGTTGTGGGTATGCTCGTAGGTTTAATTGTGGCCCTCCAGCTGGCCTTCCCGGAATTTTTCAATGATTACCTAGGATTTAGTTTCTTGTCCTTCGGAAGAATTCGTCCGCTTCATACAAATGCCGTAATCTTTGCCTTTGTAGGAAACGGAATATTCACAGGTGTTTATTATTCCTTGCAGCGCTTATTGAAGACGCGAATGTGGAGTGATAAATTAAGCGTGTTGAATTTCTGGGGATGGCAATTCATCATTCTGTGTGCTGCGCTTACCCTTCCGTTAGGATACACAACAGGTAAAGAGTACGCGGAGCTAGAATGGTGGATCGACATCTTGATCGCCTTGATGTGGGTGGTTTTTGGATGGAACATGTTCGCAACCATTTTAGTACGTCGCGTGAAACACTTGTACGTGGCCATTTGGTTCTTCATCGCTACATTCGTTACGGTTGCCATGTTGCACATTGTAAACTCTTTCGAGTTGCCGGTAAGCTTCTTGAAATCTTACTCCTGGTACGCCGGAGTTCAAGATGCCTTGGTGCAATGGTGGTACGGACACAACGCAGTAGCATTCTTTCTTACTACACCTTACTTAGGATTGATGTACTACTTCGTGCCAAAAGCTGCTAATCGTCCGGTATACTCTTACCGCTTGTCGATCATTCACTTCTGGGCACTCATCTTTATTTACATTTGGGCTGGACCTCATCACTTATTGTACACTTCTATGCCGGATTGGGCACAAAGTTTAGGTGTTGTGTTCTCTGTCATGTTGATCGCACCATCTTGGGGTGGTATGTTGAACGGTTTATTGACACTTCGTGGAGCTTGGGACCGTGTTCGTGATGATGTTTTGTTGAAGTTCATGGTGGTGGCTTTAACATGCTACGGTATGGCCACATTTGAAGGACCTTTGTTGTCTTTGAAAGAAGTGAACTTGATCTCACACTTTACAGACTGGACTATTGCTCACGTTCACGTAGGTGGATTGGGATGGAATGGTATGATGACCTTCGGTATGATCTACTGGTTGATCCCACGCATGTTCAAAACAGAATTGTACTCTAAAAAATTGGCTAACCAGCACTTCTGGATTGCTACTTTGGGTATCATCCTGTATGCGATTCCAATGTACATTGCCGGATTCATGCAAGGTTTGAGCTGGCAGTATTTCAACCCAGACGGTACGTTGATGCACAAAGATTTCTTGGAAACAGTGATAGACATGCGTCCTTACTACATCTTGCGTAGTATCGGTGGTTTACTTTACTTGTTCGGTGCCTTGATGTGGGTTTACAACATCTGGAAAACAGTTAAGATCGGAAACTTCGTAGCCAATGAAGAAGTGGAGGTTTCTGTTGAACGCCATGTGAAATCTTCTGGAAAAGAATACTGGCACCGTGGAATTGAAGGCAAGCCGATCAAATTCATGATCATTTCCTTGATCGTTGTTGCGATCGGTGGTTTGGCTCAGATCATCCCAACTATGGCGGTTAAGTCGAACGTACCAACAATTGCTACTGTAAAACCTTACACACCACTTGAATTGGAAGGTCGCGACATCTACGTGCGTGAAGGATGTTACAACTGTCACTCGCAAATGATCCGTCCAATGCGTTTTGAAACGGCGCGATACGGAGAATACTCCAAAGCGGGTGAAAACGTGTATGATCACCCATTCCAATGGGGTTCTAAACGAACTGGTCCGGATTTAGCACGCGAAGGTGGTCTACGCGGTAACATGTGGCACTACGAACACTTCGAACGTCCGAAAGATATCTCGAAAGGTTCCATCATGCCGGCTTACACTTGGTTGCGTGAAAATGATCTGAATACGGAATTACTTCCTAAAAAGATCGAAGCGATGCAAACATTCGGTGTTCCTTATGCAAAAGGTTACTCTTCAAAAGCCTTGGCTGATTTGAAAAAACAAGCGCGTGTAATTGCTGAAGACATCGTGAACAACATGCCAGCAATCGCATTGAAAGGAACATCCAAGGAAGCGAAGATCAAAGAGATCGAATCGAAAGAAGTGATCGCGTTGATCGCATACATGCAACGCTTGGGTACAGACATTAAAGTTAAACCAGCAAAGAAATAAGTCATGCTAAGATTCATCAAACACCATTTAGCTACTGAGGACGGAGTGATGTACTATGGACTGTTCTCCCTGCTGATTTTTGTGATCTTCTTCCTAGTTGTTTTTTACCGTATGGTGAGAATGAAGAAAGAAACCATTGAAGAACTGAGCAACATTCCTTTCGGAAACGAAGAAACCAACATTCAAAACGAACAATGATGAAAACAATTTTTCTTCCATTCATATTTGTGTTGGCTGGCGCTGTTCAGCTGGCATACGGACAAGGTGAAGCCCTGTTCAAAGCAAAATGTAACACCTGTCACATGGTAGATAAAAACTCTACCGGACCTATTCTAAAAGGTGTGAAGCAGAAATGGACTGACGCAGGTGAAGGTGAACTCCTTTACAAATGGGTCACTAATTCTAAAGCGTTGATCGAAGGTGGAAGTAGTAAAATGGCTGCTGCTATCAAAGATTTCTCGGCTTCTGAAATGCCTCCTCAACAAGCTACAAACGAAGAGATCGATCAGATCTTGGATTACGTAGACAATTATGTGGCCGCTCCTCCAACTCCAGATGGACCAAAAACAGGAGATGTTACAGCTGCAGCCGAGGTAAAGGTTGTTCCTAATTACGAGGAGAATCTGAACATCTTCTACGCTTTGTTGGCAGTAACTTTGGTATTGATCCTGGCAATCTTGATGATGACCAATTCGATTATGTCTTTAATCAAATCAGATGTATTCAAGAATAAACTGAAAGAAAAAGAAGATAAAAACGGATCTAGCCTTGGAAAGATCGTTACAATCTTGGTTGTAGGACTTGGATTACTGGTTCCAATGGACAGCTTCGCCTTGGAGTTCGTTTCTGGTGGTGAATCCAAAGAGAAAAGTTTGTGGTTGATCGTTGAGAATGCCGACATCTATGCCCTATTGACCATCAACTTCCTATTGTTGTTCGTGGTATTCTACTTGAAACGTTTGTTTAACAGCTTCTACCGTATGGCTTATCCTGAGACGGTTAAAACGAAGAAGGAGAAAACGAAGAAAGTGACCAAAGTGCTTACAGATGCAGTTGCGATCGAAGACGAAGCAAGTATCTTGATGGATCACGAATACGATGGAATCCGCGAGTTGGACAACAACTTGCCACCATGGTGGGTTTGGGGTTTCTATACCACGATCTTCTTTGCGATCATCTACTTGTTGAACTTCCACGTTTTCAAAACATCCGACCTGCAAGAGGTTGCCTATAAAAAAGAAATGGCGCAAGCTCAAAAGGACATCGATGCTTATTTGAAATCGCAAGCGATGAACGTGGATGAAACCAACGTTACGAAGTTGGATGATGCAACTGCTCTAGCTGAAGGAAAGAACATCTTCGTGAGCAACTGTGCAGTTTGTCACAAAGACAATGGGTCTGGTGATATCGGTCCAAACTTGACAGATAAATTCTGGATCTACGGGAACGATATCAAAGATGTATTCAAAACAGTGAAAAATGGTACGCCAAACGGAATGCCGGATCACGCATCAAAATTGAATCCGATCCAGTTACAACAAGTTTCTTCGTTCATTCTTAGCTTGAAACCAATAGCTGGGAAAGAACCACAAGGAAAAGAAGTTAAATAGGTCATTAGACCAACCAATAACAAGGGGAGTTCGACAGGTTAGGTTGAACGATCGGACTCCCCTTTATTATATCAAACTCAAACACACGAGCAATGGAAGAGTTTAGAGACAAGATCGCCACGGTGAACGAAAAGGGAAAACGCGTTTGGATCTTCCCGAAAAAACCGAAAGGCGCATTCACCAACAAACGCAAAATAGTCAGCTACCTCCTACTCCTATTTTTAATCGCCATACCACACCTGAAGATCAACGGAGAACAAGCCCTGCTATTCAATGTCGTAGAACGCAAGTTCGTCATCTTTGGCTCCATTTTCTGGCCGCAGGATTTCTATATTTTCGCAGTACTACTCATTGTTGGCGTTGTTTTCGTCATCCTGTTCACCATCATCTACGGAAGGATCTTTTGTGGCTGGATTTGTCCGCAAACCATTTTCATGGAATTCGTTTTCAGACAAATCGAGTACTTGATCGACGGCGATTGGACCGAACAGAAAAAATTGCGTGCTGCACCATGGACTGGTAAAAAAATAGCCAAACGCGCTACGAAACTTGGTCTTTTCTGGATCGTTTCCTTCCTGATCGCCAACACATTCCTGGCTTACATCATCGGGACTGACAACTTGTGGAAGATCCAAACAGAACCGGTTGCACAACACGTGGGTGGATTAGTCGCTATCGTGATCTTCACCACCCTCTTCTTCTTCGTTTTCGCCCATCTGCGCGAACAAGTGTGTACCACGATCTGTCCTTACGGACGTTTGCAAGGTGTACTTCTCGATCCAAACTCCATGGTGGTTGCATACGACCATGTACGCGGTGAAGAACGCGCTAAAATTCGCAAAGGAGAAGATCGTCAGGTTGCCGGAAAAGGAGATTGTATCGACTGTAAACAATGTATTCATGTGTGTCCAACTGGAATCGATATCCGCAATGGAACGCAATTAGAATGTATCAACTGTACGGCCTGTATCGATGCTTGCGACTTTATGATGGACAGCGTGGGTATGGAAAAAGGGTTGATCCGTTTCGTATCTGAAAATGGAATCAAGAACAGAACCGGCTTCCAGTGGACAAGAAGGGTCATTGCGTACACGGTTTTACTCGGTGTTTTAGTCGGAATTTTGTTGACACTACTCATTATTCGTGACGACTTCTCCACGACCATTTTGCGTCAGCGTGGTTCTACGTATCAAGTAACGGATGAAGACAAGATCTCGAATATTTTTGAAGTAGATTTCACGAATAAGACTAAAAACAATTACGTGATCACCTTGAAACCGGAAGATCCGATTGCAACGATCAAATTGGCAAACACCGCATTGAAATTACCGGGACAAAAACACGTCAAAGATCGTTTCGTAGTCAAGGTTCCTTATTCCAGCATCAAGAACGGTTTGAAGAAAATGGATATCATTGTCCTTGGAAACGGACAAGAAATTGACCGTGTAGGAATCAAGATAATCGGTCCGAATTATTAACCCATAAAAACGAGCAATATGAATTGGGGTAAAGGAATAGTAATAGGCATGATCTTGTTCATGTCCTTCATCGTCACCTTAGTAGTGATTATGGTGAGTAACAAGAGTGATCTTGTAGCTGAGGATTATTACAACAAAGAATTGGCATACAACGAACAGTTCGACGCTATGCAACATTATGCCAATGCCGGTGAAGAGATCGTGTTGGATATAGTAAAAGACACGTTGTACCTGCGCTTTCCGGAAGTATTCCGCAAAGGAAAAGTAACGGTTTCTTTGAGTAGACCGGATAACCAGGCGCAAGACACACAATTTGAACTGACGGCGCTGGAAGAAGTAATGATCCCAACAGCGAAAATGCCCAAAGGCGCTTTTGACTGTAAGATCACCGGGAATTACGGAGGCAAACCATATGAGTTCAGTAAATCTATCATGTTGAAGTAAGATGTTGCTGTTGAGTGCTTTTCTGTTGGGCTTGGCCGGTTCGTTGCACTGCATGGGCATGTGCGGACCTATCGCTATGGCTTTACCTTTGAACAGAAAGAGCGTTGGGACTCAACTATTCGGTTTAGGATTATACAATCTTGGGAGGGTACTTACCTATTCCCTCTTGGGATTGATCTTCGGGACGATTGGCTTTTCCTTGGACCTTTACCGCTTCTTGCAATTTACTAGCATCATCATAGGTGTGGCTATGATCATCATTGCCTGGCGCCGACAATTATTGAAACACATTGAATTTTCCTCTTCTCGCCTGCAGTTGTGGATCTCCCGAAACATGGGACGCATGTTAGCTTCCGGATCGCCCATCAAATTGTTGGGTATCGGAATGCTGAACGGCTTGATGCCTTGCGGGATGATCTTTATCGCATTAAGTACCGCTTTGTTGGCTGAAAATGCGCTTGGAAGTGCCATTACAATGACCGCTTTCGGTCTTGGTTCCCTTCCGGCCATGCTTGCGGTAGGATTTTTAGCGAATCAATTCTCGTTCGGAATTCGTCAACAACTCAATCGCGTGTTTCCATACGTGATGACGGTCATCGGTTTGATGGTGATCCTCCGCGGTGCAAATTTGGGCATCCCTTATCTATCTCCAAAACTCGAACAAACCACACAGAAAGAACACGTTAGCGGTAAAGATCCCAAATCTTACCAAGTTATCTGTCACACTTCCAATTCCGGAAAGAACAAGTAATAATTCGCTTTTATCAAAACATTTTTCCATTTTCGCTGTTTGACTGCAAAACCTGTCTGACATGTGGAAAACTGTTGTATTCTTATTAGCTACACTCATCGGACTGCCAATCGCTGCCTATTATTACGATGCTCCCCCAACTTCTGATCAATGGGAGCTGATCTGGACAGTCACGAAGACCTTTTTAATCCTGGCAACAGCTTGTTTCCTGATCAGTACCATCACCAAGAATTACAGTCAGGTAGATAAACTGTGGTCGATCGCTCCGGTCATTTATGCGTGGCAGATCGCTGCCGGAACGGATTGGGAAGCGCGCATGGTACTAATGGCATCTGTGATCACCGTTTGGGGCGCACGCCTGACCTTTAATTTTGCCCGTCGCGGCGGTTATTCCTGGAAATTCTGGGAAGGCGATGAAGATTACCGCTGGGCAGTTTTGCGCGCAAAACCCGAATTTCAGGGCGCCTGGAAATGGTTCCTGTTCAATTTGTT
>JBMLQF010000225.1:0-5610 GCA_049241705.1 Fluviicola sp. | reverse complement strand
AATCCGGTTCCAGTACTTTTAGTAGTAAAATATGGCTCAAAAATGCGTTGCAATTGATCTTCCGGAATCCCTGAACCATTATCAATGATCTCAACAATAGCTTCTTCGTTAGTCGTAATTAACACTAAACGAATGTTTGCCTTTCTATCGAATGGAACTGCTTGTATACCATTTGTCACAACGTTATTCAGAACACGTAATAACATGTCCCGATCTCCATTTACCAAGCAGGAATCCGACTGATCCAGATCACATACCCAATCTATTTCATGATTGGCTCCATACAAGGCATCAATCGAACGCAACAATTCGATCAAATCAATGTGTTCCATGTGTGGCTGGGGCAACTTAGCAAATGAAGAAAAGGCATTTGCAATGTGCGTTAAAGCATCAATTTGTTCTATAATGGACAAAGATACTTTTTGCAGTTTTTCTTTCGCTTTAGGATCATTTGGATCAAACACGCGCTGCAATTGCTGAATACTCAACTTCATTGGTGTCAACGGATTCTTGATCTCGTGTGCAACTTGTTTCGCCATTTCACGCCAAGCGGATTCACGTTCCGTTTGCGCCAATTGTTGCGCAGCAGCTTCAATCTCCTTGATCTTGTTGTTGTATTCGGCCACCAACTCCCCAATTTCATCCGTACTGTTGTAAACAATAGGTTGATTTCGTTTTCCTAAAGCAACATTCGCAAAACTTCTGCGCACTAAACGTAGTGGTGACGTGATCCAATTTGAAACGACAATGGCGCCAATAATGGACAAGACCAACAACAGCATGAATACATTCACAATCGCCATGAAGAAGCGCTGAACTTGTGCCTCGAACACATTCTGCTGATCAAAATGCTGAAGGTTCAGAAAGCCCAGCATTTGGCCGTTCTTATTGATCACCGGAACATATGCCGATAGATAAGACAAATTACCAATAAACTCTTCGTGAATGAACTCGGATCGCTTTTCTTGTCCTAACGCGATCATGGCGTCAGGATCCATCTGTTCACCCAACAACCCAATATTATAGATCTTGGGGCGAGATGAAGCAATCAAATGACCGTCTGCGCTATACACATTCAGATCGGTAATGAAAATCTGTGACCAATTGCGCAATTGATAAGCCAATTCATCCCGCGTCCAAACCACTGAACTATCCGCGTTCTTTTCAAACCATTGCAAGCCTTCCCGGTTCACAGATCGTATCTTCTCCCGAATAATATCATTCGTATAATCGCCATACTGGTCGTTCACAAACCTACTCGACCCCACACTAAATCCAAGAAGAGATACGAAAACCAAACCGATCATCACTAATTGGATCCGCGTTGCCAGCGGAATGTTTCTAGTCGGTCCCTTCCGTGTAAGTCGCACTCTAACGAATACAACAACCGCATAAACAGTTCCTGTTCCAACCAATAAGAACGCAATTGTTGTGATCAAACTAAGAATTGTAGGTACTTCGCGAGAAAGCACAATGGCATCTTCCGGCGATTTCCTTAAAACGAAATGGCTGTATCCTTCCGATTCGAACCAAAATTGATCGGACTTATTTCCTTTGAAAAGTCGAGCTAATCGAATCGGGTAACTGTAGTCGCCATAATTCGTGATCAATCGCCCTTTATAATATTTTGCAATTGAATACGCTTCCAAGGACTCGAACACGTTTGCCTGTTGTGAAATGAGCAAGCGCGGAAATCCAATTTCTTCCGGAATTTTTTTCGATTTCAGCGTTCCATAGATCGGAATTACTTCACCGTTCTTACTGACGATCTGATGCCTGAAAACATAACTGAACTGGCTCGTAAAATCGCGTATAAAAAAGAGATTGCTATCAATATCTGATCGATCCCCATGCGCTTCGATCAACTCCTCAAACTCACGTTCGCTAAACCCATTCATCGTCGGATTTACAAAGGAGCGGAAATAATAAAGGTCAATATCAAATCGTTCCCAATACCCATTGAAGATCCTTCTCTCCATGGCCTCCTTCAGTTCGTTGAACGTTGGTTGTTCGTCCACATTGAAAAGGCGATTCAAATAGGCCTCTTCATTCAACTTCGTCCGCGCCAAGGTGAACTCCATTTCTGCAGTGATATCTCTATTGTCTGCCAATTCATTTGCATACAATTCTCGCTCTTGACGTTCCTTCTTCCCCCATTCCTTTTGAACGTTTACTGCCGTTGCTGCTGCCGCAATGAGCAGGGCAAGTAAATTCGCTGTAAAAGTCCATGATCCCCGATCCAATCTGTGAATGGCATAGATCAAAATGACAAGCAAAGTTGGCCACAACAGAACATCCCAAGAGACAATTCCCATCTGAAACTGTACAAACGCCGTAATGAGCAACCACGTGACAAAGACCAGATCAATAGATCGAACTTGTAAAGCACACCATTGCTTAAACAAAAGATGCAGCATGTAACCAAAAAGCACCACTCCTGAAAACAGCAGGGCAAGCACATAGAAGGTGAATTGATTCAACTCCAAGATGGTACTTAACTCTAATGGAATAGTGCTGTTTTCGATCAAGGAAATGGCTAAACGAGGCATAATAAGAATTCCTGCCGGTATGATCGCTCCTGCAAGAAATAGCAGCACTTGGTTTGGTTTTTTCCACTTGAAATTGAGTATACTCAATACGAATAGTGCGATCAATAAGGCTTTGAACATCAGCTCTCCCAAATTGGGTATCCATTCATTCAAGGCCAAGAGTTGCGCATCGAAAAGTTCCGCGTTACCCATCCAAGCAAAGACGTTGACGGAGTTAGAAACGAAGGCAAATAATAGAACGAGTCCGGCTACAAGTGTACGCCACCACCATTTTTGTGATCGAATAAGTAGAAAGTGCCAAACAATAACAATACTCAGAAGAACCAGAAAAAACATTAAGACCTGTGTGTGATCCTTGTTTTTTGTAGTGTCTAATTCCAATTGAAACAGCGATTCGCCCTTGAGATTTTTCACTACGTGCTCATCCGTTTTGTTGAATCCAATCAGTGCTTTGGCTTGCGGAAACGGCGCGAAAAATGTGTTCTTCAACTGATCATTCTCATAGGGATAGGTCCGTTGTATTCCAAAACTAGATACGATCACTACTGATCCTATTTTGGTGAGCTGACTGTAATACCAGCCATTTTGGAGCTGCGTCAATCCTTCGGATGGAAAATGCAAATCAGCAAAAGCATTGATAGGAAGCTCGTTGTTGTTCCAATAGATCAGGGAATCATTCCGATAGATAGAAACAAAAAAGGGTGTATTGGAAGGTTTATACTTTTCTGCAAAAGCATTTTCGCCCAGCGACTGCCAGTCTTTTTTTAAAGCATTACTCAGTCTGTCGAGCTGACGCTCCTGCTCATAAAAAGCATCTTGAAAAGTGTTTAGGTAGTTGCTTTTAGACGGTTCCACCGAGATCTTGAGTCCCAACAACACCAAAAGCACAGCCAGAAAGGCCCAACCGTGTGCATATTTAATGAGAACTGATCTTATACGCTCAACCATGACATTCTTGGAACGAGGACTTCCAATAGTCGTTCAAATTCTTGATCTGCCTGATGATCATTATTGAACAAGAAGTCCGCTTCATCCTTGTAAGGTAACAAGAATTTTTCAAAACATGGAAGTACGTGATTATTCCACTGATACAGGATGGCCTCGCGGGAATAACCTCTGGTTTCCTGATCGCGGTACAAGCGTCTATCGAGTTGAACTTGAGGATCCACGTCCATGAAGATTGAAAAATCCAGCATTTCGCGCACTTCGCGGTACTCAAACAGAAACAACCCTTCCACAATAATAATCTCTGAAGGATCCAAAGTGATCAATACATTCTTTCCGGGAGGGGCGTTAAAATGATATTCTTTTACCTCTATGGACTCTCCATTTTTTAAACGACGTAGATCTTGAACCAGTTGTTCTTTATCCAAAGCTGTTGGAAGGTCGAAGTTTACTTCACCATTCTCATCCCGATACTGATCCTCTAAAGGCAGGTAATAGTTGTCCATGGAGAAAACCGTAGGTTTCCATTCACTGAATCGGTTCGCCAACCGTTTTAACAAGGTTGTTTTACCGGAACCACTACCACCACAAATCCCAATTATCATCGTTGCGTATATGCTAAGTTTAAGATGCCTTTAACCGGAAATTGCTGGCGATCCAACCACAACCATTTATCCGTCAAAGCGACCACAAATTTAGCAGGATTTTCGGCATTGAGCATTCTACTCGGGTTACTGGTTTGTTGTTGTATATTGGAACCGATCGTTCCTTCCGCTTTATTGAAATAATGGAAATGTCCCTCGCCTACTTGTTGTTTTACAAATAATCCGATTCCTTCTTTTGTAGGCATATATCCCATGCTTATACCCTTTTTGGCTTGATAGTTTTTCAAAGGCGAACTTGCCACTTTGTTCCACTTGTCATTCTCCCAAACATAGGTTGTCAATGAAGCGTTTGTTCCATTCATCTCGATACCCGAAACGTAGTAACGACCATTCGCATAGATCAAGGTTCCTTTTTCCAACGGTTCTACACGATTCAGCAAGGCACTTCCACGTCTTCCAAAACCAACGCGACTATGCTCAATGAAATTCACTCCTTTGTTAGAGATGGTAAAGCTATTTACTTCAACACCTTTGGGAGAAACTTCCTTCACATTCCATCCAGAACCTTTGGAAGCATGCGTACGGGCAGCATAAACGATATTCTCAGCATTTTCACCGGCCACATACCAAGACACCATATCCTCGATCTTTGAAGATGCAGCTACATTTTCAGAAATCAGGGTCGCGTAACACAAGAAGTTGTGGTGCGTCATGCTCACTGCAATGGTAGAATAGGTCTTTTTTTCTTTGTTTTCATGACGGAACAAGTAAACCAACGACTTGTCGGTATTCAAGATGTCAACCACAGTCATATCCTCCAGGTTGTATTTACCCAATTTATCCAGCGCTGGCTTGAAGACAGTATTTGTGGATTTTACATTCCCTGCAATACTCACTTGATGAAAAAAGATCTTCCCTGATTTTGGCTCTAAACTTTCCAAGAAATACACGTATTTACCTCCTTCTTCAGCAATGTAATACACCTCCTCAACCATGGGGTTGAACACTTGTTCCCAGCTACTTTTTCCCTCACCTTGCACCATCGTAACCTTAACCTGAGCGCGAGGTTCTGAAGGAATCTTACTCAAAACAAGGGCTCCGACACCCTTCCACTCTACCACATCATAATAGGTCTTTTCTTGCTCAGGCAGGGTAAAAGATTGCGCCCGCAGCATTCCACTGATCAATAAAAAAAGTAAACCGGTAAATTTCATCATCTCGCGAATAAAAGGTAACTTGTGCTTTCCAAAATAGGAATGAAGGATAAAGTTACATTTTATCAGGTATATATTTTAAACGCTCAAGCAAATGAAACGAACAATTGGCTTTTTATTTTTAGTTGCATTAAGCACCATGGCCTTTGTACTTCCGGCGGAAGAACTAAAAACGTTAAACATTGGTGACGCTGCTCCTTTGGCTGATCGTAAAATGACGGCTGTGGACGGAAAGGAATACAGTTTGAATGATCTGAAACAGGAAAATGGGCTTGTTGTGGTGTTCTCCTGCAACAC
>JBMLQF010000224.1:0-5185 GCA_049241705.1 Fluviicola sp. | reverse complement strand
ATTCAATCACACGAATTTGTAACCAAATCAGGGAAATGGGTTAGACATATACTCCTTATTTCCCTACATATGAAACGATCCGTTCTTCTGGCAGCCTTTCTGGCGAGCCTTTTCGATGTATCCGCACAGCAACAACAAGCACCGTATACCTTTGGTATTGGTTTACGAGCAGGTTCTCAAAGTTCAACATGTGGTTTTACCTTCAAGGGTTTCGTGAACCACTTAACAGCCTTGGAAGCACAAGTAGGCGGGGCTAACAGCGCACCGGCAGGAACCTTGTTGCTCGAACAACACTTTTCACTGATGCGTTATCACATGCTGCACGGCTATGTGGGCCTTGGCGGACATTAGACGCACCGCTCCGGTTACAGCAATTACACCGATCTACGCAGTGGAACAACGGTTTACATCGACGGTGGTTCTGCCTACGGTGTAGACGCTATTGCCGGGATCGAGTTTTCGTTCCCCAGCTTTCCCGTATCGATCAGTCTCGATCTCAAACCCATGTTGGAATTCAACCAGCAAAGCAGTTACGAGTTTCTGGTAGATAAATCCATCGGCGTGAAATTCGTTTTCTAAGCCGCGAATTGCTTACATTTATGGTACGCAAGACACGTCGATATGATGAAATTACCACTTGGTTTGTTATTGTCTTTAATATTAGCGATAAACTTAACTGCTCAAACTTGGATAAGTACGGACGTGAGTGCTATAAGCCCTTTCACTTTTACCTATGCGGGCTCATCAACCCTCGGAACGAGGTATTTCAGTATCAATCCTTATGATAATTCCATCTGGTTAAGTTATTTAAATGCAGCACAACGCATCGATAACAATGGGAATTATGCCTTTTATGACAATACCAACACACCGGTTTTACCGGCTAACGCCAAAGTAAACGATTTTGCTTTCACTCCGGATTTTTCCTTTTTACTGGATGAAAATAGTGGTCTTTATAAGTGGGATGGAAGCGCTTGGTCGTTGGCAAATGCATTCACCAATGGGATTGACCTGTGTTATGATACTGATACTGTTTGGAGTATTCGAACAAATCAGAATTACATCAAATGGATGAATGGAATAAATTCAATGGGAACAGCATCACTCTGTAGAAGAGCCATCAGTAAAAAAGGTACTTTTTGGGGGAGTAATGGAAGCTCTGATGTCTTGTTTCGCCTAGTTCAGGATTCTCCTATTTTGTATTCTCCGGACACCTGCTCTTTGTTGGATTGGGGAAATTTTGACATGAAGTTTTGTCCCGGAACAGATTCCTTATTTGTTTCTTGTACAGGCGGTTTAGCCATTGCCGATGGCGTTATTTTTAATGACAGTCTTTGTTCTGCAAACACTACAAACATGCCTGCAGGAACCATTTTAGAATTTGAATTTGATAAGGATAAGAATATCTGGGCACTTTTCGGTACAACTACATGGACCGTTCAAAAACTTGCTTTCTTGAATATGAGTACGAAGGAATGGTCGATGTTTTATGATCAAACGAACTCCCCAATTCGTTTCAATTATCCTCAGGTAAGCCTAGAAATAGACACTGTTGGCAATTTATGGGTGGTTGACCGTGAATTGCTACATGTATTGGATCTTGGGTCTGCACCTCAGTGGTTAAGTGTTTTTGAAGAAGTAAATGACAATCAAATTCACGTTTTTCCGAATCCCTCAAGTGATATCGTACAGATCGCTGCAAACGAAAATTACACGAAAATCATGATCGTAAATGCCATAGGGCAACCCGTTTTTGATGCAGCATTTCAAGCAAATTTCAATCTGGACGTAAAAAACTTGGCTAAAGGAATGTACATCATTCAACTGTTCTCTGATAAACATACTATATACAAATCATTTGTCGTCAATTAAACGATAAATCGATCGGCGTGAAATTCGTTTTCTAAGCCGCGAATTGCCTACTTTTGTGGCATGCAAGACACGTCGCAAACCATTTGTGCTTTATCTACGGCTCCCGGTATCGGAGCGATCGCCTTGATCCGCCTTTCGGGGAAGGACGCTTTGTCGATTGCCGGTGCGTGCTGCGGGAAGGATCTGTCGCAAGCCGCAAGTCACAGCGCACATTTTGCACGTTTTCGCGATAAAGACGGCAAGGTCCTGGACGAGGTGGTTGTAACCATTTTCAAAGATGGTAAGAGCTTCACGGGTGAAAATACAGCCGAGATCGCTTGTCACGGTTCTACTTACATCCAACAAATGATCCTGAAAACCTTGCTGGAGAGTGGTTCTCGACTGGCTGCACCCGGAGAATTCACCATGCGTGCGTTCATGAATGGGAAAATGGACTTGTCGCAAGCCGAAGCTGTGGCCGACCTCATCGCATCCGAAAGCAGTAAGGCTCACGAAGTAGCGATGAACCAAATGCGCGGTTCTTTCTCAAACGAATTGCGCGACTTGCGCGAGAAGTTGATCCACTTCGCGTCTATGGTAGAATTGGAACTGGACTTTGCAGAAGAAGACGTGGAATTTGCAGATCGTACTCAGTTACGCGCATTGGTAGACGAAGTTTTGGCTTACATCGCAAAACTCATCCGTTCCTTTGAATTGGGGAATGTGTTGAAGAACGGCGTACCCGTTGCCATCGTTGGCGCACCGAATACCGGAAAAAGTACCCTACTGAATCAATTGTTGGGTGAAGACCGTGCGATTGTGAGTAACATTGCAGGAACCACACGCGACGTGATCGAAGAAACTTTGAACATTGACGGGATCTTGTTCCGTTTGATCGATACCGCCGGAATCCGTGAAGGCGCAGACACCATCGAAGCGATCGGTATTGAGCGTTCGCACCAGAAGATCGAACAAGCCAAAGTGGTACTCGTCATGTGCGATTTCGGTGATCTTGGTTCGGCAGTTGAAGACCATTTATCTATGGGACCGATCGAAGCCATGGCTTGGGCAGATCAATTGGTGACACAATACCCGGAAAAGCGTATTGTTGTTGTTGGAAACAAAGCCGATTTGCGTCCGAAAGATCAAGATGCCTTGTTATATACTTGCAAGGCAACCTTCATACCACTTTCTGCCAAAACCGGCGAAGGCATGGACACCTTGAAAGCATGGTTAAGCGAGCAAGTACTGGGTGATTTCAACACACAGACGGATACGATCGTATCAAATGCCCGTCATTTGGAAGCCTTACAACGGGCACAAAGCAGTTTGACGGCCGCCAAAAACGGCTTAGAAACCGGCATCACCGGTGATTTCGTAGCGATGGATATCCGCCAGGCCCTGTTTGACCTGGGCAGCATCACGGGCGACATCTCCACCGAGGATCTCCTAGGAAATATCTTTTCGAAGTTTTGTATCGGGAAGTAAATCATTAGACTACTTATGATCATCGTCTGGCTCATCTATCTTCCGATTTTCATCTATTGGCTGGTCAAGAAAAAACCCTACAAACAAAAACGCCGTCCCAAAATTGGTCGCCCGGATCATTCCGAGGTGATCGACCAATGGTAGTGCATTTCAAGCAATAGAAACAGCACTTCCCGCTAAGCTCAAAGCACTTTGGCAAAATAGTTGTAATTTGGTGGAAAATGCTTATTGTCATGAAACGACTTATTTCCTTATTGACCATTTTAGCCCTCGGATGGAACGCTTCCGCCCAACGCACCTTGAAAATGGTGGTGAACGAAGTTCCACAAAACTGTCAGCGCATGATGCCGCAACAGTGTTTGAACGTAAAGATCAACGGTTCGAAACAATGGGAACTTTTCTATGAGAACATTCAAGGATTTGACTATCAAGCTGGATATGTTTATGAGCTTGTAGTTACAGAAACACCGCGTCCGGAACCCATTCCAGCAGATCTTTCCAAATTGATGTACAAACTGGTGAAGGTGGTTTCGAAAAAAGCGGTGCCGGTTTCTGATCAAGTCGTGCATTGGAAGATCGCCAAGTTCAACGGTAAAGCTCCGGCTAACGACAACGTGTGGATCGGTTTTTCAGACAACTTGGATCGTTTGAGCGGTCAGTTGGGGTGTAATTCGTTCAATGGCGCATTGACCTGGAACAAGAAGAAAACAAAAGTGACGATTGGAGAATTGGCAGGAACACGCATGTATTGCGAAGGATTCATGGATGAAGAAAAAGCTTTGTCGGATGCTTTGCGCAATCAAACATTCAAATTGACTAATAAGAATGGGGTTTGGGTGTGGAAATCCAAGAAAACAACTTTGGAATTGGAAGCGGTTACCGTTGAAAAACCAGCCGTCGAGAATAAATCACCATGGGAATATTTCTCGAACAAAAAACTAGTGGTCTTACAGGTAAATGGCACTTCTATTGGTGACATTCCGGCGCATATTATCTTCGACAACCGCTCGTGGCGCTTTGCTGGGAATACGGGCTGTAATCAGGTATCAGGTGGCTTTAACAGCGACGGAACTACCTTGAACTTTACAGAGGTAGTGAGTACCAAGAAAGCCTGTATCGACGAAAAGATCACACGCGTTGAGCGGGAATTGTTAGAGATCATGCGCATGTCGGGGCTAACAGTCGACTTTGCAGAACAAGTCTTGAACGTATACGATGTCAATGGTCGCATAGTACTGATGCTGGCCGTGAATGAGAAAAGATAATCCAACAACTCAACAAAAAAAATGCGGGTCTTTCAACCCGCATTTTTTGTTTAGAAACCGATCACCAAACGCGTCATCAAATGGATGCCCGCTTGCGGATAGTAAAAGTTTTCTGTTGTGGTCGCACCTCCGTAGATATAACTGAAGGTGTACCCATTATTCTCGTATACATGGTTCAGCAAGTTGTTTATCTGAACGCCGATCTTGATAAACTTGATGCTATTGTTTCCGATGTTTTCGAAGGAGTAATTCGCGCTCAAATTGTTCACCAAATAGGCGTCAATGCTGCGAGCACGACTTGATGTGTTGTCCAAGAACTGACGACCAACGTATTTCGCGGTCCAGCCTAGCTCCAAATTGCGGATCGGATCGTAAAGAATTCCTAGTCCGGCTACAACATTCGGAGAGAACGCCAAGTCCGTATTGCGGTGTTCAATCGCCAGCTGACCACCATTGTCGTAATCATCCACGTATTCCGTGAAGGCCACCACTTTATTCTGACTCACAGTGAAGGTTCCAGTCGCACTCAATTTACGCGTGATCTTGTATCCAGCTTCCAATTCCAAACCGGCGCGGTAACT
>JBMLQF010000223.1:0-4191 GCA_049241705.1 Fluviicola sp. | reverse complement strand
CATTCGTGATCGAGGAATTGGAATGACAGCCGAGGAGATCGATAAGTACATCAACCAGATCGCATTTTCTGGTGCAGAAGAATTCGTGAAGCAGTACGAAGGAAAAGAAGGTGCAGAAAGCATCATCGGACACTTTGGCTTGGGCTTTTACTCAGCGTTCATGGTGGCAGAAAAAGTGCAGATCCGCACCTTGGCGCGTTACGAAGGAGCACAGGCTGTACAATGGGAAAGTAACGGTTCTCCGGAATACACCATTTCAGAGATTGAAAAAACGGATCGTGGAACGGATATCGTATTGTATATCAACGACGAAAGCGCTGAGTTTTTAGAGAAATCGCGCATTCAAGGAATTTTGGATAAGTACTGCAAATTCTTGCCGATCCCGGTTGTTTTTGGCACTCGGGCAGAGTATATCGATTCCCCGGAAGGCGAGAAAGATGAAGATGGTAAGATCAAGCGCGTTTCCATTGATGTTCCGAATCAGATTAACAATCCGTCTCCGGCATGGACCAAAGCTCCGGTAGATCTGAAAGACGAGGATTATGCAGCGTTTTATCGGGAGTTGTATCCGATGAGTTTCGAAGATCCATTGTTCCATATTCATTTGAACGTGGACTATCCGTTCAATTTGACTGGGATTTTGTACTTCCCGAAGATCAAAGAGAATGTAGAAGTTCAACGAAATAAGATCAATTTGTATAGCAATCAGGTGTTCATCACGGATTCCGTGGCTGAGATCGTTCCAGAATTTTTGACCTTATTACACGGAGTGATCGATTCACCAGATATCCCGCTAAATGTTTCTCGTTCTTACTTACAGAGCGATGGTAACGTGAAGAAGATCTCTGCCCACATCACCAAAAAAGTGGCGGACAAGTTGGCGGAAATGTTCAAAAAGGATCGCGCTGATTTCGAAGCTAAATGGGATGATTTAAAGGTGTTCGTGGAATATGGAATGCTTACCGAAGATAAGTTCGCTGAAAAAGCCAAAGGATTCACCTTATTGAAAAATACGGAAGGTAAGTACTTCACGATGGAGGAGTACAAGGAGCAGATCGCACCTTTGCAAACAGATAAGAATGGGAAGGTTGTGGTGTTGTACACGCATCATGCGGATGAGCATTTCAGCTTCGTGAAACAGGCAAAGGACCGTGGTTATCAAGTGGCTATAGTAGACGGACCATTGGCGCCGCATTGGATCTCCAAAATGGAGCAAACATTTGAGAATATCTCTTTTGCTCGCGTTGACGCGGATACCTTGGATCAATTGATCCAGAAAGAAGGTGAATTGCCAAGTAAGCTGTCTGAAGAGCAACAACAATCCTTGAAACCATTGTTTGAATCAGCAGTTGACGCGCAGAAGTTCAAGGTAGAGTTCAAATCAATGAGTGAAACGGATGCACCGATCATCATTACACAACCAGAGTTCATTCGTCGTATGATGGAACAACAAAAGTTGGGTGGCGGTGGTTTCTTTGGAGCATTTCCGGAAACCTATCATTTGGTGGTGAACAGCAATCACGAAAAAGTGGGGGCTTTGCTTACAGCCGAGGATGCAGATGCAAAATCCAGTAAAGTAAAACAACTGACGGATTTGGCGCTCCTTTCTCAGGGAATGTTGAAAGGCGAGGAGTTAAGCAAGTTCATAGAAAGAAGTATTGCATTTATTTAATCATCGTTGACTCCCGATCGGTTTTGCGGTCGGGAGTATAACGTTTATTTTCACTACGTGTATAGTATCGTTTTTGCCCTTTTGGGTTTTGTTCTTTTTCGAGGTAGCATCTTTGGTGGTATTATAGGGTTTGTCATTGGAGGAGTCATTGATGCTGCTGCGCGTGCCCGTCGTACCGATCAACAGGGTGGTCAACGATCTGCCGGCTTCGAGGATATTTTTGATTATTACAGACAGCAAACGCAACGGTACGATTTTCCGACGCAATTATTAGCGCTCTCTGCCTATATCATGAAAAGTGACGGCAAGGTCCTGAAATCGGAGTTGAATTTTGTGAAAGCGTTTTTGCAACAGCAATTTGGTCCGCAATTCAATACACACCACTTGCAAACATTGAAGCAGTTTTTGGATGCACCTTCGATTCCAATTGAACAGATCTGTGCGGATATTCGCATGCGTGCGCAAGTGGAGATCCGGATCCAGTTGTTGCATTATTTATTTGGTATTGCGCAATCGGATGGTCAAGTTACGGATCAGGAAGTTGCAACACTCCAACATTTAGCGCATTTACTTCAGGTACCTCCAATGGATTTCCGCTCCGTTCAAGGCATGTTCAAGCAAAATCTGGATGCCGATTACGAAATCTTGGGTGTCGAAAGTTCAGCCAGCGATGACGATATCAAAAAAGCATACCGCAAAATGGCTGTTCGTTATCACCCGGATAAAGTGGCTTCTCTGGGAGAAGAATATCAGAAAGGAGCGAAGGAAAAATTCCAACGCATTCAGGAGGCCTATGAGAATATTAAAAAGGCGCGAGACTTGTAGCGTTTACTTAACAAGACAACAAATATTACATCTGATAAATCGATATAGTTTTTTTATGGGGTTGGATTTGTTCATTTGATCATGTGGTATCCCTAAATATGACTGAATTTGAGTAAATTTCATATCGCGAGATTCAGTTTTATGAGACGTTGTAAGTTGTTTTTGACAGAGAAGCCGTTTTACTATTTCTTAGTATTCTTTGTATGTCTTTTGTCATCTAGCCAGTCATTATTGGCTCAAAAAATCCCATCTCAAGGGATGATTGAAAAAAAAGACAATTATATTTCATTTCCAGAACCAATAATTCAGAATATTGATTTATGGAAGAAAATTAATGCGGAAACCTATTATGACCACCCTGAGTTTGGTATACTTCCTCCGGATGCTCCGTGCACAGATTGTGTTGAGGACTTCTCAAAACGCTCCCAGGATGAGCGCTATTTTTTGGATGTAAAAGACCCGAATAAATTCTTTCAGCAGAAGGCTATGGGATTATTACATGAGTACGTAAATGGTCAATGGCTAAGTATAAACCATCGTTTGAAAAACAGTTCAAATGGTACGTATTTGTCAGGTTGCACTTTGGATCGCGCTGGTTTTGACATCTTTCAAAATAGGTCTTTTTTGGAAACTAATTTGGGTCAATTAAGCTTTAATCGTTGGACATTGATCGTGAAGCGTTCTGATAGTGAAAGCGAATCAATTGATGCAAATTGGTTAGATATTCAAATAGGTGAGGATGGGGTGTTTATTAAAGACATTTTCCCAGGAATTGATGCGGAGATGCGCGTTTTGAGAGGGGCAATTAAGACCAATTTTATTATCAAACAAAACAGCTTTGGTGTTTTTAATGAGTTAGTGTTTACAGATCATTTTAGCGATCTTGATAATATTAGTTTAGAGTTTACATCACTAAATTCCCAAGAAGCAGTTGGTGACGTTTGGGTAAAAAAGGGAAGTAAGAATCTCGCGTTTGTGCAACAAGGAGTGCTATATGCGAAGAACGGTCCTAAAGATCTTGTCATAGATCCAGTTTATCGTCTGTATCAAAATCAACTTGGGGTTGTTGTACCATATTTTTGGATAAATGATAACATAGGTCAATACCAATTAGTCGTTGATCCTACAGTAACTGGTGCTCAAACACTTGCACAAGCATCCATCTTAGGCTCTCAATATAATGCAAGTTGTAATTTTACGAACTCCTGCAACGCAAATTTGACCGTAGCAAGACCCCCGAACGCAACAATAACAGATGTTCAATGGACATTCAATTATACTGCCACAGGACTGTGTTGGCGTGAAGATGGTGCTGTGAGATTTACAACTGGTGGGTGTGTAAGTCCATCGCAGGCAGGGTTCTTTTGGTTCTGTAATTTACCAAGCGCTGGAACCTGCACAGGTACTAATATTTCTATAATTAATGATTTGGGTCCATGTCTTCCTGCACCAAGTTGTGTTCCTGTAGACGTCAATTTTACACTTCAATTTTTTAGAAGTTGCTGGGGATCAACTGGCTGTAATAACACGTGTATTGGTGCCGCATCGCCTTGGACTATGACGATTATCGGTAAAACACTTGAATACACCAATAATTCACCTAATAATGTTACGCTGTCGGCTACAACTGTTTGTCAAGGAGGAACATTGACAGCAAGTACTGGAGGATCTTTCGGGGTGCCGGGTTATACTTA
>JBMLQF010000222.1:0-10380 GCA_049241705.1 Fluviicola sp. | reverse complement strand
CCAATTCCCATAAAGGTATACCAGTCACGAGTGGCTGAATTTCCGCGTTGACCAAAACGATTACCGTCTAAACTTCTATTGCTCAATGAAGCTGCCAAAGGACCGTTTTCAGCAGCTAAAACTGCCGGATCCACATAACGGTAACCACCTACGTCATCTAGGTAATCAGTAAACAAGAATCGAATGCCATATTCTACATTCAACCCGATATTTTCGGTCAAAGTAATGCGGCAACCCACGGCAAGCGGAACTACTAATTGAGTACGTGAATATTTATTTTTGGATGAAAGGGTTGTTCCCTGACCTTCCGTTCCTAAAGGTTGCAACTCCACTTCATCGCCTTCGTATTCAGTGGTTGGATTGATGCGTGACAAACCCAACTCAGCCAAAAGGTAGGCAGAGCCCCAATATTTGTTGTTCCCCAATTCGAAAGGTAAGTAGGTGAATTCTATACCCGTACCTAATTCGTAAATCGGTGTTTCAAAGGATAAATTGCGGTTTACGTAAAACGACTTATTGGATTCCGCGTCAGCGGCAGAGACTTTTGCATAGGTAAAATTCAAGCGGTAAGCCAATCTCGAATGGATGTTGTAGCGGTAAAACAACTGCGCCGCGCCATGCAAATTATTGAAATGTTTGTAATTCAAATCTCCCACGTAATAGCTGGCTCCGCCCATTAAACCTAGTTCCGATCGCGACCATATATTATGGCGCGAAGAACCCTGTGCTGATGCAAAGAGCAAGTTCAATAAAGCAATAACCAAGAGTACGTGACGCATAAAGCAATAACGATAAAACGAATAAAAAAGTATCAGTTCTTCAAGATTCCCTTGCGAACCAACAGCTCCGCGATCTGGATTGCATTTGTAGCTGCTCCTTTTCGAAGGTTATCTGCTACGATCCACATATTAACGGTATTTGGCTGCGATTCATCCATACGAATTCTACCTACAAAAACATCGTCCTTACTTTCAGCAAAACGTGGCATTGGATAGCTATTCTTTGAAGGATCATCCTGAAGTGTTATGCCTTCCGTTGAAGCCAAAATTTCACGGATTTCTGACAATGTCGGTTCATGAGTAAATTCAACATTAACCGCTTCTGAATGTCCTCCAACAACCGGAACGCGCACTGCCGTAGCAGTAACTTGAATCGAAGGATCCAGGATCTTTTTGGTTTCGTTGGTCAATTTCATCTCTTCCTTCGTGTAGCCGTTCTCTAGGAACGAATCACAATGTGGCAAACAGTTCTTATCGATCGGATACGGATAAGCCATTTCTCCAGAAACACCATTTCGCTCATTTTCCAATTGCTGAACAGCCTTCACACCAGTACCTGTGATTGATTGATATGTAGAAACAATCACACGCTTGATCCCATACTTGCGATGCAATGGAGCCAATGCCATTAGCAACTGGATCGTGCTACAATTCGGATTAGCAATGATCTTGTCATCAGCAGTCAACAGGTCGCCATTAATTTCCGGAACAATCAATTTCTTGTCTGCATGCATACGCCAAGCAGAACTGTTGTCGATCACTGTTGTTCCCACCTCAGCAAATTGAGGCGCCCATTCCAAAGATGTTTCTCCACCCGCCGAAAAGATAGCAACGTCCGGTTTCATAGAAACTGCAGTTTTCAGATCAACAACAGAGAAATCCTTTCCGTTATACGAAACCTGTTTTCCTACCGATTTCTCAGAGGCGACAGGGATAAGTTCCGTTACCGGGAATTGACGTTCCTTCAAAACTTCCAACATAACTTGTCCCACCATTCCTGTGGCACCTACAACTGCTACTTTCATACTGATAACTTTGGATTGCAAAAATAAATCAAATTGAACACTACAACTCGCTGTATTTGCCTTGAGGTAACTAAAAAACGTGAAATTCAGCACAAATTTCCAGAAAGTATACCGATTTAGTCCTGAAAATATGGTGTGAGAGTAGGTTAATCACTTCCCCTTTCCTATCTTTAATCCCATTAGTTGACAGCATGAAGATTGGAACACTTGTCGTATTACTATTACTCGCAGTGAGCTCATTTGGGCAAATCTCTGATGATTTTTCTGATGGTGATTTCACCACAGGTCCTGCTTGGTCGGGTACCAGTGCTGACTTCATCGTAAATGCAAGTCAAGAATTGCAGATCAGTAATACGATCGCAGCCACCAGTTATCTTGCATTACCACATACGCTTTCAACGCTCGATAATCAGGAATGGAAAACGACGGTACGCATGTCATTTTCTCCATCATCCAGTAATTATTCACGCGTTTATCTTACTTCCACAGCAGCCGATCTCAGTACAAATCCCGATGGGTACTACATCCTTTTGGGTGAGGCCGGTAGCACCGATGCCGTGCGACTCATGAAGTCACAAGGAGGTGTGCCAACACAAATTTGCGCTTCACCTAATGGACAGATTTCTTCTTCCGTGAATGTTGGACTGCGTGTTATTCGCGACAATTTAGGTAATTGGGAGTTGTATGTGGATCCAGCTGGAGGTACAAATTATGGCGCTCCATACACGGGAACCGATCCAAGTGCAATCCTTGGTACTCACTTTGGTTTTTTAGGGATCTATACGGTATCAAACGCAACAAAATTCTATTTCGATGATGTTTACATCGGCCCGGAAATATTGGATACGCAAGCACCAACCATTGTTTCCAGTCAAGCGATCTCGGCAACGCAAGTGGATGTGCTTTATAGTGAAGCTGTAACCGGATTGTTTGTGATCAACGGAGGAAATTATGTGTTGTCACCTCTTGTAACGGTATTGTCCGCTACACTTGATGGGTCGAACAATGCCTTGGTACATTTGACGCTTTCCGGCAATTTACAAAACGGACAAACCTACCAGTTAACGGCTACACAAGCAGAGGACCTATCTGGAAATGTAGCCACGAACTTGATCAGTTCCTTTACCTATTTGGTGAGTGATACTCCTGTTAAAGGAGATATCCTGATCAATGAGTTCGTAGCAGATCAAACGCCCTCTGTAGGATTGCCTGAAGTGGAATACGTTGAGATCTACAACCGCAGCAACAAATACTTTGACTTAAGTGGGTGGAAATTAGGCGATGCCTCCGCAGATGGAACGATCACTAGTGGGTGGATCTATCCGGGACAATATAAGATCTTGTGCTCCAGTGCCTCCTTGGATAGTTTACCGGGTGCTCTTACAGTGACCAGCTTTCCAAGTTTGAACAACAGCGGAGATGACATCGTTTTGAAATCGCCGGCCTTGGCCGTAATTGATAAGATCAGCTACACCGACGATTGGTACCGCGATGAAATCAAAAAACAAGGCGGATACAGTTTGGAATTGATCAATCCAAATGATCCATGTTCAGATGCAAGTAACTGGGTCGCCTCAACAGCAGCTATTGGTGGAACTCCGGGACTTGTGAATAGTGTCTTGGATCTAACCCCAGACACACAAGTACCTTCGATCTTGAGTGCGGTAGCATTGATGCCGAATTTCATTGAGTTTACCTTTAGCGAAGGAATGGATTCCACATCCGTGGTAAATGCACTTTTTTCCAGTAATCCTGCACTCACCATATCTTCCATGTACGTAGCTCAGAACGGAGCAAACACAGCGATTGCTACATTGAATGAAAACCTTGTGCCGAATACAAATTACATTTACGTTCTGAATAACATCGCAGACTGTTGGATGAATGTTATTTCCATATCAGAGACCTTTGCAGTCGCTGACAACCCTGTGCCCGGTGATTTAGTGGTGAATGAGATCTTGTTCGACCCGTCAACTGGTGGTAGTGACTTCGTCGAGTTGTACAATCGCTCTAACAAGATCCTCAATCTGAAAGACTTTACATTAGCCAATTACGACAATGATACGATAGCTAACTTCGAGGTAATTACAGCAAACTATTTGTTGCAACCGGGGGATTACGTAGTTCTTACAGCAGACTCCATGTTTGTAAAAAACCAATTTCCTTTCGCAATCAATGGGAAATTCTACCAGATGTCTTTACCAAGTTTGAACAATGATTCGAGCACTGTTTACATCATGTATAATGGTGTGGTGTTGGACAAGGTAAGTTACACGGATGATTGGCATTTGTCGCTCATAGATGACACCGAAAACAAGACCTTGGAACGGATCGATCCGAATGGTGTTTCCAATAATTCGATGAACTGGCATACAGCGGCGGAATCGGTTAATTTTGGAACTCCAGGGCGCGTTAATTCTCAATTGAACCTTGCGAGTGTTGACGGAACTTTTAGTTCAACGGAGCCTATTTTTTCACCGGACAATGACGGTCTGCAGGATGTAATCTTGTTTACCTATGAGTTAGCAGAAAGCGGACACATCGCTGATCTGAAAATTTATGATGACAAAGGGCGCTTAGTGCGCAAACTCGTTCAAAGTGAATTATTGGGTACAACTGGTGTTTTCTCTTGGAATGGCGTGCGCGACGATGACTTAAAAGCGCCGATCGGAGTTTATATTGCGGTCTTTGAAACATTTAAAAGCGATGGATCGGCACAACTTTCAAAAAGAGCAGTCTTTACGCTCGCCGGGAAGATTTAATTTTCTTATAAAATTCACCTGATTCTTTCTGTAAAGACCCCGAGTATTCTATCTTCGCAACAAAGCCTTTACATATGAAAAGAATATTGATGATCCTGGTATTTGCGGCTATTGCTGCAACGCCAACATTCGCACAAAGTTATAGCACAGGAATTGGTTTAAAAGGAGGATATCCGGGTTATGGGGGTATCAACCTGAAACATGATTTTGGTGGCGTGTTCGGTGACTTTACACTAGGTGGAGGCCAATATAACCTATCGTTTACAGCGCTGCTCGAAAAACAACAATCTAAAGGACGGTTTTGATTGGTATTACGGTGGCGGACTTTATGTTTACAGCTGGAGAAATGGTCACAGTTATTATTACAAAGAAAAATATTACAACGACAGAGCTTCTTTTGGAGCTGTTTTCGTTCTGGGATTGGAATATACTTTTAATGAAATTCCAATCAATATCGGTATCGATGCCGGACCTGTTGTAACATTTGTACCTTATACCGGAGTTGGTTTCGGAAGTAATATAGCAGTACGATACGTATTAAAATAAAAAAAGGCCTTAGGGCCTTTTTTTATTCTACATAACTTAGCTTCAACATATTTGACTTCCCTTTTTCCTCAATAGGGATAGATGCGATATTGATCACCAAATCACCTTGTCTTAACAAACCTTCTTTCGTAAGCAAGTATTTGATGTCTGCAATGGTATGATCCGTACTAACCGTTTTATCGTAATAGAAGGCACGTACTCCCCAAACCAAATTCAACTGGGTGATAATAGCCTTGTTTCCAGTAAACACAAAGATCGGTGCATTTGGTCGCTGAGAAGCAATCTTATAAGCAGTATATCCGGAATAACTCATCGTAATGATCGCGTCGGCTTCAACACGTTGTGCTAAACGACAAGCATTGAAACAAATGGAATCAGAAATAAAGCGAGATTGCGCTTTTTCAGGAAGCTGTTCTTTGTGGTAGATTCCCTCGAACTTTTCCATTTCACGCACGATGTTCGCCATAGTCTTGATCACTTCAACAGGAAATTTCCCAACCGAAGTTTCACCTGAAAGCATCACTGCATCTGCACCGTCCAAAACAGCATTGGCCACATCGTTGACTTCAGCTCTTGTTGGAGTAATGCTCGTGATCATACTTTCCATCATTTGAGTAGCCACAATGATCGGTTTCGCATATTGATGCCCCTTCGAGATCAACATTTTTTGGATCAATGGTACATTTTGATATGGAATTTCCACACCCAAATCACCACGTGCTACCATCAACGCATCAGTAGCCTTAATGATCTCATCAATATCCTCAATTGCCTCAGGTTTCTCAATTTTCGCAACGACACGTGCATTGGAGTGGCGGTGAGAGATCAAATGCTTCAATTCAATGATATCACGTGCGGAACGAACGAACGAAAGACCAATCCAATCCACACCATTGTCCAAAGCAAACTCCAAATCTTCTTGATCCTTCGCTGTTAATGAAGGCAATGAAATTTTGGTGTTTGGTAAATTAACTCCTTTTTTAGATGAAAGAATTCCACCATGAATCACTTTTGCTTTGATCTCAGAAACACCATCTGTACTGATGATCTCCATGATCAATTTTCCATCATCCAACAAGATGCATTCACCCGGTTGCACATCACGAGGCATTTGAGCATAACTGATCCCGAACTTTTCTGCAGTTCCCACAATCTTCTCCGTAACAATGGTCACGACACTGTCGTTTTCCATCATCACGCCATTATTCTCCATTTCGTAGGTACGGATCTTCGGACCTTGCAAATCCATTAGGATCGCAACGTTCAGACCTGTTTCGTCGTTCAGTTCACGAATAATATCAATGCTCTTTTTGTGATCTTCATGTGATCCGTGCGAACTATTCAGACGGCAAACATTCATCCCCTCTTCCATCATTTGTTTGATCACCTCTCGCGTTGAGGAAGCAGGACCGAGTGTTGCAACAATTTTTGTTTTCTTCATAATCTAAAATATCATCAATTCAGCAGAGGGCAATGAATCCGGTTCAAAGATATATGCAGCCATCACGCTATTTACATTTTTAATTTGATCTAATAGTTCATCCAATTCGAACAAGTGGTTTTCACGGATAACTAAAAAATAATCGATCTGACTTTTTTCAGGAATCAGATACTTCCCTTCGGATTTGTTTTTAATGAGGTAAAACTCCATTCCATTCAACTCATCGTTCCAATAATGAAAACTGTGCTGAGAAAGAATCGCTCCTTTTTTCGACTGCATGACGTACAATTCGTCGTTTTTAGCAAGTTGAAGTGAAAGACCTTGGTTCAAACCCCAAGCCAAACGGTAGTCACTATGATGAGCACAAATTCCGATCAGCTCGAAATCCAGCGAAGGCTCCAACGATAATATGTGACGCTTAGGTTTACTCATACAATCGCAAACTCGTGTGAAGTTAACAATTAAACGGCAAAAAAGGTTGTAGAAATAAGGCTTTACAGTTATTTAACGGTTAAATCTCTCCCATGAGAATCAACGTTTCCTTCGCTGCAGCCTGCTCAGCGATCTTTTTGGAGCTACCAACTCCCATCCCGTAGTTTACACCATTCACTTGAACCATGACCTCATAACGCCAAGTTCCATGCAGGTTTTCCTCTTTCAGCACAACAAATTCCAAGGCTAAGCGTCGTTTTTGACTCCAGATGAACAACTTGGATTTGAAATCGATCTCTTCCTCCAGGATCTTGTTCAAATCAACGTATTTGCGGAAAACGTGGTGGTGAATGATCTGTTTGGTAGTTTCATAACCGGCATCCAGATAGATCGCTCCGATAATTGCTTCAAAAGCATTGCCTTCAAGGGACGACAAATTGATCGAACGACCTTTGTTGTAACGCAAGATCTTACGCAGTTCCAATTCTTCGCCGATATCAGAAAGGGTTTTTCTGGAAACCACCTTTGATTTCACTTTGGTCAGGTAACCTTCATCTTTATCTGGAAAGCGACTAAACAGGAATTCGGCAATTATGGAATCTAAGATCGCATCTCCAAGAAATTCCAGACGCTCATTAGAAAATTCACCAGCAGATGAATTGAAAACCATGGAACGGTGCGTAACCGCCTCGAAGAACAGATCGAGACGTTTGGGTCTATAACCGAACCTATCGATGAAAAATCGAATAAACTCTAAGTCTTCCTGAGACTTTTTTCCTTGAAAAAAAGGGAGTTTGAACTGCACAGATAGAATACGCTTCTAAGAATTAGCCTTTGAATTTTCCAACGATCACAGAAGTATTGTGACCACCGAAACCAAAGGTATTCGAAAGCGCTACATTCACGGTACGTTCCTGTGCCTTGTTGAATGTAAAATTCAATCGATTATCGATTTCAGGATCATCTGTGAAATGGTTAATGGTTGGAGGAACGATGTCGTTCTTCACTGCAAGGATACAAGCGATCGCCTCAATAGCTCCAGCAGCACCTAACAAGTGACCTGTCATTGATTTCGTAGACGAAATATTCAGGTTGTAGGCATGTTCTCCGAAAACTTGCAAGATCGCTTTCGTTTCAGCGATATCTCCAAGTGGCGTGGATGTTCCGTGAACATTCACATAATCAACAGCATTTGGATCCAACTCAGCGTCTTCCAATGCTGCGATCATTACGTTACGTGCACCGATTCCTTCCGGATGTGGAGCAGTCATGTGATAAGCATCACCCGACATTCCTCCTCCTAAGACTTCTGCATAGATCTTAGCACCACGGCGCATAGCGTGCTCGTATTCTTCCAAGATCAAAGCGCCACCACCTTCTCCAAGAACAAAACCATCGCGATCCAAATCAAATGGACGCGAAGCAGTTTCCGGAGAGTCGTTGCGTGTAGAAAGGGCTTTCAAGGCGTTAAATCCTCCCATACCCATCTCATTCACAGCAGCCTCAGATCCACCAGTTACAATAGCATCTGCTTTTCCAAGTCGGATGACATTGAACGCATCGATGATTGCGTTGGTAGAAGATGCACAAGCAGAAACGGTAACATAATTTGGTCCGCGCAAACCATATTTAATTGAAATATGTCCTGCAGCGATATCCGAGATCATTTTTGGGATAAAGAACGGGTTGAACTTAGGAGTTCCATCCCCAGCAAAGAAATTTTGCGCTTCATCCTGGAAAGTTTTCAATCCACCGATTCCAGAACCCCAGATTACACCAATACGATCTAAATTCGGATTGGATTCCATCAGTTGAGAATCAACCATGGCCTCTGTTGCAGAGACCATGGCGTATTGTGAAAATTGATCTAATTTCCGTGCTTCTTTCTTGTCGATAAAATCTTCGACGTTGAAATTCTTTACTTCACAAGCAAATTGCGTCTTGAACTTTGAAGCATCGTATTGTTTGATCGGGGCAGCACCACTTTTACCATTGATCAGACCATCCCAATATTCGGCAACAGTATTTCCAATGGGAGTAATGGCTCCTAAACCAGTTACAACAACTCTCTTCAGCTCCATAAAGTTGAAATTAAATCTACAATGCTTGCTTCAGCAAAATTAAATTAGTTTGCGTTTTGCTCGATATAAGAAACCGCGTCACCAACTGTTTGAATGTTCTCTGCTTGATCGTCTGGAATAGCAATGTTGAATTCCTTCTCAAATTCCATGATCAATTCCACTGTATCCAAAGAATCAGCTCCTAGATCGTTTGTGAAGCTTGCTTCGTTTGTTACTTCGCTCTCTTCAACTCCTAATTTATCTACAATAATAGATACTACTCTTGACTTGATATCAGACATCTCTAATTTGTTTATAAGGTTTTTCAGCTTGCAAAGAAAACAGGAAATCCATTAAAAACAAAATATATAGACACTTTCTTCATTTTTAAGCGAACTGCTTTTGTTAGGAATAGTTCGAAAATCGCCACTTACAAGTAATTTGGATTCCGTAACTTTGCCCCATGAAAAAGTGCTCTGTTGCTGTTTTTGCATCCGGAAACGGTTCAAATGCCGAAAATCTCTTCCACTATTTTTCAGAGAATGGATCCATTGAGGTGAAGTTATTGGTCTGCAATAAATCGGACGCACCGGTTGTTCTCAAAGCAACAAATTTCAATATCCCGGTTGTTATATTTAGCAATGAACAGATAGAACAAGGTGATGCGCTACTCGCTGAACTTCGCAAACAAGAAATTGAATGGATCGTTTTGGCTGGATTCCTGCGCAAAGTTCCAGAGCTTGTTATTCAACATTTTTCCAATCGCATAATCAACATCCATCCTTCTCTGCTCCCAAAATTTGGTGGCAAAGGAATGTATGGAATGCATGTCCATCGTGCGGTTTCTGAAGCCGGAGAAAAAGTATCAGGCATTACCATTCACCTCGTCAATGAAGAATTTGACAAAGGCAAAATTCTCGCACAATTCCAAGTAGAACTAGATGCCCACGAAGCTCCGGAGTCCATTGCATCTAAAATACATGCCTTAGAACAAGAACATTTTCCTAATATTGTTGAACAAACAATTCTAAATAGCTGATTATGTGGGATTTTTTCAAAGGATTCGATCTGTCAGAACTATTCAAAACCTCAACCGTTCTTTTCGCGGTTATTGATATTATTGGATCCGTACCGATGATCATCAAGATCAAAGAACAAGCAGGTGATATTCATCCCTTGCGCACCAGCGCGGTTTCATTGGGCATCATGATTGGATTTCTCATTTTAGGGGAATCTATCCTCCGTCTTTTCGGGGTGGATGTGAAATCCTTTGCTGTAGCCGGTTCACTTATACTATTTGCCATGAGCTTGGAGATGATCCTGGGGGTGCGCTTG
>JBMLQF010000221.1:0-14036 GCA_049241705.1 Fluviicola sp. | reverse complement strand
GTATTGCGCCAAAAATCACGCGCTTTATTGATCCCGAGAGCATACTTGAACGCGGATAATACAGTTACATTGAGCAATGGAGAGCGCGTGAAGGTGAAAACAGGACTGAAAGATTACAAAATGGTTGAGATTCTTTCGGGCATTAGTGCAAGTACGGAAATTATAATTCCGGAATGAGATGAATAAGCTGATCTTTAGTATTGCTCAGTCCTTGTTGCGTGCCCGTATGCGACAAACACTCGTTGCTGCGTTTGGTGTAACCTTCAGTATTACCATGTTTGTGACCCTGCTTGGATTCATGAATGGTTTGAATGAATTGTTGGATGGACTGATCATTAATCGAACACCACACGTGCGTTTGTACAATGAGGTGCTCCCCTCTACAAAACAACCAGTTGATAAGGACACGCGTTACAAAGACGGATACAATTTCGTACAGAACGTAAAACCGAAGAATGAACAGTTGAATTTGCGTAATTCGGCGGCAATTCTTGCAGCTCTGCGTCAGGATAAGCGCGTGTTAGGGGCCGCTCCGAAAATTGCAGCACAAGTCTTTTTCAATGTGGGTGAGATAGACCTAACTGGCGTCATCAATGGTATTGACGTGGAAGAAGAAAATCGCTTGTTTGCATTTGATCAATACGTCACCACGGGTAATTATGTAGACCTGGAAAACATTCCGAACAGTATTATTTTGGGAAAAGCAGCGGCCGAAAAGATGCTTGCTAATATTGGAGACATCGTCCAGATCACCACTTCCAAAGGAGACCGCATGCAGTTGAAAGTAGTTGGTTTCTTTCAATCGGGACTTACGGAACTAGATAAAACACAAAGTTACGCGTCATTAGCAACCACCCAAAAATTATTGGGGGTTTCAAATAGTTATGTGACCGATATCCAGATCAAGTTGCACGACATTACCAAAGCGCCAGCTGTAGCGAAGGAATTCCATGAAACTTTTGAAACGGAAGCGCTGGACATTAATACGGCCAATGCCCAATTTGACACGGGTTCTTCAGTGAGATCACTGATCTCGTATGCAGTTGGGATCACCCTGCTGATCGTTGCTGGTTTCGGGATCTACAACATTTTGAACATGATGATCTACGAGAAAATGGATACTATTGCGATCTTGAAAGCTACCGGATTTTCTGGTAAAGACGTGAATAAGGTTTTCATTACCATTGCTTTGAGCATCGGCGTGATCGGTGGGCTCGTAGGTTTGGTATTTGGCTTTTTAGTTTCCTTCGGAATTGATAATATTCCTTTCGATACACCAGCACTTCCAACGATCAAAACATTCCCGGTTTCATACAATCCGAAATATTACGTCATCGCAACGACCTTTTCTGTGATCACGACGTATTTTGCCGGTTATTTTCCGGCCCGAAAAGCAAGTAAAGTGGATCCTGTAATCATCATTCGTGGAAAATAACATGGAAGGAAAAGTTCTGGAAGCGATTGGGATCAACAAGTATTTTCACGATCCGATTGATATTCAAGTTTTGCGCGATATCACTTTTAGTGTTGACCGTGGCGAATTCGTGTCTGTTATTGGAAAATCTGGGTGCGGAAAATCAACACTGCTTTACATTCTGTCTACGATGGATACGGATTACCAGGGCAGCCTGATGATCGACGGCATATCGATGACGACTAAGAAAGAGGCAGAACTTGCCCGCGTTCGGAACGAAAAGATCGGATTTGTGTTTCAATTCCACTACTTGTTGAATGAATTTTCAGTACTTCGGAATGTTATGCTTCCGGGTCTGAAATTTGGAAAATATAGTGCGAAGGAAGTAGAAGCACGGGCCTACGAAAAATTAAAGATCTTAGGGATTGAGAATGAAGCTCTCAAGCTCCCGAATCAATTGTCTGGTGGACAGAAACAACGAGTAGCGATCGCTCGTGCATTGATCAATGATCCCTTGATCATCATGGGAGATGAGCCTACCGGAAACCTCGATAAAAAGAATAGTGAGATTGTGTTCCATACCTTTCAGGAACTGGCTTCAGAATTCGGACAGTCCTTGTTGATCGTAACCCACGACAACGAATTCGCGGAACGCACAAATCGTATCATCGAAATGGAGGACGGAAGAATTATCCGACAGTAACTTATAACGCGTTCTTACTATTTTCCTATTGACAACGCATAGCTTTTGGCTTGCACTAGAAACGGAAAGTCACCCCTCCCATTACTTGAAATCCTTGAACCGGATAATTGTACCATCTGCGGTAGCGTTGTGCTGCCACATTGTTAAAGTTCAAGAATGCGGAAATGCGTTTGTTGTAGCGGTATTCAACGCCCAGATTCGCATCGGCGATGAAGCCCAGATTTTTAGCCAATTGGTTGTTTTCCTCAACTACATTTTCTTCCATGGTGTACACCAAAGCCTTTCTACCACCTTCTAAATTGACGTCAACACTGAAAATGAACTTATCGTACAAGTTGTAAGATCCGCGCAATATAAACTGAATCGAAGGTAAGTTCCACGCATAAACATTATTGAATGCATTATAAGAGAAATAGCGACCGATCAAATCGATTTTCGTTTTTTCCTGGTACTGATAAGTTAAGGAACCCTCAACAGTAGCCACGTTCATGGTATCATAGATCACGTTAAAGCGATTGCCTTTGCTGTAAAGCGTGTCTGTAACGAATAATGCCTTGTCTTTCACATTCGCAAATCCTGCAAACACGTTGAATCCAATGCGTTTTGACAATGTTCCCTTAATACCGATGATTCCCTCGATCGATTTGTGCTCGTTTCTCAGGGTTACGTGGGATAAAACAAACTCGTTGTCATCCGTCAGGGATTTGAAACTTTGTTGGGTCATACCACCGTTCACTTGCAAATATGGGATCAAGATGTCATCGAACAGCGAATACTTTACCTCTGCCTTTGGATACAAGTAAGCTTTAACAGATTCGCGCGAGCTGATCGTCAAATCCACCCCGATTTTAGCTTTTAAGCGCTTGTTTTTAGAGTACGTGGTAATACTTGGACGCAAACTTAAGAGCGTATTATTAGATACGTAACCAGAATCCAAAGCTGAATTCAGTGTATCACCATTTACACCGTACTGATAACCATTCCATTTCAAGTCTACATCTGCCGCAAAGATCTCATCTCCCCAGCGCATCCAGGCATTGGCAGTTGCACCGAAGTAATTTTCGCGTGCACGCCAGTCTTTTAAGCTGTCTTCTCCCGGTTTGCGATCATTGAAATGGCGGTATTCTAGCGTTCCTTTCCAGTTTACACCCAAACTATCGTGCACATGTCGGCTGTAATAACCTTTTCCCGAAATGGTGTTGAAGCGTTGTGCAATACTGTCTTTCGGGGCGTTTTCATTTTGAAAACCGTAAAAATGTAGACCTTGATTCTTGTAAAAAGCTTCGGCGCCCCAATCGTATTTTTTCTCGGTCATTCCAACAAAACCACGTAAACTGGTACGATCGAAAGTTGCAGGAGCGACATCGCGCATTTTACCCCAAGAGCTTAAATGCTGTGCATGAACACCATAATTCAATTTGCGTGAACGGGTATTGTTGTAATAAACTTCCCCTAACGGCATGAGCACAGATCCAATCCCGATGCGTGCATAACCATTGTACAATTGCGGTAATTTCTGATTTAGATTTACCGTTGCTGGCGCGATACGCTGCAAATCAAAGTACGGTTCGTAATTGATTGCCAACAAGGGGTAATTCGTATTCGGAACCGGAAAAACCGTGTCCAAGATCTTCGGACTTCCGCTCAAACGCACTGCAGGTTCTACCGAACGATTGGCGTTTGTGATGATCACAACTTCATCATCAGGTTGTGCTATTGCAATGACTGAGAAGATACATGCGATCGCTGTGATCCAGATATGGTGAAATGCTCTCATTAGTTCCCTGAATTATCTTCGATTTCAATAACTGTATTCTGATCCGGAGATTGGATCACTTTCGGCTGACTCTTCAACTGCATGATCTCGTCATACAACTCGCCCGCCTCAGCCTGGATACCGTCGTCCATCACTGTGTAATGATCTATCACCGACTTGATCGTATTCTCCGCTTGGAACAAGTCTTTCTTTTGGATCAAAATGCGCGTTTGCAAGATCAACGATTTAGCTATCCAATAGTCATATCCCGGTTTCATCTTCAACAACTCGCGAATGGTTGCTTCCGATTTCGTCAAATCTGGCTTGTTATAATACCCTTCTGCGATCATGTATTTCGCTTCGGCCGCGGTGATCTTGGTGGTATTCTTTACCACGTATTCCAAAGAAGGCAAGGCTTCGTTGAAATTATTTGATTTCGCCAAAGAAATACCACGAATATATTCCGCCTCCAGTTTCATTTCAGTAGGCTGTTGAATAGTCAGTACCTTTTTCGCATAATCAGCCGCATTCACGAAATTCTCCAAGATGAAATGACAACGCATTTGGCCTATTCGCGCGTTGTTCAAAAACTCCGGTCGAATGGTGACACGTTCAAGTCGCTCGTAGTATGGCAAAGCCTCCACGTACTTTTTGGAGTTGTACAAATATTTGGCGCTTCGTTGTGCCGCTAGCTCGGTGTAATCGTTGTCTGGTCCTTCAAGGATCTCACGATACAACACCACGGCTTCATCTTCACGTTTGCTCGCATACAAAATGGCCGCTTTGTAGTAAAGCGCATCTTTGCGGTATTTGCCTGATGGATATTTATTCAAATAGAAATCGAATTCAGGAAGAGCTTTCGTGTAAGCAGAATCTTCATACAAGGCATAAGCGCGCATGTAGTATTCGTCCTCAACAGAGTTTGAAATGGAATCTGCACAACTGTACAGACTTGACAATTGCTCGATCTTGTTGATGGTTCCCTGACGGCGATAAACATCCGCTAAAGCACTTACCTCTCTGCGACAAATAGAGTCGTTGATCACAAAATCATTCAACACCTTTTTGTAGTGCTTTTCAGCGATATCGTACTGTCCACGCTTATAGGCAATGTTTCCCAAGTTATGGTAAGCTTCTTTCACCAAAGTAGAGTTCGGATAATCAGAAATGATCTGTTGGAAGTAGCGTTCCGCTTTGTCAATATTACCGGCTCCATAATAGGTTTGTGCCACATCATACACCGCAGATTGGGTGTATTTAGAACCGTTGTAGTTATTGATGATGTCCAGCAACGCTTTGATCTTTTCATCGCGATTGCCTTTGAAACCATAACAACGCGCCATGTAATACAAGGCTTGATCTTCAAAACCACTCTTTAGCTCCAATGCCGCTTTGTAATTCTGAATGGCCAAATCATCCTCTTTCGTGCGGTAGTATTCATCTGCCAAGCGCATGTGCGCATCTGCTTTTTTGCGTTTATCTGTCAGTTTCGTTTCCTTCAGATAATTACTGAAAGCCTCACGTGTACGTGGATAATCTTTCATGGCCAGATACACATAACCTTTGTTGTAATATGCATCCGGTCGAAGTCCTGAAATGTAAGCGCTCGGCATTGCCAGTAACGCATCGTATTGCTGAATGGACTTGGAATAATTTTTCAAGCGGTATTCTGCGTCGGCTGTCCAGAATGTTCCTTTTGCAGAAACTTCCTGACTAACCGGATACTTCTCCACCAATTCAAACGCTTTGATCGCATTCACATAGTCGCTGTTCAGGAACAATTCTACTCCACGGTTGAAAGCAATGACCTGATATGCTGATTTCAATTTGATATCCTTACTTGGGATTTTATCTAATGAGGCAAGTGCTTTCGCATAGTTCTTAGTAGAAGTATAAACGTTTACCAAGTATTGATATACCACACTTTTTCGCGGTGAATCCGGGTACTTTTGCAGGTACAATTCCAATGCTTCAACGGCTTCGTCGTATGCGTTCATGTCCAGTTTGTACGACAAGATGGCGTAATTGTATAAAGCGTCTTCTTGAATAAGCGCATCCATATCCAATTCCGAAGCTGCTTCAAAAGCAGTTCGTGCATACATCAATTGATTCAAATTGATATAACATTCACCGGCATGGTACAAAGCGATCTGTCCGAGGGTGTCTTTGATACGAGCGACTTTATCGAAGTACTTCACCGCTTTTATACAATTGGAACTTTTCCAGTAAGCTACAGCTAAGGCATAATCGTCATCGCGTGTGGTGTTCGACTTTTCATTGTAATATTCCAAGAATGGAACAGCTTCATCGTATTTGCCTAAACGGTAAAAAGCGTCACCGATGATGTGGTTCATCTCTACTTTTTCTGCCGGTTTCAAACTGTCCATATTGCTTGGCGCAAAACGAATAACATCCTCGTATTTACCCTGCATGTGGTAGATCTGCGTGATGTAGTATGGAACAACAGTTTTGAAGCGGCTATCATTCATCAAGCGCTCGAATCCCTCCAAGGCACTTTGGTAGGAGCTATCCAGGTAGCAGATATGCGAATAGTAATATAAACTCGGAGCTCCGTATTGCGAAGTAGATTCCTTCACCTCAAAAAAGGCCGATTTGGCTGCGGGATATCGCTTTTCATGAAAATTTGCATACCCAAGCTTGAAGTGAAACTCGTCTACATTGGAGGCTTCCACATCGCTTTTATCCAACTCATCAAAATATTCGATCGCTTTGTCGTAATCCTTCTTTTGATAGTAATAGCGTCCGATGCGAAATGAAATGTCGTTTTTGTAGATTGATTCAGGATAGTCGCGATTGAATTTTTCAAGGAGATCAATAGCATCGTTGCTAAAGAGTTCGAGGGCAGAGATCCCTTCGTAATAGAACGCTTTGATGACATAAGGATCGTCCTTTGTTCCCGTGTAACTGTTTAAGAACAAGCGGAATTCATTACGCGCAGCACTGTATTGTTCTTTCTCAAACAAATCTTCTGCACGGAAGTAAGCACTCAAGGGCGATTGGTACTTTTCCGTTGCCTGAGTCCAACCGTTGAAACTCAGGATAACAAGGAGAAAAATCAGTAAATGACGCATTACGACTACTTTTAAGTGAGTAAAATTAACCGTAATGTCAGGGACAGGGAGCGTTGGGTTTTAAAAGTTTTAAACGCGAAACTGTTGAGATTATTTCATGCTTCTAACGAATCTTTGCTAAAAGTTTGATGAATTTTACCTCAAAGAGAAATGGTATGGAACAAGTGATCCAGCTGGAGAAATGCTACATCGATCAGCTTAACCACACGGTTTTACGAGACGTGTCAATGAATATCAACTCAGATGAGTTGGTGTTCTTGATCGGAAAAACCGGATCAGGTAAAAGTAGCTTGCTGAAATTGTTGTATGGTGAGGTGGCCATGGCGCAAGGAAAAGGTACTGTAGTTGGATTCGACTTATCTAAACTGAATAAACGTTCCATTCCTAAGTTGCGCAGACAACTCGGAATTGTATTCCAAGATTTTCAATTGCTGACCGATCGAACGGTAGAGGAAAACCTGTTCTTTGTTATGCGCGCCACCGGTTGGACAAACAAAAAAGAAATGCAATTACGCGCTCAAACGGTTCTTTCCATGGTTGGATTAGATGGAAAAGCGAAGAATCAACCGCATCAATTATCAGGGGGTGAGCAGCAACGTGTAGCCATTGCACGCGCATTGATCAATCACCCAAAGTTGATCTTAGCAGACGAACCAACCGGAAATTTGGATCCAGAGACTTCAGCGGAGATCATGGCCCTGATCGTTGCTGTTGCCAAAGAGGAAAAAGCTGCCGTGATCATGGCAACTCACGACATGTCGATGGTAGAAAAATTCCCCGGAAAAGTCTATAAAGTAGAGGATGGTTTGCTGAAAACTATGGAATCGATCAATCGTTTCGATCCGTTCCAACCAATTTTCGACTAAGCGAAAAGGAGCGCTTCTATTTTGTTTACGTAGTTTTCTGCTCCGAACACTTCAGTTAAGGTGATTTTTCGTGCAGCAATTGCTGATTTATCAACGGATTGTTTCGAACACAATTCGGCCAGTGACTCGTGCTCATCCCAGACAACACAGAGGTCGTTGAGCCCCGTATTTTCCAGCATTGCTGCAGTTGCAACACAGACACCATTTGCTGCCAAACTTTGCAACAACTTCAATTTGATACCCGAAACTTTTTTGGTGATCAACAAATGAACTTTGGCTTGCTGAATGAGTTCAGACATAACTGTTCCATCAGGATTCGCAATAAGGTCAAAGCCCGCATCAAGGACCTGTCTTCTCAAGGATTCACTTGGATTCTTACCGGCGATGACAACCTTTTCAGAGAAGGCGTGTTTGGCATTTTCGGCAAGGATCAAACGAACTGCTTCTTCATTTTCGGCCACACTCAGATTTCCATGAAATAAATAATAGTCCTTCAGTTCACCTGCCAGTGGCTTGTTTTCGATGACCGGAGGCAGCGAATGCGCGTTGAAACCCATCGAACGGTAATGTTCCGTATCGTTTTCCGTGATGCAGGCCAAGGGGATTCCTCGAAGGAATTGCTCGTCACGCTGAAGTTTCTTCGCCTCTGTGCGGTAATAGAATCGTTCCAGAATGCGCGTTGAACTTTCGGCCAAATTGGTATAATAATGCCATTCAATGTTGTGCATTCGCACCAAAACACGCTTGCCTGCATCTTGCAACCCTTTTGCAAATACCGAACAGTGTTGACCTTCTAACAATACCGGCCACTTATCTGCCAAGAGGCGTGCTTGTAATTCTTGGTTTTCGCGACTTTTAACGATGTAGGGCTTGCTGCTTATCTGACTGAAAACACCTGTTTTTCGTTTGTAGTAAAACACTTTGTCAGCCAATTTCTGGGCTATTGCTTCTGGCATTTCACCTCTTCCATATTCAAAGCAATGCAAATGAATGGTGAATCCTGCTTCCTTTAGTGCAAGGATGCGTGTATACATATCAATAGCCCCGCCATAATCCGCTGGAAAAGGAACGTCAAGAGTTACGATATGTAGCGATCGATTCATTTTTGAGTTGGATAGATTTCAGCAAGTTGACCGACTTCATATTCCCAGTTTTCAACGTTTGCGGCCTGCAAACAATTGTGCTTCCAACGCTCGAGTAATTCAGGCTTTTGCTGAATGTTGCTAATGGCGTTGCGAATTTGCTCCGTGGTTACTTCCGAAATCGTTTGACCAATATCGTGTTTTTGGATCAATGAGGCGACTTCAACCACGTTCGAAGCTAGTATAGGCGTGCCTGTATGCAAATAATCAAAAACCTTATTTGGCAAAGAAAACTGATAATTCGGATTCGTCGGTTTGTCCAAGCTCAATCCGAGATCGGCATGGTAAGTATAACACAGTAATTCGTTGTAAGGTTTTTTTCCAAAGAACAAGATGTTGTCCCATTGCGCGGCTTTCACTTTCTTTTCCATTTCCGGAATGACGTCACCGTGACCAACGATCAGTAAAACCAAGCCGGGTAATGAAGCGATCGCTTCAATGGCTTCTTCAACACCCCGATCAATGTTTAGTCCGGCACCTTGTATAATGGCGATGAACGTGTTTTCCGGTATTCCCAAGGCTTGTTTAGAAGGAATATTCTGAGCTTGCCACATGGGAGAACAGTTTCTAACCACGATGAGGTCTTTGCCGTATTTTTGCTTGTATTTTTCTGCAATCGAACGATTCACGGTGATGATGGTGTTCAACTTTGGGAATATGTAGCCTTCGATCTTTTCCCAAATCCGTTGAATGCGTGGACGATGGATCAGCTCCGGGACTTCTGTGAAGTATTCATGAGAATCGTAGACCAGCTGAATTCCTTTCATTTTGGAACACAAGAAATTTGCCAGCAAGGTATCCAAGTCGTTCGAAACAAGAATATCAGCTTTGTGAAAAAGAAGAAACCAGAACAAGCGCCAATTATAAACGGCATAAAAAAGAGCTCCTTTTTCAGCGATGAGTTTGAATCGCTTTGTTTGGTATAGCCTTGATTCCATAGGTGCAGAATCTTTTTTGACCCTTCCAACAAGTAAGACGTCATAGCCTTGCTTTTGAATAAAAAGGGCCATTTTGTGCACCCGTTGATCGGAATTTAGATCATTGATTACACTGATGATGACTCTTTTTTTCACAGGCATGCCTTTCAAACAAAAGTAGCAAATCTATTCAAAAAGAAAGGGCGTGTATAATCTACACGCCCTTAACTCTAGAATTAGGTATTCTTATAGTTTCACAACACGTTTGGTGATTGCAGTTCCGTTTGTGGAGATACGAACTTGGTACAATCCTTTTGCCAGTTGTTGCATTGGGAATTGTGCGATCGTTCCTTGTACGTTAACTTGTGAAGCAAGTACTTTTCCTGTCATGTCGATCAATTCAACAGTAACAGCCTCGCTTGTAAAGCTTGTCAAATCTGCAGAAACCGCCTCGTTCACCGGGTTCGGGAATACAGCAACAGCATTCAACAAATCTTGCTCAGTAAGATCAGCTGTGCTAGCTACAAGGGTAATGTTGTAATCTTCAACTTCACCGTAAGTAGCGCTACCACACGGAGAGATTGGGCCATCACCAACATCAGATCCAGAATAGTGCATACGAACACGCATTTTCACAGTACCAGTTGCCGCTCCTACAGGAACAGTAAAGTTAAAGCTGGTAGTGAAAGCAGATTGAGTTGCAATTGAGTAACCCACTTGCTCACCCGCATCGTTGAAATCAAGATCATTATTGAAGTCGATCCAAACTGCCAACTCATCATCTACATAAGCTGTATTTGTTGAACCAACAATAGCAGTTGTAACTGCAACTGTGTAGCTACTTCCTTTTGTCAAAGTTGTCGTTTGAGAACCTGCAGTATAAGTGCTACAGTTTGAAGTGCTGCTTAGAGTGTTCAAAGTAACTCCCGCGATGTACTCGTTTGCATCGCCTGTGGCACAACCAATTGTCGTTGCAGCAGTACAAGGTGCCGTAGCTGAAGATACTGTAATGTAGTTTGTTTTAACCTCTTGGTCAGATCCAATAGCGTTTGTTGCTGTCAACGTGATGGTATATTGACCAACCGTGTTGAAAGTGATCTGTGGGTTTTGAGAACTTGCGGAAGTACCGCCGGCATAGGCCCAACCTGTAGCAGGAGAAACCGCCCACGCCCAGCTTGTAGGACTATTCGTAGACTGGTCTGTAAAGGTTACAGTTGTTCCTGGATTCACTGTTGTTGCACTTGCAACGAAGTTAGCAACCGGAGCTTGTGGTGCAGAACAAGGATCGCTAGATCCGTTCAACACCAAAACCCCCGTATTTCCTGGATCAAGGAATGTTTTCAATTGTTCGTTTGATGGAGTTCCATTCGATGTCCAATGGTAAGACATTTTTCCGTAGTAATCCGGAGAAGACAATGCAGTACAAAACGAACTTCCCCCTGTCAAAGTACCAACAATGCGACCATTTGAGTTGTTAAACAAGGGAGAACCGGATGATCCACCCTCAGTAACTCCATGACCGTTCGCGTTAGCTGTCCAGCTCAAGCGCCAGTGCGATTGTAAACCGTTTCCGTTCCATGCAGAAGTAACCGTACTTCCACTAAATGTAGAAATCTTCTTGATGTCTCCTGCTGGGTGGTGAATACCAACACCACCAGTTGTTGCAGTGTTGTTTGCATCCCATCCGTTCCAGTAGGCATTCATTGTTGTTTTCAATGTAGTGATTGTTGCAGCTTCGTTCGTAGCAGAACCTAATTGAACTAACAAGAAATCAGATCCAGTATCACCACCGCCATCATTTGATGAAGCTTTTTTCACACATCCAGTGATGAAGTTATTTGCCAAAGTACCCTGAGTAGCAGGGTCAGTACATCCGGAAGCTTCGTAGCGGAAGTAAAAACGCCATTGGTTGAAGTTATTTGTAGTAGAGTTCACACCACAGTGCAAAGCCGTTAAGAATAAAGGTTTACAGTCTTGAGCAGTGTTGTTTACCAACGATCCTGTACACCATCCTTGCATCCCTCCTTCTACAACAAGTATACGAGCAACACCGCGCTTTTCATCTTGCCATTGGTCGCCAACAGGCGAACAATTCACGTTAATCTCACAAGATTCACTGTCATTGAAATCTTTCAATTTTGCAGGAGCTCCAGTTGAACGGTAATCGTAAGAAATACGGTCTATCAAGATGTCTGATGCTTTTGTTCCTGCAGGCTCAGTAAGTTGTAAAGTCATCTCATCCCCAAAACATAGCGCAACGTTTTGCATTCCGTGATCAAGAACATCAGCTGCCGTTAATGTAAGATGCAAACGCTTACCATCATTGTCAAACACATCAAATGTTGAACCACCATAAATGTGGAAACGATCGAATAAAAATGACAATGCTTCAGCTCCCGGATAATTGATCTTCAATTGCCAAACACGGTCTCCATTCGGCATAGATGTCCATACACCAGCGCTTGTAGTAGTGATGTTTGTCATGGTGTGCACACCAATACGATATAAGTCACCGTTGTGATCACGCTCGATATCTTCTTGCTGAATTGCAGCCATATCGGGCGGTGTAAGATTAAAGGTAGGGGTTGTTTTAAACGTTGTTAGAGTTTTACTGGTGATGGCAGGAGAAACCTGACCAATCGCTGAAAAACCTAACACCAGGGCAAAGATCCCTGCGGAGAGTAGTTTTCTTTTCATTTCATGAGTTTTATTAGTTCAGCTTGTCCAAATTTACATAGTTTAACAATACATTTGAGACACATTGCGTTTTTTTACGCAGAAACACAGATACATGCAAAAGATATTGGTTGTAGAGGATGAACAAAGTTTGTTGGAAATGATCACATTTAACCTGGAATTGGAGGGTTATGAGGTGCGATCAGTTTCTAATGGGCGTAAAGCTCAAGAACTTGTAAATGAGATCTCGCAATATGACCTTGTTGTCTTGGATGTGATGCTTCCGGAAGTAAGTGGATTGGATGTTTGTAGATCTTATCGTGCTGTTTCGAATGTGCCGATACTAATTTTGTCTGCGAAGGGCACAACGATTGATCGTATAGCTGGATTGAAACTTGGTGCAAATGATTACCTCCCAAAGCCCTTTGATCTGGAAGAGCTTTTGTTGCGCGTACGCGTGTTGGTAGGAAACAATCTGAAACGCCCCCAAATGGAAGAGTTAACCATAGGTAGAATGCATGTAAACTTTGGTGCAGTTGAAGTAATCAACTTGGAAACAGGTCAAAAACACGAATTGACCAAGCGCGAGCTAGAGTTGCTTCAGTTCTTCAACCAACACAGAGATGAAGTTGTTTCACGCGATGAATTGTTGAACTCTTTGTGGAAGAACGATCATTTTCCTACAGGAAGAACGATTGATAATTATATCCTTAATTTCAGGAAGTTGTTTGAGGCCGACCCGAAAAACCCGGTCTATTTTCACTCAATTCGAGGAATTGGTTATAAGTTCACCTTACCTGAATAATCCTATTTTTGCATGATGAATTCAGAAGAAATGATCGGAACCAAATCCAAAACAGAAAGGTATGATAAAGCCTATTTGCGTATGGCCGTTACCTGGTCCCAACTCTCGCATTGTTCACGTAAGAAAGTTGGAGCTTTGATCGTTCGAGATGGGCGTATCATTTCTGACGGGTACAACGGAACACCGGCAGGATTTGACAATTGTTGTGAAAATGAAGATGGCGAAACACATTGGTACGTGCTCCATGCAGAAGCAAATGCCATTCTGAAAGTTGCCCGTTCAACAAATGATTGTAGCAACGCAACCTTGTATCTCACACTTTCTCCATGTAAAGATTGCAGTAAATTGGTATTGCAAGCAGGAATCAATCGTGTTGTTTACATGCATGATTATAAAGACACCACCGGAATTGATTTCTTACGCAGTGCCGGTGTAGAGATCGTACAAATTGAAGACCCGTTTAACCATGAATAACCCGAAGAACACCTATTTTCTTCCTTTGCTGTTGATGCTTTTTTTGGCCTTAGGCGTTTTGCTTGGAAGTTCCCTATCGAACGGAAGATTTACAGAGAATAATGCTGCTGATGAATTCGGCAAGTTGAATGATGTTATGGATATTCTGGATAAAGAATACGTAGACACCATCAAGAAAAAGGAACTATTCG
>JBMLQF010000220.1:0-3454 GCA_049241705.1 Fluviicola sp. | reverse complement strand
GAAACAATAGGGTGGTGGAAAGGGCTAACGTGAAAATACTGCCATTCCAATGACCCGTATGGATCGCATAAAAACTTCCGCAAACGATTCCGGCGATACTCAATGGCAAGGTCCGTAATCGTAACGCGTGAATCCAAGCCTTCATAACAGGGTTATTCATGCCACAAAGCTAGTATTTTCAAAAGGTGTATTCATTAACCGTACTAATTTAACCAGAATTAATTCCGGGTAGATACTTTTTGGAATTATAAAACCATTTAAAACGGCTATTTTTGTTGTATATAGATCTATCACAATGCAAACAGACTCTTGGGAAACCTATTCGCTGTGTCAACTTCTTGGAATTCGTTATCCGATCATTATGGCCCCCATGTTTTTAGTGTCGAATGAGAAAATGTTGATTGCCGGCACGAAATGCGGGATTGCTGCTGCCATACCAGCATTGAACTATCGTTCGGTTGAAGAATTGCGAGCAGGGATCAAACGGATGAAAGCAGAAGCATCAGGACCCATAGGAATCAATTTGATCGTAAACGCTTCGAATTTCTTGATGGTAGATCAATTACAAGTTTGTTGCGAAGAGCAGGTTGATTTCATTATTACTTCTCTAGGTTCACCGAAAAAAGTGATCGAGGAGGCTCAGAAAGTGGGGACTAAAGTATTGTGCGATGTTACTGATGCTGTTTATGCCCGAAAGGTGGCTGAACTTGGTGCAGATGCCGTTATCGCAGTGAATAATCAAGCCGGAGGACATGCCGGGAATATCGATCCTAAAACGCTGATCGCAGAAATTAAAGCAGTATGTTCGATCCCTGTGATATCCGCTGGCGGAGTAGGTTGTTATGAAGATTTGAAACGCATCGGCGGATTTGGAGCGGATGGTTTTTCAATTGGTTCCGTGTTCATTGCATCTGAAGAGGCGGATGTTTCCGAGGAGTACAAACAAGCATGCGTCGACTATGGAGCAAAAGATATTGTATTAACAACGAAGCTTTCCGGAACTCCTTGTACAGTCATCCAAACACCATACGTTAAAGAGATCGGGACCAGTCAAAATTGGTTGGAGCGGATCTTGAATAAAAATAAGCGTTTGAAAAAGTGGGTGAAAGCATTGACCTTCTATAAAGGTATGAAAGCGTTAAAGAATGCTGCTTTCGGGGCGACCTATAAATCGGTATGGTGCGCAGGACCAAGTATCGAACATGTGCATGAGATCCGTTCGGTTAAAGAGATCATCCAATCATTGACTCATGGAGAAAAGAATGATCTCACTGCGTAAAATGCGTTGGTTGCTTCGGCTGATGGGTTGGTTAAAGATTCCCATGCTTGCTTACGTGAAACCAAGATTGATCGCGATCTCGGATGCCGAAACAATAGTGGAGGTGCGTCTGCGCAGACGGACAAAGAATCACCTGAACAGTATGTACTTTGGGGCATTGGCTGTTGGAGCAGATGTAGCGGCTGGATTGCCCGTTTTTTATTTCGCTGAACAGGAATCCTTAAAGTTTTCTTTTTCATTCTCCTCCATGAAGGCTGAATTTCACAAACGTGCAGAATCAACGGTTCGTTTTGTGTGTAAGGATATGCAAGCGATCAAGGACATTATTCGATCGAGCAATGAAACGAAGGAACGAAAGCATGGTGAGGTTGTGGTAAAGGCATTTGATACCTCTGGTGAACATGTTGCTACCTTTCAAATGGGATTATCGGTAAAAGTTCAAGGCTGAGCCGATTTTTTGACCGCACGCATTGTGCATTATACTACTTTTGCCACAAATCTTTTGACATGCAAAAAATTTCTGTTCAGGACTGTAAAGAGCTATTAAATCGTGAAGCTGTTGAGATCATTGATGTGCGCGAACCTTGGGAAGTTGAAATTTGTGACATGGGAGGTAAACACATTCCTATGCATGAGATCACTGAAAAAGTTAGCATGATGCAGCCTGAAAATGCTTACGTAATCGTTTGTAAAACTGGTAGAAGAGCAGAAGCAGTAGCCAACTTATTGGAAACGGAATATGGGTTTGAGCAAATTTTCATCCTGAACGGTGGAATCACAGAATGGTATGCAGTTGAAAGACCTGATTTTGAAATGTATTAATAGATGATCGAACTATTTGAACACTTGATCCATTTGGATTTCCAATGGATCGTACAAGAATATGGTACGGCAATTTATACGGTTCTTTTCTTGGTGATCTTCATCGAGACTGGATTAGTTGTAATGCCATTTTTGCCTGGTGATTCCTTGTTGTTTACTGCTGGACTTTTTGCAGCATCCGGAGATTTGAATCTGACTTTCTTGCTTTCATCGCTTGTGATTGCAGCAGTTTTGGGTGATAATGTCAATTATTGGGTGGGTCGAACAGTTGGGCTACGTGTTTTCAATTGGAAGATCAGAGGACGACAATTGGTGAAACAAGCTTATTTGGAAAAAACGGAAGCATTTTTTGAAAAACGCGGAGTATTCGCGATCATCATGGCACGTTTTGTTCCGATCGTACGCACCTTTACACCATTTGCTGCCGGGGTTGGAAAAATGAAGTACCGTAAGTTTTTGACCTTTGACATAATGGGTGGATTTTTATGGATCTTCTCGATGACACTTGCCGGTTATTTTCTTGGAGGAATCCAATGGATTCGAGACAACAATGAAAAAGTAGTCTTATTGATCGTTTTCATTTCTGTATTACCGATGTTGATTTCTTATTTGAAATCTAGATTTTCGAAGCAATGAGACACTTCGGACTGATTGGAGCCAAACTAGGACATTCTTTTTCGAAAGGATTCTTTACGGAGCTGTTTGCTAAACAGGGTATTCAAGCGGACTACTCCAATTTTGAATTAACTGCTATAGATGAGGTTCAACTGTTATTAGATGGGCGTTTATCCGGTTTCAATGTTACAATTCCTTACAAGGAAGCTATTCTACCATATTTGGATGAGTTGAGTGAAGAAGCGAAACAGATCGGAGCGGTGAATACAGTAAAGATCAGCAATGGTAAGTCCATTGGATATAACACGGATGCATTTGGTTTTCATCAATCCATCAAGCCATTTCTGACAAATCAACACGAGCGTGCTTTGATCTTTGGTACGGGCGGTGCATCGAAAGCTGTAGCGTTTGTTTTTAAGCAGATCGGACTGGATGTGTTATATGTCTCCAGAGGCGAAAAAGGAGGGAATGTGTTCGGATATGAAGATGTCAATGAACACATGCTTCGTGCTTGTAAAGTTATCGTAAACACCACACCGGTTGGTATGTATCCAAATGTGGATGACTTATTACCGCTTGCTTATGAGGCATTGACGCAGGACCATTTGGTGATCGATCTGATTTATAATCCGGAAGAAACAGCATTTTTAAGTCGAGCTAAAGCAGCTGGGGCAGTTACCCTGAATGGTGCAAGTATGTTGAAGGAACAAGCGTTAAAGGCTTGGTCTATTTGGAATG
>JBMLQF010000219.1:0-5045 GCA_049241705.1 Fluviicola sp. | reverse complement strand
ATGTAGTACTGTTGCACTTGCTTGCGCAGTAGGCATGATCACGAGGTCATTGATCGTCACATGTTTCGGTCGAGTACATACGTAATAAATTGCATCTGCAATATCAGCCGCTACCAAAGGATCAAATCCATCATAAACACTTTTCGCTACAGCCTCATCACCTTTAAATCGTACGATCGAGAACTCGGTTTCAGCAGCCCCAGGCGCAATATTTGTGACCTTGATCCCGTCTTCAACCAGATCGATGCGCATCGCTCGAGAAAGGGCATCCACCGCATGTTTTGTCGCGCAATAGACATTACCTCCAGGATACACTTCTTTTCCAGCAATACTTCCCAAATTCACTATATGGCCACCTTTATTGGAGCGCAACCATGGTATTACGGCTTTCGAAACATACAACAAACCTTTGATATTCGTGTCGATCATGCGCTCCCAATCGTCCGTTACTCCACTTTGAATTGGACCACGACCTACAGCCAAGCCTGCATTATTGACCAAAATCCCAACACGAACTCTTATCTCTTGAGGCACAGCAGCAAAAGCGTCCTCAACGGCTTTTTCGTCACGAACATCAAAGCACAAAGTCAAGATCTCATTGTGATCAGTTAGCAACTCAGCTTTCAACTGCGCCAATCGCTCTTCTCTTCGACCTGTCAGGATCAAGTTCCATCCATTTTCCGCAAACAAGCGAGCTGTTGCTTCGCCAAATCCGGAAGTCGCTCCGGTTACAATGATAAAATTCTTCATAGTTCTTTTTCTTTCTTTCCAATCATCCCGATTACAAACAATCCTAAATAAGCCGGAATGCGATAACGGGCAATTGCGCCCAAAACAGGAGTTGTCCAACCTATCAACAAAAAGAGCAAAATCGCAAAACAAGCCGTTATGAATAACAGATCATTTTGAGTCTTGTTCCGCTGTTTGCGATATTTCCAAATACCAAAAAACATCCAGGTAAACAGGCCAAGAGTTTCTAAAATATTGAACCATTTCAGATTTCCTCCCGGATCTGTTGGCCAAGGTCTGATTGCGGCGTTCACGAATGCCTCCGGTATGTTCTTGATCAGCTGGGAATACGAGTCGTTGATGAATGTGGTGTGAATATAAGAGCCACATTTGTTTGTACTGTAATAATTGATCCACACTTTTCCGGTGTCCGAAAGCATCACATCCTCAAATGGATACTCCATCCCCAACCGCATCCGTTTGGCATGAATGGGTTGATGCAAGATCACAAATCTATCCTCAATGAATGTAAAATTTGAAAACTGTTCTGTTTCCACAAAATAGAACGTACTGTCTGCCAAGATGTGCAGTCCACCGCGCGACACGTTATCGAAATCATATTGCTTGCGCCATAAAAAGTGCACTACCTGATTACGCTTATCAGGTAATAACCAAGCCCCCAACAAACCTATTCCTATAGTTAACAAGATCGTTTGCCAGGCGCGAACGGGAAAGATGACCTTTAGCAGCAAATAAGGAACAACAGCAATAAGCAGCAAAAAGAATACATACGGTTTAAACATGAGCATCAGTAATGAGCCCAGTATCAAACGCCACAAGCGTTGTTTCAAAGAGAACTTTCTAAGCAGGGCAGCAACGAAAAGGAAGAGTCCGCTCATCATCAGCGGTTCTTTCAAGATCGAACCCGACCAAAAAGCAACACTTGGAAGTAATAATAAGGCATACCAAAGTCGGCGATCCGGCAAAACAACCCAATTCCTGAGCGCCAAATACAACTCGCGGGTACAAAGCAGTAATGTTCCCGAGAAGAAAAGTAAATGAAAAAAGACATTACCGCGAGAGACAAAATAGAGCAAACTATTCACCCGCATAACATTCTGTGCATCGTTGATCAAGGCCAAGTCTCCAGAGGTCCAATGATCGGTCTTGGATAGATACTGCTTAATCAGCGCATAATCCTCAAATCCAAAAAGAAAAGTAAAATAATCTTTGATCGAATGCGAAGCCACATCAGCCAACAATCCACTTTCCCACATGAACACATTGATGTCCGAGGTCAGCATACCATCTCCGTAATACGCTGAATACACTGAAACAAACAAAAATGAGTATGACAGTTTGATCCCTAAACCGATCGGCAATTCCCATTGACTAAGCCCCACCGTGGAACGTTTCCACAGAAACCAACTCATCAGGATCAGCAGGATAAAAAATGTCATGGCCCGAATTTACACAGAATTGTAGGTAAAACGAATACTTCTTATGAACCACAATCATTTTTATCTAGTTTTACAACGTTTCACAACCGCAGATTTTCAAGATGACAGAAAGATTGCCAATAACTTCCTTGTTCAGCAAGATATGCTCAGCTTCAGAAGCAGCCAGCCTAATTCAAGATGGAGGCATCGTTGCCTGTTCCGGTTTTACAAAAACTGGATATAGCAAGGCAGTTCTTCCTGCTTTGTGCCAGCAAAAAGATCGCTTTCGACAAGGGATTTCGCTGTACAGCGGAGCATCTTTAGGTGAAGATCTGGATGGTGTATTGGCTGAAAGCGGGATCTTGAAAAAACGCTTGCCGTTTCAGGCAGATAAAATGTTGCGCAGCGCGATCAATAACGGTTCAGTTTCATACCAGGACCAACATTTGGCGGAAACTGCCGATCAATTGGTTTATAGAAATTTGGAACGCCCGCATGTTGCCGTGATCGAAATTGCTGGTATTACAGCCGATGGGTTACTCATCCCTGGCGGATCTGTAGGCAACGACTGCGTTTTTGTGCAACTTGCTGAAACCGTTATCTTAGAGATCAATGAAGCCCTCCCTTTGAACCTTAAAGGATTGCACGACTGTCTGGATCACGCCATTTCCCCGAGCAGAAAACCAATTCTCTTAGAAAATTGCCGATCTCGCATTGGAGAGGTAGGAATACGGATCGATCTATCAAAGATTGAAGCGATCGTCATCACCAATCACATGGACGAGCCGGCTGAAACAGAAGAACGTGATGCTTGCAGTGAATCAATCGCTAAACACCTTTTGAAATTCTTAAATGAAGAAGTAGCGTCCGGAAAATTAGGCCCCAACTTACGTCCACTCCAAGCTGGAATCGGTAAGATAGCTGACGCCGTTTTGGGCGGTTTATCGTCAAGTAACTTTGGAAATTTAGAATTGTACTCTGAAGTCTTACAAGACAGCACTTTAGATCTCATCGACGCTGGTAAAGTGAGCTTCGCTTCCGGATCTGCCATCACCTTATCACCAGCACATCAAGAGCGTTTTTTGCAAAACTTGGAGCATTATAAACAGTTCATCATCTTACGACCACAACACATCACAAACGCTGCAGAATTCATTCACCGCATGGGGGTCATTGCCTTGAACACGGCGGTAGAATTTGATATCTATGGCAATGTGAATTCGAGTCATTTGTCAGGTACCCGAATCCTAAATGGCATCGGTGGTTCGGATGAATTCGCCCGAAATGCATCTTTGAGCATTTTTGTATCTCATGCCATTTCGAAGGAAACAAGTATTTCTCATGTCGTACCTTTCGTTTCACATTGCGATCATACCGAACACGACGTCGATATTTTAGTTACCGATCAGGGACTTGCGGATTTGCGCGGCTGTTCTCCGAGAGAACGCGCAGAACGCATTATTAAAAACTGCGTTCATCCTGTTTACAAAGCACAATTGCATGATTATTTCGAACGTGCTAAAGAGCGAGGCGGACACACACCTCATGTGCTGGAAGATGCTTTTTCTTGGCATATCCGATTGGCTCAAAAGGGTACCATGCTCGATTAACAACCTTTCCCAAAAACTGTGGAAAAAAGAGGAAAAATCGTTCTAGCCATACGCTCGATAATGATTACTTTTGCAGCAAACTTTCAAATAGATGAGCACTTCCTTACAGCAAGAAGCTACTTTAGAACAGGCCGTTGAACTTGGTTTGCGCGCCGATGAATTCGAAATGATCAAGGGCATTTTGGGTCGAACGCCAAACTTCACTGAAACTGCGGTTTATTCCGTGATGTGGTCAGAACACTGTTCTTACAAGAATTCCATTTACTGGTTGAAACAATTGCCGAAAGACGGTCCGCACATGTTGGTTAAGGCTGGTGAGGAGAACGCTGGATTGGTTGACTTGGGAGATGGTATTGGATGTGCCTTCAAGATCGAATCACACAACCACCCTTCTGCATTGGAGCCTTATCAAGGTGCTGCTACAGGAGTAGGAGGTATCAACCGCGATATCTTTACAATGGGTGCTCGACCGGTTGCGCAATTGAATTCCTTGCGTTTCGGTGATCCAAACTTGGACCGCACGAAGTGGTTGGTGAAAGGAGTTGTAAAAGGAATTGGCGATTACGGAAACGCATTCGGTATTCCGATTGTTGGTGGAGAGGTTTTCTTCGACGAGAGCTACAATCAGAATCCTTTGGTAAACGCGTTCTCGGCGGGAATCATCGATACGAAAAAAGTTATTTCTGCAAAAGCTAAAGGTCCGGGTAATCCTGTTTATATCGTTGGTTCTGCAACAGGTAAAGATGGAATTGCGGGAGCTGCTTTCGCATCAAAAGATATTACAGAAGAATCTGCACAAGATCTACCATCAGTTCAGGTAGGTGATCCGTTCATGGAGAAATTGTTGTTGGAAGCAACCATGGAATTGGCAGAAACAGATGCAATCGTTGGAATGCAGGACATGGGTGCAGCGGGTATTACTTGCTCTACTTGTGAAATGTCAGCCGGTGGTGGCGTAGGTATGGAAATCCATTTGGATCGCGTTCCTACACGTCAGGAGAACATGTTGCCTTATGAGATCTTGCTATCGGAATCACAAGAACGTATGTTAGTCGTGATTCAAAAAGGCAAAGAAGATGTAGTAAAACGCATCTTTGATAAGTGGGATTTACACGCTGAAGAAATTGGTCATGTTACAGAAGACGGACGTATCCGTTATTACATGCATGCAGAATTGGTTGGTGATGTACCGGCTGAATCTTTGGTACTTGGTGGAGGCGCTCCGCAATATCAGCGTGAGTATTCCGAACCTGTTTATTACCAAGAA
>JBMLQF010000218.1:4629-11387 GCA_049241705.1 Fluviicola sp. | reverse complement strand
ATTATTACCGCGCAGGTATTTGGAAGCCAAGAACGAATCCGGGAGGTTATGAAGGACCCGGAGTAAAAGGCCTTTCATGGTTGCTTCAGGCAAAAAAAGTAAGTGGATTAAAGACTGCCACCGAGGTGGCTACATCAAAACACGTTGAAGATGCGCTGAACTTTGAAGTGGATCTGTTGTGGATCGGAGCGCGCACGACGGTTAATCCTTTCAGTGTGCAACAGCTTGCTGATACGTTGCGTGGGACAGATGCAACAGTTTACATTAAAAATCCGGTCAATCCGGACCTCAAGCTGTGGGTAGGAGCAGTGGAGCGCATTTTGAAGGCTGGTATCACAAAGGTGGGTTTGATTCATCGTGGGTTCTCCCAATACGGAAACAGTCGATTCAGAAATGAACCCTTGTGGCAGATCCCGATCGAAATGAAGCGATTATTTCCGGATATTCCAATGATCTGCGATCCTTCGCACATTGTAGGAAAACGTGATGGATTGTTCGATGTCCTACAAACGAGTATTGATCTTGATTACAATGGTGCCATTATTGAAACGCATTTGGATCCAAATAACGCTTTGACGGATAAGGACCAGCAGATCGAGCCTCTTGTGTTAAAAGCTGGCTTGGAACAATTGGTTTGGAAGAAAAATTCATTGGATACACCTCAATACAGCATCGAACTGGATGGTCTTCGTAAGCAGATCAACGTCCACGATGAACAATTGATCCACTTGATCCGAAACAGGATGAACATTGCCGAGGAAATTGGTCGCTTAAAGAAAGACAATCAAGTGACCGTTCTGCAGAATAATCGTTGGAACGAAGTATTGGACAAAGCAGTTTTTTTGGGCACTTCATTGGATCTAAGCGAAGATTTTATACGGCACATGATGGAATTGCTTCACTTGGAAAGTATCCGCCTTCAAAATTCTTTACAGAAAGTAGAACACCAGATTCATTAGGTTATGCAATCCGATATTAAAACGATACGACCATTAGTAAATAAGTGGATACAAGGAACACTGAAAGCCCCGGCTTCTAAAAGTTACGGACAACGCGCATTGGCTTGTGCAATTGTGAATCCGAACAGAACCGAGATTCGTGGACTTGGACATTCCGATGATGAAATGGCAGTGCTCGAAATTGCGCGAATGTTAGGTTGTGAAGTGTTGGTTCACGGTGATGCTGTTCGCATTTTGTCTCGCGGGGTGATCAATTTGTCAGAAACGGTCATCAGTTGTGGAGAATCCGGTTTGGCAACTCGCATGCTTATTCCGGTGTTGGCCAATAGTGAGCGGATGATCACAGTTCAAGGTCACGGTAGTTTGTTGAATCGATCGCTTGCGGTATACGATGATCTGTTTCAGGATCTTGGAGTTACTTTCGAATCAACGAATGGCAAGTTGCCCGTAAAGGTTAAGGGACCCTTGTTGCCCAAAACGATCCGTGTGGATGCGAGTAAAAGTTCGCAGTATTTAACTGGCCTGATCATCGCTTATTGTGCGTCGCCTTTATTAACGAATGCGACCATTGTATGTGAGAATCCGGTATCTCTGCCTTATATCCATCTCACCTTGGATGTGTTGCGTCAATTTGGAGTGCATGTGAAATTTGAGAGGAATGAATTGCATTTTTCAGGTCCGTATACATTTGAACCAGCTCTTTTGCAAGTTGAAGGTGATTGGAGTGGGGCATCCTTCTTGATCGCCGCGGCTGCGATCTCAGGATCAGTAAAGATCACCGGACTGAATCGTTATTCGAAACAAGCAGATGTTCAGTTCTTAAAGGCTATTGAAGACTATGGTGCGGTTTACCGTTGGGATGGAAATGATCTCATCGTACGCAGTGAAAAACGAATAGGTTTTGAATTTGATGCCACCAATTGTCCGGATTTATTTCCACCTTTGGCATTGTTAGCGGCGTTTGCGACCGGTGAAACGCGAATAAAAGGCGTTCATCGACTGTATGACAAAGAAAGTAATCGTGCGTTGACGATCCAATCAGAGTGGGCAAAATTTGGAGTGCATGTAGCACTTAATGGTGATGAAATGGTGATACACGGAATAGATAAAGTACAAACTTCAGAACCGATCTTGGCGCACGGAGATCACCGAATTGCTATGGGAGCTACTATTTTGGGGCTTTTTGCAGACGGAGAAACAACCATTGAGCAGGCTAACGCCGTGAATAAGTCATTTCCTGAATTCTATTCATATATTGAAAAATTGTACAGAGATGGTAGGAATTAAATTGTTGCACTTATATAACGAATTGAATGCAACACAAATAAACGAATTAAAAATGCGTTGCGCGGTGCATCAGGATAAGCGCTATCGCATATTGGCATACATGCTTGAAAAACCGGTTGAGGATCCGGACGAACTTTTGGCGAAATTACGTGAGCGGATTGAATATTTTTGGCCGAACTCACCGGATAATGAGTTGAAATTCCGTCGTATCTCCATGTTCGTTGCCTCTCATTTTGAATCTGTGATCATAGATTCATATCTGCACAAAGAGACAGCAGAGAAAAGTGCGTTATTGGCTAGAGCAGTAGAAAAGCGGGGCAATTTGTTGTTGATGCAGCATTACTACAATAAAGTGTATCAGGAAGGGAAGAAGTCTAGCGACCGCACTTCTCAAATTCGCGGATTGAACGGGAAATTGCGGATGAGCTATGCCTCTCAAAACGAAAAGGACCTGGAAGATGCACTCCGTTTGAATGAAGAATTACTGGAATCGCTCGATTTGGATTACCAGTCGAAATTGGTTGATTACTATTACAATTCGTCCAATATTTACCTGGAACAAAATGTACTACTTGCCCATAAAAAGGAACAACTGTGTGATGCGATAAAGGACTGTTTGTCCCGAATCAATCATTCCGTTTTTCGAGCGTCACTTTTTCTTTCTTTGGCGAAGTTTAATTACAACAATTCTTTGCTGAACGAATATCTGGAATTGGCGAATGATGCGTTGTTGACCGTTAAGGAAAAAGACAAGGCATATTGGGATTTACAGCGCAAGATCAAGTTTCTGGAATTGAGATTGCATTTCTTTTCCGGAAAGGACTTGGAATATTTGATGGATTTGTCTGATAATGTCGTAGATGAATTCATAGGGTATTCGATCATCAATAATAACGTGCTTTTCTACAAGATCCTTTTCTTGATTTTGAAAGGAGAATTGGCGGTTGCACAAAATATGCTGAAGGAAAGCAATATCTACTTCCAAGGCGATTCGATAATCTTGAAGCAATTCTTATTGGCCTTGTTACAAGAACGTCTCGGAGAGGATAAGAAAGCACTTCAACTCTTGAACCAATTGATCTATACAGATAATTATCTGGTAGCGATCTTCTCGAGATTACTTTATATCCGCATTTTATTGCGAAGAGAACGATCTACTTTGCTCAAGACAACGATTCAGTCGACGCAGCGGATCTTAAAGAAGAATCAACACAATCCTTTGGGTAAAGAAGCGCATCAATCGGTTTTGAGTTATTTCAAGAAAATGTCCAATTCATCGAAAAAGATCAATTGGGAACCATCAGAACCCTTGACTGTATTGCATACGTATTTAGTAAGCGGGACATAAAAAAAGAGCTGCCATTTGGCAGCTCTTCTTGTTTTTTAGTGTTTGTGACCTCCTTCACCGTGTTCGTGATCATGGCCTTCGTGACCTTCATGTCCGTGATCCTCCGTTTCAGAGCAAAGTCCGACAATTTTATGGAACACATCATGCAAAGCAGAAAGCGCTTTTGTGATCTCTTCATCACTAGCTCCAGCAGCAATCTTTGCTTGTAGTTTTTTACTGTCAACTACCAATTTATTAATATGCTTACGCACTTTCTTATTATCCAACTCAGCAGGAACTTTCGATGCTTTCAAAGCTTCCGCTTTTTGCACCATTTCTCCGATACGTGTTTTGATCGGTTGTAAATTTCCCTCTTCACTTGGGTGGAACGTTTGAGACATCACTTGGTGAAAATCCTTCATTTCTTTCCAATTCTTCAAAGCGTCTTGCGCGTAAGCTGCTGTTCCTAATGAGATCGTCAAAGCGATCAATGCAATCATTTTCATATTTTCTTTTATTTAATTCGTTTAAATTCTTGATCAGATGGTTTTTGGTTGCAGCACTTTTGGTGGTTTCCAATTCTCTATCGAGATACTTTGAATTAATCCTTCACTATTCGGAAATGATCTTTCTGATTTAACATCCGGCAACGCTAAAGCAATCGGTGTCTCCCAGTCACATACCACATAAGTAATCGTTTGATGCTGCTTCAATTTACAAGGTCGTTCACAAGGCTGCTTTTCCTTTTTGCGCTCAGAACAGCATTTTCCGCATTGTTTTGTCTGGGCTTCTTTTGAACAGGTCGTGTTGCTTGGAGGAGCCGCCTTTAAATGGGAAAGTTGATGTGGAAGGTTGCCGAATTGCTGCATGACTCCCCAAAGGAGAGTTAGCATCAAAGTATGCGCAACGAGCAGTCTCATGGGTACAAATGTACACCATGAGACGTTCTGAAAACATGATCTGGATTAGTATTTCTGATCCTTAACGATTCGTTAACGATTTATCGGAGAATGGAAAGGTGACCGTTTACTGTTTTCTTGAAGTCATTGTTCGGATCTTTCAATTGGATCGTCCAGGTATAAGTACCATCCGGAACCATTTTACCAAGGTAGGTACCATCCCAGCCTATAATAGGATCATGTGATTCAAAAACGATCTCTCCCCAACGATTGAAAATGAACAAGTCGTAAGATGCCATGTCGGCAAAACCGATGATTGGTTGCCAAATATTGTTGAACTCGTCTCCATCGGGAGTGAAGGAATTAGGCACATAGATCAAAATATCATCTTTTACTTCAATGTATTTCACCAAGGTATCCGTACAACCTTCAGGATTGGTTGCAATTAAAGTAATGCTATAATTACCTGCATTGAGTCCGGAGTATGCAGTGCTAGGGTTTTCCATGTTAGAAGTAAACGGGAAACCTGCTTCAAAATACCACTCATAAGTTAAGTTTGACGGAGAACTTGAATTGATCATTTGAACGGTTTGTTCACCAATAGAGCTGATGGTACTTGGAGAAAAGCTGAAGTCGGCAATTGGACTTGTTCCACCCTGAATATTGGCGCTTTCGGTAATAGAACATCCGTTGGCATCAATAACCTCTATGCTGTAATTTCCCGCGGCAAGTCCGCTGAAAGTTCCGTTGGTATTGCTGCTTCCATTTGATAAGTTGAACGTGAATGGTGCTGTCCCATTCAAGACATTATTCACTTCGATTTGTCCGTTGTTCTGATCACAAATGGCATTCGTTATGATCAGATCCAAGTCAGTTGGTCCAGTGCTCGCTGCAACTGTAAAGCTGGTGTCTAATACACAATTATTCTGATCAGTAACAGTTAGCGTGTAAGCAGTGGCTGGTAGGTTTGAGAAATCTCCAGTTCCGTTTATGGAACCATTTGACAAGGAAAACGAGTAAGGTTGTGTTCCTCCCAATACGTTTGATACATCTACTGACCCATTGTTCAAAGCACATGTTGTCGAGAATGGTGTAAAGGTGATCTGGTTTGGTCCGTCCAGATCCAAAACCGTTTGGTTGGGCAAATTGAATATACAACCATTATCGTCTTGGATCGATAAGCTGTAGTTGCCCGACGCTAAGTTTTGAAAAGCGGTTTGTGCGGCATATCCGGTGTTGTTGAAATTGATCTGATATGGTGCAGTTCCTCCGACAATATTACTTACGGTAATGGATCCGTTGTCTAATCCACATGTAGCTGCTTGCACTTGAATAGTAGCATTATTTGGTCCACTTGCACTTGCAACAACCAATGCTTCATTATATGAACAGCCGTTTTGGTCGTTCACATAAATCGTATAATTGCCGGCACTCAAGTTTGAAAACAAATTCGTTGCTGAAAAGGTAATGTTATCCAAACTATAGGTGTAGGCCGCTGTCCCTCCAATTACGTTGGTGATTTGGATTGATCCATCATTTTGGTTACAGCTGGCATTTAGAATCGTGGCTTGAATATCTGTAGGCGCATTTGGAGAATGGATCACAAAATTCGTGTCCAGGGAGCAGTTATTGGCATCTTGAACATACAAGGTGTAATTTCCTGCATTCAGGTTTAAAAATTGATTGCTACCAACAAAAGTGACTCCATCGAGGGAATAAGTGTAGGCTGGATTTCCACCGTTAACGTTTGACACCGTAATTGAGCCATCGGCTGCGTTACAAGAAGCATCACTTGTGGTAAAAGTAACATTGTTCAGTCCTCCGGAACTTGCCAGTGTGATAGTCGTATCGATGGAACAGCCACTAGCAGTGCTAATAGTAATAGTATAAGTTCCGGGAGCTAAATTACTGGCTGTTGCTGATGACGAAACATTTGGAACCCAAGAGTAGTTGTACGTTCCTGATGGAGAAGGTTGTAAGGTGATACTTCCGTCATTTGCTCCGCAACCAGGCTGTGTGATCTGTGCATTTGCATAGATGGTGGTTGTGGTATTACAGATACCGTTGTTGCAATTATTTGGACCTAAAATGCTAGGAGCGACATCACGTTGCCAGGCGCCGCCATCCGGAATTCTGCTAAAAGTTCGGTCAAATGGATTGGTTAATCCTACATACGTGATCGCCGCATTATTTGCGGAATAGATCTGTTGTGCGGAAGGTAATGTTGGTGATGTTCCACACGAAGTAGTGGGTAGACATGGAGCTGTAGAATAATCCAGATCTGTC
>JBMLQF010000218.1:0-4619 GCA_049241705.1 Fluviicola sp. | reverse complement strand
CATGATGTTAGGATTCGTGTTCAGTGACCAATAGATCGCGTCACGAACAGCTCCGCTAGCATCGAACAAGCCCACCCATCCATCACCATTCGGTAATAACCAACCACCGGTTCCTGCTTGACACATATTTGGGTTGCCACCAAGAATGAAATCAATATCTGCAGCGGGATAGGGAGTTCCGTTGTCGGATTGCGTTCCACCGATCACCATATGTTGACCCGGATTGATCGTTGTGCCTGCAGGAAAACGAAATGCACCTACCCAATATGGTGTTGATCCGGTTAACGGAGCAGATGAACCTAGGATCCAACATGAAATATCTATTGGCGAACAAGAATTGTTGTAGATCTCTACATATTCTTTCTTTACCATTCCTTGATTCACATTGTTGGCGGTTGCAGGTTTGTTCATCACTTCGTTGATCACAACTTGGCCATAAGCGGATTGAAAGAAAATAAATGCAATGAAAACAGTTTGGAAATAAAGTTTCATAATACTTTGATTGAAAATTTGTGACAGTTCAATCAAAAATATTTAGACGTAATGTGCGCGCACACGTAAATAATGAATTGCAATGTTTCAGTGCATTTCAGTTGATTTCACGCATCCGTTAAGTGTTTAAATGATAGTGATTTGAGTTGGTCGCACAACGAATGAAGGATGATTGATCCTTTCATTAGAATTCAATAAAAAAGGAGCTCGAAAGCTCCTTCTTTTTTAGTTTTTAGTGATCAATCTTCTGATCGTTCTTTCCGTTTTAGGATCCTTTATCTGTACCAAGTAAGTTCCAGATGCGTAATCACAAATGTCGATCGTTGTTGACCCGGTAAATGTTTCGTGCTTGATCGGCGTTCCTTTAGTATCAATCACGATCAACTCTACATTTTTGAAATCGCAATTCAAAGTGAAGATTCCGTTACTCGGATTCGGGTAGATGGTCACTTCTTCAGCTTTGATATCAGAAATTCCAGCGGTGAAGTTCGGATCTTTCACAATACCACCACCGGCATTGATAATCCAGTTATTTGGATCGATCCCAATGATGTTGTTGATGTTGCCCGGATTAGGAATGATGAAAACATTAGTATTTCCTGTAATCGCAAAACGATAGTTTGTGTCAGCTACACCTGCACGGTCAAAACGCAATTCCAGATCATTCGTGAATGTTGGTGTTACGGAAGGCTTGGAGGTTGTATGATTGATCTCGATGATTAGATCAGCACCCAAATCGTTCCAACGAACAGAATAGGTTGGGAAACCTTCACCGAAGTACCATTCTTGCATAAAATTGGTGAAATCCATACTTGTTACATTCTCCGCAACGGCTTGGAAATCGATGCCCAAAGCCGTAGAATCTGCATACATCTGTTGGAACTCCTTCAACGTTTCAAAGAACAAGGAATCATTATTCATTTGAAAACGCAAGGTGTGAATGATAGCAGCTCCCTTGTCATACGAAAGGCGACCTGAGAAAATACGACCGTCATCTAATGAGTCTTCTACCCAAACACTTCCACCAACTTGCGACATGATGTTGTTGTGGCGATCCAACATATCACTCACTTGTTGTCCAGGATACAAATCGGCTAGCATCAAATATTCTGAATAAGAGGCAAAACCTTCATTTACCCAAATATCAGCCCAAGATCGACAAGTGACATTATTACCGAACCATTGGTGAGCCAACTCGTGTGCAGTTAGTGTGTTATTGAAGAAACCCTGAGTGGTCATGGTTTGGTGTTCCATACCACCGCTGATTGGAGCCATGCAGTGACCGTATTTCTCATCGGCAAATGGGTAAGGACCATACAACTCTGCGAAAAGTTCCATGAAATCTGCTGTTTCGTCAATGTCGGCCTGGAAATTCGGTAAAGTATTCGGATTGTTGTAGATGAAATTTTGGATCAAAACAGGTCCTGAACCAACAGGATTCGCTGTTACGTTGTATTCGATGTATTGCGCAACCGCAACAGAGATGAGATAATATGCAATTGGATGGCGGTGTTTCCATTCAAAACGATGTGTTCCGTTTCCGAGATCAACCACTTGCTCAAGGACACCATTTGAACCTCCTTTACACGCCGTTGGAACCGTTAACCAAACAGCACAGCTGTCTGCTTTGTCGTTTAAGTGTTGTTTAACAGGAAACCATTCGTATGCCGAGAACGGCTCTGAAAGTGACCAAGTCACCTGATTACCCCAAGAAGGTGAAGAGGCGTTTGTCATTCCTCCTCCACCAAGTGGATTCGTTGCTGCCGTAGGAGGTGTACCGCTGTACTCCACACGGATCACGAAATTTTCACCAGCATTTTTATTTACTGGAACTTTAACAGCACTGTTGGTTCGATTGTATGAAACCGGTGTCCCATCGACGGTGATTTGGTTGATAGTAAAGGTCGGATAGAATTCAAATAATGCTGAATCCATCAGGACACGGGCATGTGCGTGAATTTCACCGGAACCAGAAAGGGTTGTAGTGGTATTGGTCATGTTCAGATTCAAAAAGTAGAAATGAACATCATACCGTTCAGTTTCAGCAATTTGAGTTTCAGAAAAGGTGTTGCTTTTAAGTTGACTGTTCGAATGAGCTTTCACGTGAGCGCATGAACCAGTTTTTTCTTGAGCAAATACAAATGATGGAAATAAGAGAAATGCCAGGAGATGTTTTTTCATGTTAATAGTTTTAGCGTAGCCAAATTAACACAATTGTCTGGCATTTCTCTTACCGTTCATAATTCAATTTATGCAGTTCGCTCTAAATTATTGCTTCACAAATTTGATCGAAACGTGCTTTTCTTGGGTGTCCACTTGGAAAATATAGCTACCCTTGTCTAATTCAGTAATATCTAATGGCAATGCGATGATCTTTCCTTCTGTATCTGGAAGATCAACAACTTTGATCAAGCGTCCAGATCCATCCAAGATATTCATTGTTCCAGAAGATTTACTCATGTAGATCAAAGAGGTAAACTCACTGGAAGGATTTGGTGTCAATGTAAACAACTTGATCGATTCCTTACAGAATATACTTTGAATGGAAGATGAGTGTACTCCTTGGTCATTGGTTTCAATGATTCTGCAATAAGTTGTTTTTCCCGCATTTAAAGGAACACGACTAGAGTAGTAATTCGTTGATTCTGTTTCATTCGACGGTGAGTTCAATGAAGTAACATTGGTCCATTCTTTTGTGTCTTCAGATACCTGAATAGTGAAATGCAAGGTCTCATTAATTGCCTTCGGAGCTTTCCAATTAAGATCGATGTAACCTTCCTCACAATTCTCTTCGTATTCCATGTCATAAAGCGACAAACCAAGAGGTGTACAACTAACAGTTGCAGTTCCACTAAATGCAAGAGGTACATTTGTTGAGGATGAACTGTAGTTCGAGAAACAAATAATGTATTGCTGACCAGCAGTTACAGCCAATGGTGGTTCATAGTTCCCAGCGTTTCCTCCGGCAGGTAAAACAGAAGCCAAACCTGTTCCTCCGGTTGAAGAAGCGTTCCAGTTACAACGCACCGGGGCTAATGTGTTTCCGGATATGGCAGCACATGTTGCAGGACCGGTATATGGATACATGATCCAATCGTAAAAACCGGCTTGTGCGCCGCCAGCACCGAATGAGAATTCTAGATTACCAGTACCACTTACGTTAATTACCATCCAAGTTGAATTTGATTCACCGATCTGTAAACAACCATTGTTGAAACTTCCCCATGGATTAAAAGGCCCAAAAAAGCCATCATAGAATGGATTTCCAAGACTTCCAGATGCAGGGATCTCATTCACCAAACCAGATCCATTCGGGTCAATTTGAAAACCGAGGTTACTACAGACGTTTACATAACTGCTACAATCGGGAGCTACAATTGGAGGAGTAGTAACCGTGGCCTGAATACAAAAATTCGTAGAATAAGGCGCTGCCCAATTCGCAATTACAATATAGTATGTTACTCCATTTGTTAGAACAGGAGTATTCACTGAATAATTGGCTGTCGATCCTCCTGCAACTGCATTCGCAATACAGTTTCCGGTACCCGGACAGGCATCCAAAACAAATATTCCAGAAAAGGTTCCTGTTAAACCGGATAGCGCAATATTCAAAGCTTGACCTGTACCAACTATGCTGTACCAGTATTCACCATCGTTATACAAGGAATTACAAGGGTTGATCGGTGCTGCACCATTATCCGGAAAATTCCCTGCATTGGAATTGGTATTACAAAGCGAGGTGTTCAAGGGTAAGTTTTGTGCCGATGTACAAGAAGATCCAACCGGAGCGTTGAAGACACAAATATTTCCGGTCGTATTTCCCGCAGGTGCTCCCGTTCCAGCATTATTTATGGAGAAAATTACGATTAAATAAGTTTGACCAACAGTTGTGGCAACAGTTACTGTTTCGTTATTTCCATTACCTGTTTCCGAACATGCCAACTCGGTAAGGGTTCCACCGCAGGTTCCGGATAGGACCATTAAACCCGGGTTTGCGCCATTAACAGTTGCATCTGTAATGGTTACAACAGTAGAGGCGGATGTGGCAACAAAACTAAAGAAACCGTTGATGAAATTTGTTCCACAACTCGGTTCTGAAACGAAGTTGTCTGCGAAAGTTGATGGGA
>JBMLQF010000217.1:0-4437 GCA_049241705.1 Fluviicola sp. | reverse complement strand
TGATACACGATTGAAGAAAATAGATGATGCGATCTATTTACACGATAATTCTTCCAAAGTTTGGTTGATCGATAGGCTGCTGGAAAAGGGACGGGATTATACGCCAGTGCAATTTGAGTACCGTGAACTCATCATTTTTCACGACAACCATCATGCATATTTCTACAAGCTAAATGAATTTGGAAAGGAGCGAGGAAAAAAACTCTTGTTTACGGTAGATCGGGAGACAAATGAAGTTTTATTTGAAGGCAAGAACATCTACTATAAGTTTGAAATAGTTCATTTTTCTAGAAAAAAAATTGTCCTTAAACCACTAAATAAGACCTATCGATTCACTATGGTACTCATCCCATTTCCGGAATATTGACCGTTTATGAACAAATCACGCATTTCACTTGTCAAATGCGCTGGTTTAATTGATAAACAATTATATTTTTGTTGAAGGAATTAAACTGCTTATGTTCAAATATTCAATCATACTCGTTGCGCTTGGAATGTTGTATTCATGTGGATCTGACACTTGTGAAGATTGTCAGGTGAAAGATGAACCCGTTAAAGACTCAGTTGCTGTTGACCCCATGCAAGATGCCTTGAGTAAGGATACAGCTGTGGTTGTAGCTCCAACTAAGGAAATGGCTGAAAACCGTAAAAAGATTGAAAAGAAGTACGGTGAACAATGGGATTTTTGTACCTGTATTATCGCAAACGATTCAATTACAGATGCATTCGAGAAGAAACTAACTCCGCAACAAGAGCAAAAATTGATGGAGCGCTGGGATTATGTGGATCGCAAGTGTAAAGAATTGACCACTTTTGATCAAACCACACCAGAAGAACGTACCAAACATGAGAAACGTGTCAAAAAATGTTTGAAAGAACACGGTCTGAAAATGTAAGAACTGAACTTCTATAAAAGATTAAAGCCTTCCAATCCGTTGATTAGAAGGCTTTTTCGTTATAAATACAGAAATTAATGTGCTCCGCAGTGTGCTGGATAAGTGGTGCCGTTAACCGTATAACCATTCGCTTCTAAATTCGCTCGATCATCGTCACAGTATTCTCCAATTTCTACTTCATTACCGTTTGCATCGTCGTAATGACACATGGAACATTCTTCTTTTTTACAGCTTACTAATGAAAGTGCAACAATGCCAAGTCCGGCAACCCATGATAGATTTTTTTTCATCGTTTAAAATTTAAGTGAAACACCAGTTGTATATAAATTGACCTTCCCGGTTGAGCCAGGTCTAATCGTTTCAATTGTGAAGTGTGCGGAATAAATGCTTCATTCAAGAGATTTTTTACGCCAGTGTTGAACTCTATCTGGTACTTTTTAGCCAAATAAGAGGTGCTAAGTCCTGCATTCAATAGCTGATATGCACCCGAAGCCGTCTCAAATGATCCAAATCGAGTTACGCGATCAAAAGCTTGATGTTCCAAAGCAATGTGATTGATTCGGAATTTTCCTTTACGTGCAAATGTGAATTTCAAACTGTTGATCAAACGATTTTGAGGTACCAAATTGAGTGAATTACCAAGTTCATTTTGGGTGTATAAAAAAGAGTAGCTACTTTCCAAATGCAGGAAATGAGCGAAATGTGGATGGTAATGAAGACCAACATCACCACCTGTCAAAAGAGCATTATCCAGCTGGGTGTACATGAAAACAGGCAGCCCGTCGATTACCGAATCTGTAGCTTGGAGATCTACATAATTCATGACGTAATTTAGGAACGGATTGATGGTTATCGCTAAATGTTCACCATTGTACTCGTATGCTAGATCTAATTGATTGGCAATTTCACTTTTTAAATTGACATCTCCAATCTCATATCTGAACGAGCCGTGATGCTGTCCGTTTGCAGTTAATTCATAGGCTGTTGGAGCTCTAAACCCTGAACTGTAATTTAATCGTATCAGATTTCTTTCATGCGAATAAACGAAACCAGCGGAACCATTGAATCCCAGGAAAGTACGATTGTTTTTAGATTCAAGTAATTGAACAGATCGTAGATCTCCACGAATACCCATTTGTAAAGTCAATTTGTCCCACTTTTTATTAATGATCGCAAAAAGTCCGTTATCAAAAGTATTCGTGTTCTCTACCAGTTTTTCTTCCGCTTCCGGAGCATTTTCGGTCAGTTGGGCCATACCTTGAACACCGACTTGTAAGTCCATCCCCGGTTTCAAATGACGTTTCCATCGTAAAGTATAGGGAATAGAATGCGTATTGAAACGAACCGCAGGAATGGTGATTTTCTCTTCTAACTCGGTCAACTGGTTATAATTCCAGCCAATGTTTGTTTGGATCGATGATTTTTGAAAATACGTATTCGATTCCCAGCTTGCTACGTGCGTTGAAATTTCTTGACGAGGCGTGCGAAAATCTCGTGAGCCTTTCGATAGAACAAGATCATTGTAGTCAATGATACTATCGTGTGTATGACCTGGAAGTCCCACATAACTTTGCTGGTAACTGTAGCGAATGGTGTTGAAGTTGCGCTTTTTTCCCCAGTTGATATTAAATCGACCGTAGCGATCCTGGAAATAAGATGAATTGACATATTCACCTGAAGGTAATTGGTAATCAGCTGCTGTGTTAAAACCAAAACCTGCAGACACGCGTATACGTTTATTGGAAGTTTTTACCCAAAGTTTATTTCCTGAAAATAGATTCACAGATTCTGCATTCGTTTTGAATGTGATCTCTGTATGATCGAGTGGGGCAAATTCATCATCGATAAGAAAAATTACACCACCCAAGGCGTCTGAACCAAATTGCAATGAGGCTGGCCCCTTGATAACCTCAACACGAGAAACACCCAGGTCGGTGATTCCTAATCCGTGGTCGTTTCCCCATTGTTGATTTTCATAGCGAATTCCTTGAAAATAGGTGAGTACCCGACTTCCTGACAACCCTCGAATAACAGGTTTTCCAATACCGACTCCAGTACTTAAAGATTGCACTCCAGGCATCGTTGTAATACCTTCCAGAAGATTCATGCGTTGAATGGTGTTGAGATCTTGAACAGACCTGCTCACAACCGGTGTTACAACTTCACTTTGCTTGCCTCCACGTACGGATAGGATTTCTACTTCGTCCAAAGCATGATGTGCCGGACTTAATTCGATCAAATGGATTTCATGATCTTCAGAAGTACATTCAAATTGTTCTGTAAAGACTTCGTATTCTGGGTGGTATATTTTAATGGTAATTCGTGAAAAAGCAACAGATGGGAATTTAACAAGCCCAAGCGAATCCGTGGATCCGGTGATCCCAGTTTCAAGAACTTGAACACGAACTAAGGACAAAGGCTTACGTGTATCTGCATCAATTACTTGTGCTTCAAATGTTTGTCCATATAAGAAATGAACCGCAAAGAATGAAAATACAACAATTAAATGCTTCATCTTAATGCAATATTGTTGCAAATATAGTAAAAAATGAAACAATGTTGCAATAGTGGGTAGAACTATTTGAATTCCCAGTTTGGATTTCTTTCGAAGGATACGTTTAAAACTGCGGCCAAGTCTGTCAACGTATTCGTGAGGATCTTTAGATTTTCAACTTCTGATTTTGGAATTATAAAAGCTTTGCCACCTTTCAAGCGAATTAAAATGGTCGTTTTCAGCTCAACCATGATTTCTGTTTCGGAAGTGTTTATGACACTTGCTGCAGCAGTTTCTTTCGTCTTAAATTGCTCAGGTGTTATTTCCAATTCAATCGTTTCGCCTATACGATGTTTTAAATTCTCTTGAATGAAAGCTTTATAGTAACGGATGTAGCGTCTCTTTTCGCGCAATGGATAAAGTAAGAACCAGAGTACGGCAGCTATAAGAAATCCGATCCCCAGTTCAATTTTTCCTTGTGATATAATAATGGTTGAAAAGATCACATATAAAATCGGGATAACAACTCGACTGCGAAAGCGGTTCTTTTTGATCTGTTCTGATTTTGAGGCAACATATAATTGATACTCTAACAAGTCTGATTCACTCAGGGAATAATGGATATTCATGTGCTTAGTTTATTTTAAATTCTTTTACACACTGCAACAACATCGCCATGTGCACTTCAAATTGTTCATCTTTTGGAACGGAAACAGTGATGGAGTAAAACGTGTTTGTTTCATTGGCATGAAGTAAGAACGAAACGATCTCAACCGGATAATCGGCTTTCTCTGTAGCTCGTATATGTTCGAAAAAAGCTCCTTTTATGATAGTCGATCTACCAGAGGTAACACGTTTAAGTACGTTCGGCAATTCGGCTGCTTTTTGCGCAAGCTTGCTTTCTTGTTGGAGATCGTCAACAGAACTAGTATACTTCGCTACTGTGATGGAAGAAAGAAAACCATCCGGATCGTGAGCATCGGAGTAACCCTCAAAAGATTCGCTTTCAGTATAAGAAGAGTCTATGAGGATCCACGAATCTGGTAG
>JBMLQF010000216.1:992-2701 GCA_049241705.1 Fluviicola sp. | reverse complement strand
ACTATTGTGAGGCTTTTGCTAACTTTGCTTTTAACTTTCGCGGTCTGGACGGGACTCGAACCCGCGACCCCATGCGTGACAGGCATGTATTCTAACCAACTGAACTACCAAACCAATTTTCTTCGTATCCTATCAGCGACAGCTGAATTCAGAAATTGTGTAATGCTTTCCGTTAAAAGCGTTGCAAAGATACGTCCAATTTTCATTTCTGCAAGTAATTCCTGAAAAAAAAACTCAAAAAAATATTTCCCTTCTCATTATCAACACCCTACAATTACAATCCTTCCCCCTTCCAGTGATAAGCATTTGTGAATTTAAGTTATTTTTATTTACCATGGTATATATTTCAAATTTTAATCTATCTTTGTTGAACAATTTACAAACTATGGAAACAACTTTTCACGCAGCAGATTCCAGAGGATACGCCAATCATGGTTGGTTAGAAGCACGCCATTCTTTCAGTTTTGCCTCTTGGTACAATCCAGACAAAGTCCATTTCGGCGTCCTACGCGTCTTAAACGATGACTTGGTAGCCGGTAAAATGGGATTCAATACGCACCCTCATGACAATATGGAGATCATTACGATTCCCCTTAAAGGAGAACTCTCACATAAAGACTCCATGGGTAATGCATCAACGATAACAGCTGGTGAGATTCAAGTAATGAGTGCCGGAACCGGAATACAGCATTCTGAATTCAATTCTGGTAAACAGACCTTGAACTTGCTACAGATCTGGGTATTCCCAAATAAACGCAACGTCACTCCAAGATACAATCAACAATTGCTTGATCAGGAAGCCATGCAAAATACCTTTGTACAAGTACTCTCCCCTAACCCAACTGATGCTGGTGTTTGGATCCATCAGGATGCTTGGTTTTCGATGGGAAAATTCACTGAAACGAAATCCGAGACCTATTCAATCAAGAAAAATGGAAATGGTGCCTATGTATTTGTAATTGAAGGAAGTTTACGAATCGGTGATCAAACTCTAAACAAACGTGATGCCTTGGGTGTTTGGGATACAGAACAACTTGAATTGCATATTGAACCAAATAGCCATGTGTTGATCATTGACGTTCCAATGGATTTGGTTCAAAGTTAATACTAGCATCATTCTCAATTTTTTTTCATCATGACAACTCCATTACATTGGCGCTATGCCACAAAAAAATACGATACAGCTAAAAAAATCAGTGAACAAGATCTAAATGCACTTTTAGAATCGGTAAGATTGACCCCAACTTCGTACGGTTTACAACCTTTTAAAGTAATATTGGTAGAATCTCAAACGGTTCGGGAGGAGCTCAAGACGCATTCCTGGAATCAACCCCAAACAACAGATGCATCGCATTTCCTGGTTTTTGCAGCAAACAAGTTAATCACAGATTCAGATGTGGATGATTTCTTAAAGAGAACCGCTACAACCCGTCAACGTGAGCTTTCTGAATTACAAGGTTATGGCGACTTCGTAAAATCAAAGGTCAGTCAATTAAATCCGGAACAAATTTCCAATTGGAATGGCAAGCAAGCCTACATTGCGATGGGTTTCTTATTATATCAAGCTGCAATCATGCAGATCGATGCCACTCCTATGGAAGGACTAGATCCGAAAGCTTACGACCGGATCTTGAATTTGACGGATCATCAAACTGTCTTTGCGGTCGCATTGGGATACCGCTCTCAAGACGACACGCTACAACATGCAA
>JBMLQF010000216.1:0-982 GCA_049241705.1 Fluviicola sp. | reverse complement strand
TAAAACCGCAGCTGAAATCATTGAAATAGTATAATTAACAAACATAAATAACACAAACATGAGTACAACAACCTGGACATTAGACCCTTCACACAGCGAACTAGGATTTTCTGTAAAACACATGATGTTCACGAAAGTAAATGGAACATTTGATGCATTCGAAGCGTCTTTGGAATCGAATGATGACTTCACAGCGGCAACCTTGAAAGGAAAGATCACTGTTGCTTCGGTAAATACGCGTAACGAACAACGAGACGGACACTTGAAAAGCCCAGACTTCTTTGACGTAGAAAGCTTCCCAACCATTGAGTTCAATGCAGATAACGTGTCTTTGACATCTGGTAAGGTAAACGGAGAGTTAACTCTTCGCGGAGTTTCCAAACCAGTAGAATTGCACTTAGATTTCCACGGAACAGGAAAAGATCCTTGGGGAAATACCAAAGCTGGAGTAAGCTTTGAAACGAAGATCAATCGTAAGGATTTCGGTTTGAACTGGAATGCTGCTCTAGAAGCAGGAGGCGTATTGGTTGGTGAGGAAGTAACTATTCGTGGCGAAATGCAATTTGCACAAAGCTAATTGTATCACAACCATTTTAAAGCCGTTGCCTCAGGTAGCGGCTTTTTTTGTAATCAAAAACGGCACCCCGAAGGATGCCGTTTTTATTGATCAAATAGAAACTTATTAGTTCTTCACGACGCGTTTCACAACGCTACCGTTAGCAGTTTTGATTGTGAAGAAGTAAACACCTACCTCAGCTTGAGAAAGATCTACTTGCTCACCTGATGTAATTGCTTTCACCACCATCAATTTACCTTGTGCGTCACGTACTTCCAAAGTTGCAGAAGATACGCTCATCGTAATCGTTACGTAATCACGGGTTGGGTTAGGCATCAACTGAACAGCTGTTTCAACCAATTCCTTGATTCCGATATAGTCGATCACCACACACGCAGACGTATCATCACATGAACCATTCGATAC
>JBMLQF010000215.1:0-10239 GCA_049241705.1 Fluviicola sp. | reverse complement strand
CAAGGAGTACAAATACGATATGGATGGCGAGACTGATCTTTGGAGAAAAGACAAAGAAAAGTACAAAATGCGCGCTGGTATTTCCATTTTAGATATCGGTGGTATGAAATTCCAAAAAGGTGGATTGAGCCGTGACTTTAGCGTAAACACAAACATCGATTTCAATTTCCGAAATGCATTTGATGGAGATCAATCATTACATGATGTAGATGAATCGATCGATAGTTTGATCACAAACAACCCATCCGATTGGACAGCTGAAGAAGGCGCCGGAAAAACGTTCTTCATGGCGCTTCCTACTGCAGTAAGTTTCCAATATGATTACCACATTTGGAAATGGTTCTATGTTAACGCTACAGGTATTGTAAACGTTCAAAACAGAAGAAATCCACACCGCGTTCGCATGCCTAACCAAGTTGCGGTAACTCCTGGATTCGACCATGCTTGGTTTGGTTTGCATTTCCCAATCTCCTACCATAAATATTCTGGTTTAAGAGCTGGTATTGGTACTCGTCTTGGACCTTTGACTATTGGAGTAAATGACTTTGGAGTATTGTTTGCTTCAGGTAAAAAGGTACAAGGTGCTGCAATCTATGCTGGTTTAAGAGTTCCTGTATTGTATCAACATCCGGATGATATCGATAATGACAAGGTATCAGACAAAGTGGATGAGTGTAAAGAAATCCCTGGCATTTGGGCGTTCAAAGGATGTCCGGATCGCGATGGTGATGGAATCAAAGATGTCGAGGACACTTGTCCGGATGAAGCTGGTTTAGCAGAATTCCAAGGATGTCCTGATAAGGATGGAGACAAAATTCCAGATCGTTTGGATGAATGTCCAGATCTTGCTGGTATCCCTGCTTTCAAAGGATGTCCTGATACAGACGGCGACAGCATCATCGATCCAAAAGACGACTGTCCTACTGAAGCTGGTTTGATCGCATTCAACGGATGTCCAGATCGTGATGAGGATGGTATAAAAGACAGCGAAGATGCTTGTCCGGATGCACAAGGTCCAATCGCAAACCAAGGTTGTCCTGATACAGATAATGATGGTTTGTTCGACTTCGTTGACAACTGTCCTACAGAATACGGTCCGAAAGAAAACAACGGTTGTCCTTGGCCAGATACTGATAAAGATGGATTGATCGACAAAGATGACGAATGTCCATACTTGGCTGGTCCGTTGAAAAACAAAGGATGTCCTTACCAAGACACGGATAATGATGGTGTATTGGATAAAGATGATGACTGTCCTACAGTAGCTGGACCGGTAGACAATAAAGGTTGTCCGAAATTGGCGAAAGAAGAAGAAGAGATCTTGAAAACAGCATTCGAGAACCTTGAGTTCAACACTGGTAATGCGATCATCAAAGAAGTTTCTTATCCTTCATTGAACGAATTAGCAGAATTGTTGATCAAGAAGAAGAACTGGAAACTTCAGATCTCTGGTCACACAGATAATGTTGGTGACGCTCAGAAGAACTTGGTGCTTTCTAAGCAACGTGCAGAAGCAGTGAAAGCATACCTCGTTTCGAAAGGTGTTGAGGCTAGCCGTTTGAACACATTGTTCTTCGGTGAAACACAACCTATCGCGACAAATGATACTCCGGAAGGACGTCAGAAAAACCGTCGTGTAGAAATGACTGTGATCTTTCAATAATCTGATTTAATTTTTACGAAAGGCTATCCTATTTGGGGTAGCCTTTTGTTTTTGAGTTCTTCGTTGTATTTTCGTCCCATGTTAGAACAACTGCGAGCATCCAGATTACTCCGATGGTTTTTTGCCATTTTAACAGGAATCCTTTTGGTAATTTCTTTCCCAAAAACCGGAAGCCTGTTTCCGCTTGCCTTTGTCGCCTGGATCCCGCTACTCTTGGTAGAACAAACTTATGATCATGGAAGAAAGTCATGGGGCATATTCGCGCAATCGTATCTGGCATTTTTCATTTATAATATCGGAACTACCTGGTGGATCTATTATGCCAGTGAAGGAGGTGCTATGATGGCGTTTTTTGCGAACAGCCTTCTAATGGCAATTACCTTCGTGATCTATCATAAACTCAAGCGAAAGCTCGGTAAGAAATGGATGCTTTTGCTTTTCCTTACAACATGGATCAGTTTTGAATTCTTGCACTTCCATTGGGAGCTCTCATGGCCTTGGTTGACGATCGGAAATACAATGGCCAGCGTTCCGTCACTTGCTCAATGGTTTTCAATTACCGGTGTTCTAGGCGGTTCTCTTTGGATCTTATCGATCAATGTTCTGATCGCACTTCTATTGATCAAGGGACTCAACAAACCTGTCCACTTATCCAAACGTGTGCGTTTTATAGCGATCCTTGCACTTGCGCCAATGCTCGTTTCCTTAAGTATCTATTTCGGGAAAAGTACCAAAGGAACGCCATTCGAAGTAGTGGTTTTACAACCAAACATTGATCCCTACAACGAGAAGTTCGCATCGTCGAATGAAGAACAACTTGAAGCCATTTTATCCATGGCCGACAAAGAAGTCACTAAAAACACCGCTTTGGTTGTAGCACCTGAAACGGCATTGTATCCAAACCCAACAAGTTATTCAGACCTCGTGATCGAAGATGAATTAGTACAGAAAGTATTTTATCATAAGATCATGGAGTGGAGAGCAAAGTGGCATAATGCTTCTTTTTTGATCGGTTCATCTACCTATCGCTTCTTTCCAGACAAAAACAGTGCTGCCAGTTCTTTCAACGAGTATTTAGGCATGTACGAAGAGAACTATAATAGTTCAATTCTCTTCCACGATCATCGCATCCCTGAAATCGTTCACAAATCCAAATTAGTTCTTGGGGTTGAGAAGATACCGTTTATTTCTACACTGCCCTTCATGGAGAATTTTGCGATCCAAATGGGTGGAGGCTCCGGAACTTTAGGAACTGAATCCGAACCGAAAGTAATGACCTCAAAGGGTGTCACTTTTTCTCCCGTTGTTTGTTATGAATCCATTTATGGAGGTTTCATGGCAAAACAAGCTCGACAGGGTTCACAGTTCATCGCGATCATCACGAATGATGGTTGGTGGAGAAACACTCCGGGATACAAACAGCATTTTCTTTTTGCCGGTTTACGAGCCATTGAAAGCAACAAATGGGTCGTTCGATCAGCGAATACCGGAACATCCGGCATCATCAACAACCGCGGCGAGGTAGTCTTTGCCACTGAATGGTGGGTGAAGGATGCGTTTAAAAGTGTGATCCAATTGAACGAATCGAAAACGATTTACAATTATCTGGGCGATTTCCTGGGGTATTTTGCCCTGGCCGGATTTGTTGTTTTTCTCGGTATGCGTTTCGTGAAAGGCCTACACTTAACGAAAAAAGCAGAATAAACCGTTCTCTATTAGCTACGCAATTTTTGCTTGAGGTCGTAACGTAAATTTACCGGCACGCCTACTTTAGCCAAGATCATGTACAACCCGTAAAAGGTGCGCAATAAATAGATCCCTTCTTTAGGTCCACGAGCAGTGTTCATGCGGCGCTTACGAATTTCCTTTGTTACTTCTTCACCCTGTCCATAAAGTTGTTTCATATAGCTCGGATCACCAAAGTCGAATCGATCGGACTGGAATGGCGCTGCGATCAATTTGAGGGAGTGTTGCAAAAATTCGAACAAGAATTCGCGATCGGCCGCTGTATCGTTTTCATTGAAAAAATGCAATTCATCCAACACCGCCGCGAGTGCCTGCTTATCGTCCAGTAAATCATGCTTTAGCAAGCGGAAAAATGCCTGGTAAAAATCATCTGCAATACGCTTCACACATCCAAAATCGATCAAGCACATTTGTCCCTGCGGTGTAATAATGAAATTGCCCGGATGTGGATCAGCATGCACCATCTGCAATTCAGAGATCTGATACAAAAACACATCCCAAATCGCCTGCGCAATTCGCTCTCTATCTGCTTTTGATGGATCCTTAGCCAACCATTCTGTCAACAACTCTCCTTCAACCCAATCCATGGTTAAAACCCGTGAAGAGGACCATTCTTTATAGTACTTCGGGATCAACACATTCTCGATACCTCCGCATTTCTCACGCATCAATTCAGAAACGGCCAATTCATGCTCGTAATCGGTTTCTTCAACCAATGTCGCCTGCACTTCCTGCACATAAAAATCCAATTCCTTCGATCCAATATTCATCGCTTTTTGGATGATAGGCCTCACCAATTTGATATCGCTTTCAATACTATCAGCAACTCCGGGATATTGCACTTTTACGGCTAGATCCTTTCCAGATCTTTTTGCCCGATGTACTTGACCGATACTCGCGGCATGCACTGCTTGTCTCGAAAAAGACTCGAATAGTTCATCCACATCCTTTCCGAATTGAGAACGGAAGGTTTTCTGGATCAAGGGAAAAGATAAGGGTGGAGCATTGTTTTGGGCTTGCTGAAATGCTTTTTGGTAACTTTCTGGCAGTGTAAATTCATCCATTGAAAGTAGTTGCGCCATCTTCAGGGCACTCCCCTTCATTTCACCCAACGCTTTGAAAACAGTATCTGCATTTTTTTCGTGTAGTTCCTCTTTCGATACATTATCGGAGATCAACGATTTTGAATAATGTGACAGGTAGTTTCCACCGACTTTAACGCTGGTACCGATTACCTTCATAGCGCGTTGTACCTTCGAAGTTGGTATCGAGTCGTATTCTTTTTCTGGTCGCTTTTCCATCACAAGCGTACTTTCGTAGAAAAGATGAATTTTCCAAAATCCATCAATTGCTCCAATTTATCCGTATTGGCAAAATCGAAATACAAGTGAATTGTCTTTTCAATTGCAGCATCCGTCGTAGCTTGATCTTCCGATTCATCTGCTAACCACACACGAAACACATAGTTCCAAGCGATCAACAGTCCATTTGCTTCATTTGTAATGGTATTTGGCAATTTATCGCGTAACCATTGCATGCGTTCATCCGGATTCAAGTATTGGGTGTAACGTACAAATTGTTGGTTAAATCCTCTCCAGTCTTGCACAAAAGCAGGAGTTTGCTTTAACGGATAAAGGGTCTGGAAATAGCGTTTATAAGGTCCAAATTTCTCGGCTAGTGTAAAGAATAAGGCCAGGGCTTTTTCTCTTCCGGAATACTCATGTTGAGCTGCAGTAAGCTCCACGTTGTCCCAAACCATTTCCAAGGTTTCGATCAACAAACTGCTCCTTAACTGGTCAAATGAAGAAAAATGTTCTGTAAAAGTCGTGTGCTCGATTTTCGCGAAATCGCAGAAAGCAGCAATTGACTCAGGTTGCTTGTTATTTACCCAGCAATAAGTAGCAAATTGTTCGTAGATCGAAGACTTGTCCATAATCTTATTTTTTAGCGTTAAAACGCTGATTTCACATCAAAATTGCAACAAACCGAAACGTTCTCGTACTCCGTTAGCATAAAATAACAATTGACGCTTCGATTTGTGCCAAACACTCAATTTGAGCACTACAAATCCATTGGTTTCTTCATGTCGTCCTTTGATCGATCGGACCATCTCGCCTGTTTGAGGATCCAAAGTCACTTCAGCCAATACATAATTTCTTGGACGCATTGGGAAGCTTACCTCCCGGAAGTTTTGGTCATACACGCCACTTTCATCATAATTCAATGAATGGTCATTGAAAAAACAATGGATACTCCCATTCACGTCCACAGAAACCATACTACTGTAATATCCATAATCATTCACGGAATGCTGCGTTTTCGGAACACGTTTCAACCAAGCAATAGCTCCAATTGAATCAATCTTATAGATCAAAAGATCATTGTAATAATAATGGTTGACTGTTTGGGTCAATCCCCTTCCGTCTGAAGAACTGGTCTGATAAATGTAAAATTGTTCCGCCACCACCACTACACTTCCATCCTGTTGCGGATGTATTCCCCGGAAAGCGTAATTCATCAACTCATCATTTAATCTGGATTGAAACGAGAAATCGCCCCGCATCCGTTCATTGAAACGATTACGCATCTGTTCCTGCTCAAGCACATCAGGAGGAAAATCTTGAAGGGATTCACGTTCGATCTTTGCAGATTCGATATTGATCTTTTGGAAAAAAAAGCCCTTGGCCCCGGCAGAAAAAGGTTGTCCGTAAGTCCCCGTCACAAACAAGTTCGAATCCAGCACTGTCAATTCAAAATCGTACACTTTCCGATTGTCCAATTGCAAAACAAATGGCTTTAACCCGGATGTATCCACATGCATGACCACCGTTTTTTCCAAAGAGGAATAGTCACGCCAGATACCGAAATCGCTGGAAGTAAAGATAGACAGGCCGATAAAATACTCACCTTTCTCTGAAAGGTAACGCGTATCAATGCTCATCAATCTAGAGCGGTACGGCAATTCGTGTTCTCCCTGCTGAACAATTTGAAATTGATCATTCACAACACGGTAACCAAAATACTCGTATTCATCGCGCTTGGCCGGAATGGAATATTCTACACTGAAGAACTTACCATTATCAGAAACAACCACATAAAAGTTTCCTTTTTTTCTAAAGATCCCAGCCACGGGATAGCTTGCCAATAAGGATTCTTCACCTGTTGGCTGCATATCCTGATCATAGGTTACCATGTACAGGTTGTTGTATCCGTCTTGAAGATCTGATAGAAACGCTACCAATTTTCCACCGAAGTAAATCACGTCTTCGAGCGTAGCTGCATTTTGAGTGACCTGTTCTTCGATACGCATACGCGCCTCTTCCAGGCCTTGCTTGTAGGAAACCACGCGTGGTGTGGTGATCAATCCGGAATAATTGCGGCGGAAGGCATAGAAATCCATCCCATTTACTGGCATCAAAGAGACCAGAGACGTGTGATCCCTGTTGTCTTCACTCCAATTTATGAATGCTGGTTGCCCAAAACTGAGGACAGAAACAAAACACCAAAGTAGGAAGAACCAACGCATGTTAGAATTTGCGTTAAGTTACAAAAACAAACTGTTATATTAACGGAATTCCCGTGTAATTTGAAGGTGTAATTGCCTTCAGACGGGTTTTCATAGCGTCATCCACTTGCAAAGTATCGATGAAAGCATGAACGGTATCTTGTGTTACCTTTTCATTTTTTCGAGTCAAACCTTTCAATGCCTCGTATGGTTGCGGGAAGCCGATCGATCTCAAAATGGTTTGGATCGCCTCTGCAACAACTGCCCAGTTTTCTTCTAGATCATGTGCAATTGCGTCTCGATTAAGTAATAATTTACCCAAACCATTGCTTGTTGCTTTGATAGCTATCAGCGAGTGTGCCAACGGCATTCCAATAGCACGCAAAACGGTTGAGTCCGTCAAATCGCGTTGTAAACGAGAAACTGGCAATTTAGCGGCAAGGTGCTCGTAAAGCGCGTTTGCAATCCCAACATTTCCTTCTGAATTTTCAAAATCGATTGGATTCACTTTATGCGGCATTGCGGAAGATCCTACTTCGCCCTCTTTCAATTTTTGTTTGAAATAGTCCATCGAAATGTATGTCCACATATCTCGGTCCAAATCCAAAATGATCGTATTGATTCGTTTCAGACAGTCAAAAAGATTCGCCAATTGGTCATAGTTCTCGATCTGTGTGGTCAATGGTGTACGACTCAATCCCAAATTCTTATTAACGAAATCATTGGCGAAGGTCACCCAATCCATCTCTGGAAAAGCAACATGATGCGCATTGAAATTCCCTGTTGCACCACCAAATTTGGCAGCATAAGGAATTGTTTTCAAAACTTCAATCTGACCCTCCAAACGCTGAACAAACACAGCAATCTCTTTCCCTAAAATGGTTGGAGATGCCGGCTGTCCGTGTGTTCTTGCCAGCATTGGAACTATTTTCCATTCAGCAGCATAGTCCTTCAATTGACCGATCATTGCTTGCAATTCTGGAAGAAAAACTTCGTGAATCGCCTCTTTTAAACTCAACGGAACAGCAGTGTTATTGATATCTTGGGAGGTAAGTCCAAAATGGATGAACTCCAAATGAGCACCTAAACCCAAACCTTCCATTTTTTCTTTCAAGAAATACTCAACAGCTTTTACATCGTGATTAGTAGTACGTTCGATGCGCTTGATCTCCAAAGCATCAGCCTCAGAAAAGTTTGTCACGATAGCTCGTAATGCTGGAAAAACCGATCGATCCACAGAACTTAAGGGCGCTACACCAAATTCAACCAAGGCAATGAAGTATTCCACTTCCACGTGAACGCGATACTTGATCAAACCAAATTCAGAAAAATAGGGCGCCAAGGTATCTACTTTTGAACGGTAACGTCCGTCAACCGGGCTAATTGCTGTGAGCGCTGTAAGATTCATACTGCGTACTTTATCGATTTATTAGAAAGCGGCAAAGGTAGTAAAAATCCAAGCTTTGAAATTCATTCGAAGGATTTTAGCTAATTCCAGAAAGGTGATTTAAAGACTTAAAATCTGCTAACTTTGCGACATGCGGTTTTTTCAGAACTTGTTGGTCGGTTGGCGGGCTTATATCAAGGCCTTCCGTTTCATTCTGGATCACAAGTTGTATTGGTATGTTTTGATCCCGGCAATTCTGATGTTGGGGATTTACCAACTGGGCTTCATGATCGAATTGAACAAACCGGAAGCGAAAGCAGAAAACATGAATCAGATCATCTGGTATTTGATGCGTTTACTACTTGAGATCTCTATTTCCATTCTTTTGATGCGCTTTGCCAAGTATTTGGTGGTTATTTTGCTCTCGCCACTTCTCTCCCATTTATCTCAAAAGGTGGAGTTTTTGATCACTGGAAACACCTACGCATTTTCATTTCGTCAATTGATCCATGATGTGAAACGCGGATTTCGAATTGCTATCAGGAACATCATGTGGGAGTATTTTTTCTTTCTCATCGTCTATTTAGTTGCATGGCTCGGATGGGAAGAAGCCAAAGACAGTCCTTTGTTTTACCTGATCTTCGTAATTGGATTCTACTACTATGGCTTTTCATTTTTGGATTACGTCAACGAACGCTTGCAATTGAACATTGAGCAAAGTATTCAGTTTGCACGTAAAAATCGCGGTTTAGCGCTTGCCATAGGTGCTATTTATAGTATCATGATCTGGGTTCCAGTTGAACTAAAGGCACTTTTCGACTGGAGTAATTTCGGTGCCGATCCGCTTCAGTTCTTGTACCAGTTCATACTTAATTTCGTGTTATGGATCTGTGCGGCATTTGCTCCAATTTGGAGTATCGTTGCGGCGACAATTGCCATGAATGATTTATTGGATCTCAAGAAAACGCGCGAATTGGTAATTGCCAATCAGGATTTATCAACAAAATAGGCTTTTTTACTCCACAAGTCGACGTTGTAAATGAATAATTTACCTTATTTTGTCGTCAAATTGAATCCATTATTTATGCGCTATTTCTTAACCATTTGTCTTTTCATAGGCTTTGGATTTTCGAACCGCACTTTCGCGTTCAGTGAACCGGCAGATTCTACTACCGGTATCATCGACAAATCAGCTGCGTTGATCCTGATCGATAAAGGTCGCCAGCAAGTTACCACCGGAAAGATCCGCGATGCTTTGATCACTTTTCGTGAAGCTACTCAAAAAGATCCTAACTCCTGGAAAGCATCTTACTGGGTTGCTTACTGTCACTTCCGTCTGAACAATTTCGGTTTTGCTCGTCAGTACGGACTGGATGCTGTACGCAAAGGTAGTACTGAAGTAGACGCAGACATTTACGACATATTAGGATCAAGTTATCATCGACTAGGTAATTTGGATTCGGCTCAGATCAACTATCAAAAAGCTTTAGACCTTTTATCCGCCAGTAGAGCAAAGGACTTGCGCATAACAGATAAATTAGCTGAGTGTGCTTTTGCCAAAAATGCTTTAAGCAAGGCGAGTAATTTACGCACGCCATTGTTAGGTGATATCAACACCGGTTACAATGATTACAATCCAATCTTGAGCACTGATGGAAAACGTTTGTATTTCACTTCAAGACGCGGAAACACTACAGGCGGACGCATGAATCCGGATGATCAGGAATATTTTGAAGATGTCTATACAGCTGTCTGGAATGAAACAGATCAATTGTGGGATAGCGTTACAAATAACATTGAACGCATGAACACGGACGGTCATGACGCTTTGAACTGGTTGTCAAAAGACGGTTTGTTTGGAGTAATGACTTGGAACACTTCGGTTACAGACATGAAAACCTTAACGCGAAGTGGTGACATCGCTGAGATCGAATTCAC